>NZ_ACQT01000075.1 GCF_000175235.1 Acidovorax delafieldii 2AN | reverse complement strand
CGGGCGCCACGGCCGCCTGCGCACCCGGGCCCTGCGGCCCGCCGGGCATCACGGTGGGCTGTATCGGCGGCGCGGTGACAGGAGTGGGCTCCTGCAATGGCCGGCCCTCGCGGGCGTTCTGCTTGCGCTGCGACCAGCGGCCCAAAAACCCGTCAGCCATGGCTTTCACCCCCGGCGCCGCCGCGCATTTTTCCAGTGGACACCGAGGCAGGGTTGCCAAAGCGGTCCTGCAACGAGCGGAAACTGTCGGGCCGCTTGCGGCGCTTGGGCTCGGGCTGGTAATTGGCATCCACGAAGGCGCGCAGGCCCTCCAGCACCGCAGGGGCGGCAGGCACCTGCTCGACGGTTTCCTGCGCATCCAGCCAGCGGCCGGCGTCGTGGTAACTCAGGCTCACGGCCACGGGCCGCGCCAGCGGGATATTCGTGCCGGTGTCTTCGTCCATGCGCCACATCACGAACCAGCAGGGCGCGGGCGACACCAGATTGAGGTGGTAACCCTCGACATCGTCGCGGAAAAGCTCTACGGAAAAGCCGGGGAACAGCCACTGCTCTTCGCGCTCGTCCTTTCGCAACTGCCGGGGCTCGGCACCAAAAGCCGGCTCATGGGGCACGACATCGGCCAGCGACCAGCGCCAGGGCTGCCAGCGGTTGTCGATGCGTTCGCGGCGCATCAGGACGGCGACTTCGGTGGTGGGGCGCTCGGACATGGCTTGACTTTACCCCGAGGACAAAGCCCCGCCGCCGTCATTGCCCTTCGGGCGGCAACACCGCCAGGGCCACCGCGCAGTACTTGAATTCAGGGATCTTGCCAAACGGATCGAGCACCGCGTTGGTCAGCAGATTGGCAGCCGCCTCGACATAGGCAAAGGGCATGAACACCGTACCGCGCGGCGTGCCATCGTCGCGGCGCAGGCGCACCTGCACCGCCCCACGGCGCGAACGCAACGCCACCAGCGTCCCCCGGCTCCACCCCCCAGCCGCGCCAGTTCGTCGCCATGCACCGAGGCCGTGGCCAGCGGCTCCAGGGCGTCCAGCACCGCGCTGCGCCGCGTCATGCTGCCGGTATGCCAATGCTCCAGCTGCCGGCCCGTGATCAGGACCAGCGGATAGGCATCGTCGGGCTGCTCGGCGCCGGGTATCACGCTGGCCGGCACCAGCTTGAGGCGCCCCGTAGGCGTGGGGAACTGTTCGGTGAAGACGATGGGCTGGCCGGGGTCGTCTTCGGAGAGACATGGGTAGGTCACGCTGGATTCACGCTCCAGCCTGTCCCAGGTGATGCCCTCGATGCTGGCGCGCATGGCCTGGCGCATTTCGTCGTACACAGCGGCCACGCCGGATTCTTCGCCTTCGTAGTCCCACGCTAGGCCCATGCGCGCGGCTATCTGCTGAATGACCCACAGGTCCGGCCGCGCATCGCCCGGCGGGTTCAGCGCGCGGCGGCCCATCTGCACCATGCGGTCGGTGTTGCTGGCCGTGCCGGTCTTTTCGGGCCAGGCGCTGGCGGGCAGCACCACGTCGGCCAGCCACGCGGTTTCGGTCAGGAAGATGTCCTGCACCACCAGGTGCGACAGGCTGGCCAGCGCGTGGCGCGCATGGTTCAGGTCGGGGTCGCTCATGGCGGGGTTCTCGCCCATGATGTACATGCCGCGCACCTTGTGGGGGTCGCTGCCCTCCGCCAGGGCCTTGTGCATGATCTCGACCACGGTGTAGCCGGGTGCGTCATCCAGCTTGGTGCCCCAGAAACCCTCGAACCACGCATGCGCCCCGGCGTTGTCCACGCGCTGGTAGTTGGGGAACATCATGGGGATGAGGCCCGCGTCGCTCGCGCCCTGCACATTGTTCTGGCCGCGCAGCGGGTGCAGGCCCGAGCCGGGCTTGCCGATCTGGCCGGTGACGGCGCACAGCGCGATCAGGCAACGCGCGTTGTCGGTGCCGTGCACATGCTGGCTCACGCCCATGCCCCACAGAATCATCGACGCCTTGGCCTGCGCAAACGCACGCGCCACCTCGCGCAGCGTCTCGGCCGGAATGCCGCACACCGGGGCCATGGCCTCGGGGCTGCAGCCCATCACGTTGGCCTTGAGCGCCTCGAAATCGGTGGTGCGATCGCGCACAAAGGCTTCATCCACCAACCCTTCGTCGATCACCGTGTGGATCAGCGCATTGAGCATGGCCACGTCGGTATCGGCCTTGAACTGCAGGGTGCGCCACGCGTGGCGGCCGATGTCGGTCACACGCGGGTCGGCCAGCACTATTCTGGCCCCGCGCTTAGCGGCGTTTTTCATCCACGTGGCGGCCACGGGGTGGTTGGCCGTGGGGTTGGAGCCGATCAGGAAGATCAGCTCGGCATGCTCCACGTCGTTCACCGGGTTGCTCACCGCGCCCGAGCCCACGCCTTCGAGCAGCGCAGCGACGCTGGACGCATGGCACAGCCGCGTGCAATGGTCCACGTTGTTGCTGCCAAAGCCCGTGCGCACCAGCTTCTGGAACAGGTAGGCCTCTTCGTTGCTGCCCTTGGCCGAGCCAAAACCTGCCAGCGCCTTGGGGCCATGCGTGTCGCGCAGGCCCTTGAGCGTGCCTGCCGCGAGGTCCAGCGCCTCGTCCCATGTCGCTTCGCGGAAGGTGTCGCGCCAGTCCACGCCGTAGGGGCGCACCTCCTTCGGCACGCCGGGCTTGCGGATCAGCGGCATGGTCAGGCGGTCCGGGTGGTGGGCGTAGTCGAAGCCAAAGCGCCCTTTCACGCACAGGCGGCCGTGGTTGGCGGGGCCGTCGCGGCCTTCGACGCTGATGATCTTTTCATCGCGCACGTTGTAGGTGATGAGGCAGCCCACGCCGCAGAACGGGCAGACCGAATCGACCTTGCGGTCCACCTTTTGCGAGCCGATGTGCATCTTGGGGCTGAGCGCGCCCGTGGGACAGGCCTGCACACATTCGCCGCAGGCCACGCAGGTGCTCTCGGCCATGGGATCGTCCAGATCGAAGACGATCTTGGAATCCGCCCCACGCAGCGCGTAGCCGATCACGTCGTTGACCTGCTCTTCACGGCAGGCGCGGACGCAGCGGTTGCACTGGATGCAGGCGTCGAGGTTGACGGCCATGGCCGGGTGGCTGAGATCGGGCGCGGGTTGCTCGCGGCGCAGGGCTTGGAGCGCGGGGCGCACGGTGACGCCCAGGCGGCTGGCCCAGGTGCTCAGCTCGCCGTGCTGGCCCACCGTGGGGGCAATTTTTGAATCCAATGGGCCTGTAGCGCCTGATTTATGTGCGCTACCAGCTATCAATTCAGGAGTATTTGCATCACCATCATTCCATTGGTAGCCCACCTCCGGCATGTCGGACAGCAGCATCTCCACCACCATCTGCTGGCTTTTGCGGGCACGCGGGCTGGCCGCCTGCACCTTCATGCCTTCGGTCGGTGCGCGGCAGCAGCTGGGGGCCAGCGTGCGCTCGCCCGCGATCTCGACCACGCAGGCGCGGCAGTTGCCGTCAGGGCGCAGGCCATCGGTGTAGCAAAGGTGCGGAATCTCCACCCCGTGGCGCTGCGCGGCCTTCAGGATGGTTTCACCGGGATGGGCGGTGACGGGCTGGCCGTCCAACTCGAAGGCCACGCCGGGCTGCACTGCGGCAGGAGTCAAAACGACGCTCATGGCTTCACCCCTCCGGGCAATTGTTCGGCGAGCGGGCTGTTGCGGGGTTTGGGCAGGTCACCCGGCCACGGCCCCTCCCCCACCTCGTGCGGGAAGTATTTGTGGATGCAGCGGATGGGGTTGGGCGCCGCCTGGCCCAGGCCGCAGATGGACGCGTCGGCCATCACCTGCGCCAGGTCGTCGAGCAAGTCGGCGTCCCACTGCGGTGCCTCCATCAGCGCGGCGGCCTTGGCCGTGCCCACGCGGCAGGGCGTGCACTGGCCGCAGCTTTCGTGCTCGAAGAAGCGCATCACGTTCAGCGCGGCATCGCGCGCACGGTCGTGCTGGCTGAGCACGATGACGGCGGCCGAGCCAATGAAGCAGCCGTAGGGCTGCAGCGTGTCGAAGTCGAGCGGGATGTTGTTCAGGTGGGCGGGCAGGATGCCGCCCGAGGCGCCGCCGGGCAGGTACGCATAGAGCTGGTGGCCGTCCAACATGCCGCCGCAGTATTCGTCGATGAGTTCCTGCACGGTGATGCCTGCAGGCGCGAGCTTGACGCCGGGGTGCTTCACCCGCCCGCTCACGCTGAAACTGCGCAGCCCCTTGCGGCCGTTGCGGCCAAAGCTGGCGAACCACTGCGGGCCGCGCTCCACGATGTCGCGCACCCAGTACAGGGTCTCGAAGTTGTGCTCCAGCGTGGGCCGGCCGAACAGGCCCACCTGCGCGATGTAGGGCGGGCGCATGCGCGGTTCGCCGCGTTTGCCTTCGATGCTCTCGATCATGGCCGACTCTTCGCCGCAGATGTAGGCGCCCGCGCCGCGCCGCAGCTCGATGTGCGGCAGCGGGCACGGCGGCTCGGCGCGCAGGTCGTCCAGCGCTTTCTGCAGCAGCGCGCGGCAGCCGTGGTATTCGTCGCGCAGGTAGATGTAGACGGCCTCGGTGCCCACCACCTGCGCGGCGATGAGCACGCCTTCCAAGAAGCGGTGCGGGTCGCGTTCCAGGTACGTGCGGTCCTTGAAGGTGCCGGGCTCGCCTTCGTCGATGTTGACGGCCATCACGGCCGTGCCCCCACGCTCCTCCGCTTCGCGTGGTCCGCTGCCCCCAGGCGGGAGATGGCCCCCTCCTTCTCCGGGGACCGGGGCCGTCGCCTCGCTTGGGGCGGCCCGGCGCGCGGCGAGTGCAGCCTGCTCCCGCACGATGCGCCATTTGCGCCCAGCCGGAAAACCCGCGCCCCCCAGGCCGCGCAGGCCCGAGTCCTCCATGGCCGCGAGCACGGCCTCGGCGTCCATCTCGCCGTTCACCAGCGCGGCGGCCGTCTGGTAGCCGCCATGGGCGCGGTAGGTGGCCAGGTCGGTGTGTGCGGGACTGACTTCGCCGGGGCGCGCAGGTACGCTGTGCCCGGCCAACGCTGCAATATCAAAATTGATAGCTGCCAGCGCTTGTGGATGAAGCGCCAGATCCCGATTTGGCCTTGAATTGACCGTTTCCAGCACCGCATCGACCGTGGCGTGCGGCACCGGGCACTGGTGCACCACGGCCACGGGCGCCTGCTCACAGCGGCCCACGCAGGGCACGGCCTGCACCTGCACATCGCACTGCCCTCCACCGAGAGGCATCGCACGCAGGCGCTCAGGCAGCGCGGCCAGCAGTTCGCGCGCACCGGCCATGCTGCAGCTGAGGCTGTCGCACACGCGCAGCACCAGGCGCGGGGCCTGCGCACCCTCACCGCGCACGATCTCGAAGTGGTGGTAGAAGCTCGCTACCTCGTACACCTCTGCCATGGGCAGATTCATCTGCTTGGCCAATGCCACCAGATGCCGGTCGTGCAGCACGCCAAAGTGGTCGTTGATGCGGTGCAGGTATTCAATGAGCAGGTCGCGCCGGTAGCCAGCGGCCGGGCGTGTGCCCAACAGCAGGGCCACTTCGGTCATTTCCGCGTCCTCGGGCTGGCGGCCCTTCAGCCGGCTCTTGCGGCGGATGCGCTCGCGCATATCGTCCTCAGTGGCAAGAAAGGTGGCGGACGGGGAGGTACTGAGAGTCATGGGGCAACAACCGTGAGGCGTGAGGCGCGGACGGGCGCGCAGGAAGTGTGCACGAAAAACCTGTACCACAGGCATGCGGTGCAACCGGTGCTTTTACCGCTGCCAAGGCGTGCGCCGCCACGCATTGCACGGCCCTATTGTTCCAAAGCGCGGGGCCTTGCAGTCGCACACTTCGTCACCCAAATGTCACACACCGAGTACGTTTATCCCGGCGCAGGTAGCATGCGCTCATTTTTGGCGGGCATGCCCTTCTGCGGCCCTTCGGCCTGCTGCCGGTTTCCCCTTGCGCCCACGCTGCGGCCCGGGCTTTTCTTGCGTCTGTCTTCCCATGCAACCTCTGTTCCGATCGCGCATCGCGCTGATCATGGCTCCGCTCATCGCCGGTCTTTCGTGGATAGCTCCGGCCCACGCCCAAGAGACACTCACCCTGCGCGGTGCGGGCGCCTCGTTCCCCGCCAAGGTGTATGCGCAGTGGGCCAGCCAGTACGCGCAGGAGCGCGGCACCAAGGTCCAGTACGCAGCGGTCGGATCCACCCAGGGCGTGCGGCAAATCAAGGCGCAGCAGGTGGACTTCGGCGCCACCGATGTCCCGCTGTCACCCCAGGATCTGGCGCAACACAACCTCATCCAGTTTCCCACGCTGGTCGGCGGCGTGGTGCCCATCGTGAACCTGCCGGGCGTTGCCAGCGGGCAACTGCGGCTCGATGCGCAGGCGCTGGCCGCCATCTTCGCCGGGCGCATCGAGCAGTGGAACGACAAGGCCATCGCCGCGCTGAACCCCGAGGTGAAGCTGCCCAACCTGCCGATCACACGCGTGGTGCGGGCTGACGGCTCAGGCACCACCGAGGTGCTGCTGGCCTATCTGCGCAAGGCTGCCCCTGCGGTGGCCACCAGCACGGCGATTCCGTTCACGGAAGGGCGTGCAGCATGGCCAGCAGGCGGCCCGCTCCAGGCGGTGGAAGGCTCGGGCAAGGTGGTGGCTGCGGTGCAAGCCACCGCTGGCGCGCTGGGCTATGTGTCGTCGGACTATGTGGTGGGCAACGGCCCTGCCGCTGTTACGCTGCGCAACCGGCGCGGCGAGTGGGTGACCCCATCGCTGACCAGCTACCGGGCCGCCGTGCGCGGCGCCAACCTGTTCAAAGACGGGCTGAACGCGCCCCCGCTGGTGGACTTGGACACCCCCATGGCCTGGCCCATCGTGTCGGCCACCTACATCGTGATCGACAGCAAGCCCGCCGCGCCCGAGCGCACGGCGCGTGCGCTCAACTTCTTCTACCGCTCGTTCCTCATGGGCGACCGTGCGGTGGCAGGCACCGGCTTTGCACCGCTGCCCGTAGAGACGCAGGCCCGCGTGGTGGCGCTGCTGAACACGGTGCGCACACCGGATGGCAAGCCCCTGCCCGTGATGGGCGAGGCCGCCGAGGGAGGGCGAGCCGCATTGCGCTGAGCCACACAGCGCCCCCTCCGATCAGGTGTTCTTGCTGATCGAGATGGTGGGGAACTTGCTGGAAAAGTCCTTGGCCTGCTGCGCGATCTTCACCGCCACGTCGCGCGCCACCTTCTTGTAGATCTGGGCAACGTCCCCATCAGGATCGGCCACCACGGTGGGCTTGCCGCTGTCGGCCTGCAGGCGGATGCTCATGTCGAGCGGCAGCGCCCCCAGGTAGTCCATGCCGTAGTCGGCGGCCATCTTCTTGCCGCCATCGGCGCCAAAGATGTGCTCCACATGGCCGCAGTTGCTGCACACGTGGGCGGCCATGTTCTCGACGATGCCCAGGATGGGCACTCCCACCTTCTCGAACATCTTGATGCCCTTTTTGGCATCGAGCAGGGCGATGTCCTGCGGCGTGGTGACGATGACGGCGCCGGTCATGGGCACGCGCTGGCTCAGCGTGAGCTGGATGTCGCCGGTGCCGGGGGGCATGTCGATGATGAGGTAGTCCAGGTCTTTCCAGTTGGTCTGGCGCAGCAGTTGCTCCAGCGCCTGGGTGGCCATGGGGCCGCGCCAGATCATGGCTTCGTCCTGGTCCACCAGGAAGCCGATGGACATGACCTGCACGCCGTAGTTCTCCAGCGGCTCCATGGTCTTGCCATCGTCGCTTTCGGGGCGGCGGTTGATGCCCAGCATCATGGGCTGGCTGGGGCCATAGATGTCGGCGTCGAGCACGCCCACGCTGGCACCCTCGGCGGCCAGGGCCAGGGCCAGGTTGGCGGCCGTGGTGCTCTTGCCCACGCCGCCCTTGCCCGACGCCACGGCGATGATGTTCTTGACCTGGGGCAGCAGCTGCACGCCGCGCTGCACGGCATGGGCGATCACCTTGGTGGTGATGTTGACCGACACGTTCTCCACCCCCGCGGCGCCCTTGGCGGCAGCCACCAGGCTGCGGCGCAGTTCGGGCACGAGGCTCTTGGCCGGGTAGCCCAGTTCCACGTCAAACGCCACGTCTCCGCCATGGATCTGCACGTTGCGCACGGCGCGGGTGCTGACGAAATCCTGGCCCGTGTGGGGGTCCTGCACGCTGGTGAGCGCGGCCAAAAGGCCTTGTTCGGTGACTGCCATTCAATTAACTCCTGTGGGGCGGGTAGTCTATCCAAGCGCCTCAACCCCATTGGTTGCAGGACAATGCCTGCGCCCGCATTTCGGCCACCCGCAAAAGGACCCCTGTGAAATTCAAGATGCCGCCCAATTCCCTGTTCGCCGTGCTGCTGCGCTCGCCGTGGTGGATCAGCTTTGCGCTGGTGGGTCTGATCGCGCTGGTGGCCTTTGCCTTGCTGCCTGCGCAGTACGCGGTGGTGGGTGCACTGGGCAGCCTGCCCATCCTCGTGGTGGGATGCATGGCGGCGTGGCGGCAGTTGCGCGCGCCCAGCCCGGCGCGCGTGGCCGAAACCTTGGGCGCAGTGCAAGCCATGCCCTGGCGTGGTTTCGCCGACGCGCTGGCCCACGCGTGGCGCCAGGGCGGCTTTGAGGTGCAGCGGCTGGAGGGCGGCGCTGCCGATTTCAGCCTGGCGCGCAACGGCAGCACCACGCTGGCCAGCGCCCGCCGCTGGAAAGCTGCCACCCACGGCATGGAGCCGCTGCGCGAGCTGCACACGGCCATGGAGCAGCGCGGCGCCACCACCGGCATCTACGTGCTCGCGCAAGGCAGCCTGAGCGAGAACGCGCGGCTGTTTGCGCGCGACCACGGCATCACCATCGTGCAGGACGCAGCCTTGGCCGCCCTGTTGCTCGCCAAGCCAGCCCGGTAGCGAAAACGACAGTCCAGGCATCCGCCTTCAGGGCCGGTTCGGCAACCGGCAGGATGTAGAGGGCGGACGAAACGCCAAGCGCACACCGGCCATCCGTGATCGGGGTTTTCCCAAGTGGCGCGCCGCACCCGCCGCCGCACACTGGGCACCGCGCCTCCTGGGCAGCCCACCCGTTTCAAGTCACCGTTCAGGCCCTCAGCCCCTCTTGCCTTCCCCCTGCAGATGCCCACCGCCTCCAGCCACCCCCCAGCTTCCCAGCCCCGCACGGGCCTGCTCCTGACCGGTGGTGGCGCGCGCGCGGCCTACCAGGTGGGGGTGCTCGAGGCCATTGCCGACCTGCGCCAGGCCTGCGGTGCCGGCCGCCAGCCCAACCCGTTTCCCATCATCACGGGCACCTCGGCCGGCGCCATCAACGCGGCCGCACTGGCCTGCGGTGCCGACGACTTCGACCGCACCGTGCGCCGCATCGCCCGCGTGTGGCGCCAGTTCCATGCGCAGCAGGTGTACGGGGCCGACTCGCTCAGCGTGATGCGCAGTGGCGCGCGCTGGCTCACATTGGTCTCGCTGGGCTGGGTGCTGGCGCGCTGGCGCCGCGTGCGCCCGAAGTCGCTGCTGGACAACGCACCGCTGGAGAAACTGCTGGTCAAGATGGTGCCGCTCATGCGCTTGCCGCGGCTGCTTGGCAAAGGCCACCTCACCGCGCTGGCGGTGACGGCCTCGAGCTACAGCTCGGGCGAGCACGTCACCTTCTTCGAGGCGGCAGAGACCGTGCAGCCCTGGGTGCGCTCGCAGCGCAGGGCCGCGCGTGACCGCATCACGCACGAGCACCTGCTGGCCTCATCGGCCATCCCCTTCGTTTTTCCGGCCAAGGGCATCGCCATCGACGGCCACACCGAATACTTTGGCGACGGCTCCATGCGCCAGTCGGCCCCCATCGCGCCCGCCATCCACCTGGGCGCCGAGCGCGTGCTGGTGATCGGCGCCGGCCGCATGCACGAGCCGCGGGGCGACAGCGCCGCCGCGCCATCGTCCAGTTACCCCTCGCTGGCGCAGATTGCCGGGCACGCCCTGTCCAACATTTTTCTGGATGCGCTGTCGGTGGACGTAGAGCGGGTGCAGCGCATCAACCAGACGCTGTCCCTCATTCCCGAGGAAAAACGCCTGCACAGCGCACTGCGCCCCGTCGAGTTGCTGGTGATTGCACCATCGCAGCGGCTCGATGCCGTGGCAGCACGCCATGTGGGCGATCTGCCGGCCCCCGTGCGCTCCATGCTGGCGGCCCTGGGCGTGACATCAAACATGGCCGATGTGCGCGGCGCCGCCCTGGCCAGCTACCTGCTGTTCGAGCAAGGCTACACGCAGGAACTGATGGCCCTGGGCCGCAAGGATACCCTCGCCCGACGCGCCGAGGTGTGCCACTTCTTCGGCTGGAAAGACACCGGCGCCCCGCTGCGCGCCCGTCCGCACCCCTGAAGCGGGGCCGCCCCACAGCGCCTAAAATCGCGGGTTCCGCCCGAGAAAGTCGCATCCATGTCGTCCGCACGCAAACTCTTCGTCACCACCGCCCTGCCCTACGCCAACGGCAACTTCCACATCGGCCACATCATGGAATACATCCAGGCCGACATCTGGGTGCGCACGCAGCGGTTGCTGGGCAACGAGGTGAATTTCGTCGGCGCCGACGACACGCACGGCGCGCCCATCATGATTGCCGCAGAAAAGGCCGGCAAGACGCCGCAGCAGTTCGTGGCCGACATCGCCGCCGGGCGCAAGCAGTACCTCGATGGCTTCCACATCCAGTTCGACAACTGGCACAGCACCGACGCGCCCGAGAACCACCAGCTCGCGCAGCAGATCTACCTCGATCTCAAGGCCAATGGCCTGATCGAGACGCGCACCATCGAGCAGTTCTTCGACCCCGAGAAGAACATGTTCCTGCCCGACCGCTTCATCAAGGGCGAGTGCCCCAAGTGCCACGCCAAGGACCAGTACGGCGACAACTGCGAGGTCTGCGGCGCCGTGTACGCGCCCACCGACCTTATCAACCCCTACTCCGCCCTCTCGGGCGCCACGCCGGTGCTGAAAAGCTCCGAGCACTTTTTCTTCAAGCTGTCCGACCCGCGCTGCGTGGCATTTCTGGAAGACTGGACGCAGAACGGCCGCCTGCAGCCCGAGGTGGCCAACAAGGTGCGCGAATGGTTCACCGTGCGCACCAACCCCGACGGAAGCACCAGCGAAGGTCTGGGCGACTGGGACATCTCGCGCGATGCGCCCTACTTCGGCATCGAGATCCCCGACGCGCCGGGCAAGTACTTCTATGTGTGGCTCGACGCGCCTATCGGCTATCTCGCCTCGCTGAAGAACCTGCTGGAAAAGCGCGGCCAGAACTACGACGCGTACATGGCCGACCCGCAGCTTGAGCAGTACCACTTCATCGGCAAGGACATCGTCACCTTCCACACCCTGTTCTGGCCCGCAACTCTGAAGTTCAGCGGCCGCAAGGTGCCCGACTCGGTGTTCGTTCACGGCTTCCTCACGGTGAACAATGGCGAGAAGATGAGCAAGAGCCGGGGCACGGGCCTGGACCCGCTCAAGTACCTGGGCCTGTCCATGAACGCCGAGTGGCTGCGCTACTACCTGGCCACCAAGCTCAGCAGCCGCAACGAAGACATCGACTTCAACGCCGACGATTTCATGGCCCGCGTCAACAGCGACCTGGTGGGCAAGTACATCAACATCGCCTCGCGCGCGGCCGGCTTCATCAGCAAGCGCTTTGGCGGCCAGCTCGGCGAGGTGTCGGCTGACGGCGACGCGCTGCTGGACCACCTGCGCACCGTGGCGCCCTCCGTCATCGAGCTGCTGGCCGAGCGCGAGTACGGCAAGGCCCTGCGCGAAACCATGCTGCTGACCGACCGCGTGAATGCCTACGTGGACCAGAACAAGCCCTGGGAGCTGGCCAAGCAGGAGGGCATGGAAGGCCGCCTGCAGGACGTGTGCACCACCTGCATCGAAGCCTTCCGCGTGCTCACCATCCTGCTCAAGCCCGTGCTGCCGGCGTTGGCCGCGCAGGTCGAGGCCTTCCTGAAGGTCGAGCCCTTCACCTTTGCCAGCGCGCAGACCGCGCTCGGCAAGGGCCATGTGATCGGCGAGTACAAGCACCTCATGCAGCGTGTGGACATCAAGCAGCTTGAAGCATTGTTTGAGCCTCCAGCGCAAGCAAATCAAGCGCCCGCAGCTACTGAAAACGTAGCACCTGGCGGTGAAGAGATCGCCCCCACGATCACCATAGACGACTTTGCCAAGATCGACCTGCGCATCGCCCAGATCGTCAACTGCGAGGCCGTGGAAGGTTCGACCAAGTTGCTGCGCCTCACGCTCGACGTGGGCGAAGGCCGCATGCGCAACGTCTTCAGCGGCATCGCCAGCAGCTACAAGCCCGAAGACCTGGTCGGCAAGCTCACCGTGATGGTGGCCAACCTGGCGCCGCGCAAGATGAAATTCGGGGTGAGCGAGGGCATGGTGCTGGCCGCCAGCCACGGTGATGAAAAGGCCCACCCCGGCATCCACGTGCTGAACCCCTGGCCCGGCGCCACGCCCGGCATGCGCGTGCGCTGACCGTGGTGGCGGCAAGCGCCGCGTCCATCAAAAAAGGCCCGCACAGGGCCTTTTTTCGTTTCCTGCCCGCGCGGCCGGCCTCCAAGCCCCCAGCCCTCCGGCTCGAACCCCGCCCACCGCGGCGACTGGCGCCCGGCTGGCAGGCCGGCGCGGCAATTTCCGACACAACGCGCCTCGTCCGGAGCGCTCAATAGCCCCAGGCGGAGTGGATCGGGATGGACGTCGCTCCAGTCGCGTGGCAACCCATCTGTCGCACCCGCGTGCACAACCCTGCGGAGGCCTGTCATGTCCCCTCAAAATCTGTCGGAAGCCCATATCAGCCAATCCATCGCCGGTGAGGAAGACCCCGGCGCGTCACTGGATGTGGTGCGCGCCCTCCTGCAGCAGGAGCAGCGCAACGTACGCCAGAAAATCCACATGGATTTCATCGAGGGCTCCCAGGCCATCGCCGCCAATGTGGGCTGGCCGCGCGCTCGCGAGAAAAGCGCGGCCGACCTTCTGGAGCTGGTGGTGGCGCACCATGGCGAGATCGCGAACACGGCCTGGTCGCTGTTCAACAGCACCGGCCAGCGCGCCCTGGAGCTGGAGGTGGACGAAGACCGCGACGGGGTGTTCTACGTGAGCCGCAAGGACTGCTGAGCGCCCCCGCGTGCATGGGCGGCCCCGCCAAGGCCCGGGCAATGCCAGCACATTCAATGGCCCACGTAGCGCCCCGGGCGGTGGCTGATCCACAAAAAGCCGCTCATCACCAGCACCGCCAGCACGGAATACGCCACCCGCTCCACGGGCACCGCAAACAACGCCAGCAACACCACAGCGCCGTCGATCACCATCTGCACCTTGCCCGCCCGCATGCCATGGCGAGCCTGCAGGTAGAGGGACACCACCGTGGCGCCCCCCAGGCTGGAGCGGTGGCGCGCGAGGAACAGGCATCCCGTTCCCAGCAGCAGCCCGCCCAGCACCGAGGCAAACAGCGGGTTCAGATAGTCGACATGCATCACATGGGGGAACAGTTCGGTCAGCATCGAGAGCAGGGCCACACAGGCAAAGGTCTTGAGGGTGAACTCACGTCCCATGCGGGACCAGGCAAACCCGTAGAACGGCAGGTTGATGGCAAAGAAGAGCTTGCCGAAAGAGATGCCTGTCACGTAGTGCAGCAGAAACGCCACGCCCGCCGTGCCCCCCACCAGCAGCCCCGCCTGGTTGAACAGCATGAGCGCCATGGCCACAAACAGGGTGCCGGCGAACAGGGCCTGAGCGTCTTCAAATGCGCCGTGGCGCAGGGCAGCAGAGGCTGGCGGGGCAGCGTCCCTGGCGGAGGGAGGGGTTTCGGGCATCGGTCTCTCGGTGAACATCAACAACTCAACAGCACATCCAACAGCGCCCCAGCGGTGCGCAGGCCCGCGCACCGCGCCCGGCATGGGGGCAGCAAACAATGTGCCAGCGAAGCGCCTCTGCGTGCGTCATGCGGTGCGCAAGGCCGCGTTGGATGTGCGGGCACCAGGCAAAGGCGCTGGCAGCCGCCCACGGACGACCCGATTCTGCGCCCACGCCCCCTGCCCGATCCGCCGCACCGCAGGCCGACGGCGGCCCGCCGGGCGTGCAGCGCGCCCGCTGGCTGGCTTGCACTTCGAAGCCGGCTCTCTACACTGCTGACTGCCACGTGCCCTGCGGGCCATGGCCTGCCGCCCCGCCAGAAAGCCCCTGCCCATGCCGTTTTCATTTGCCTTTCGCCCCCGCCTGTTCGATGCCCTGCGCGGCTACAGCCGCAGCCGCTGGATCGCCGACCTGGGCGCTGGAGTCACCGTCGGCATCGTGGCGCTTCCGCTGGCCATGGCTTTTGCGATTGCCAGCGGCCTCAAGCCCGAGGCCGGGCTGTGGACGGCCATCATCGGCGGTTTTTTGATCGCCCTGCTGGGGGGCACCAACGTACAGATCGGCGGGCCGGCCGGGGCGTTCATCGTCATCGTCTATGGCATCGTCGAACGCTATGGCGTGGCCAACCTGCTGATTGCCACCGCCTGCGCGGGGGTGCTGCTGTTCCTGCTGGGCATGTTCAAGCTGGGGAGCCTGGTGCGCTTCGTGCCCGTCAGCATCGTCATTGGGTTCACCAATGGCATCGCGGTGCTGATCGGGCTGTCGCAACTCAAGGACTGGCTGGGGCTGGCCATCGACAAGATGCCCGGCAACTTCTTCTCGCAGGTGCACACGCTGGCCCTGAACCTCCACAGCATCAACCCCTACGCGCTGGCGCTGGGCGCCGCCTGCCTGGGCGGGCTCTTTCTGTGGCCGCGCCTGTTCGTGCAGGGATCGCCCGTGCTGCGCGTGGCCGAGGGCCATACCGTGCGCCGTTTTGCCCGCATCCCGGCCCCCGTCGTGGCGCTGGTGACGCTGACGGTGCTGGCGCGCTGGCTTGAAATGCCGGTGGAGACCATCGGCACCCGGTTCGGCGGCATTCCGCAGCAACCACCCGCGTTCGCGCTGCCCGATTTTTCGTGGGATACGGTGCGCCTGCTGGTCACGCCCACCGTCACCATTGCACTGCTGGGCGCCATTGAATCGCTGCTGTGCGCGCGCGTGGCCGACCAGGTGGCCACCGACCCGCAGTACCGCAAGCACGACCCCAACCAGGAGCTGATGGCCCAGGGCGTGGCCAATTTCGTGGTGCCGTTCTTTGGTGGCATGCCGGCCACGGGCACCATTGCCCGCACCGTGACCAACCTGCGCGCAGGGGCCACCAGCCCCATCGCCGGCATCGTGCACGCGGCCACCCTGGCCGCCATCGTGCTGGTGGGCGCGCCGCTGGCGCTGCACATTCCGCTGGCGGTGCTGGCCGGCATCCTGCTGCACGTAGCCTGGAACATGGGCGAATGGCACGAGTTCGCACGCCTGCGCCATTTCAGCAACCACTACCGGCTGCTGATGCTGGGCACTTTCTTCCTCACCGTGGTGTTCGATCTCACGGTGGCGGTGGAGGCGGGGCTGGTGCTGTCGTGCGTGCTGTTCGTGCGGCGCATGGGTGCGCTTTTCCGCATCGAGCCCTTGCGCACTGCGCCGCTCGACGCAAGCGGGCTGGGCATGGGGGCCGGCCCGCGGCCCCTCCTGGCGTGGCGTCTGCACGGCGCGCTGTTCTTCGGCGCAGCCGCCAAGATCGACCCCATCGTGCAGGCCGTCGAATCCGCCCCCCGGGGTGTGGAGGTGGTGCTCGACGCTGGCCCGCTGTTTGCGCTGGACACCACCGGCCTCGAAGGCCTGGAGCAGATCCTCAAAACCGTGGGCCAGCGCGATGGCGTGCTGCGCGTGGTGAATGCGCAAGAGCAGCCGCTTTCGCTGATGGAACGCTCGGGTTTCAACGAGCGGCTGGCGGCACAAAATGCCGCCGCCAGTCCCCTGGAGAGCCCCCTGTCCAGCGCCGGAACGCCCGGTTAAAGGCGCTGGCCTCCGAAAACCCCAGCCGGCGCGCAATGCGCGCGAACGGCTCGCCACCATCGGCCACCGCCGTACAAGCCAGCGCGCGGCGTGCGCCGTCTACCAGGTCGGCATAGTGGGCACCCTCG
>NZ_ACQT01000076.1 GCF_000175235.1 Acidovorax delafieldii 2AN | reverse complement strand
GCCATGGGGTCCCAGACGTCGACGGCCGGGGCGTCGTTCTCGGCACCCGGCATGGGCACCTCGTCCGATGTCGGGTTCAACACCTCGGTGGACAACAGCCTGGGTGCACGTGCAAGCATTGGTGCGCGCATGCCCCTCTACAGCCCCGAACGCACCGCACAGGGCCGCAAGCTGGCGCTGTCTGCCGACCTGGCCGGTGTGCAATGGCAGGCGGCGGAGCAGGCCCTCATGCTGCAGACCGCCGAGCGCTATTTCGCGGTGGCGCTGGCCGACGATGCCCTGCGCCTGCTGCGGCGCCAGCAAGTGGCCGTGAACAAGGCATTGGTGGAAGCACAAGACCGTTTTCAGCTCGGCGATGCCCCGGTGACCGACACCCACGAAGCCGCCGCCCGCGCCCGTGCCATCGACGCGCAGGTGCTGGCCGCCGAGGTGGACCTGCAGATCGCCCAGCGTGCCCTGGCCGACACCACCGGCTGGCCCGCCGACGCACTTCAGGTGGCGCCAGCTCCCGCCCTCTCTGCTGCGCCTGCCCTGCCCGATCTGCAGGAATGGCTGGGTCAGGCGGACGCCCACAACCCTGGCCTGCGCCAGCAGACCCTGGCCGTGGAGGTTGCGCGCCAGGATGTCGCCCAATATGACCGCGGCGCAGGCACCACGGTGGACCTCGTCGCGCAGGCCAGCCGGGAACACCTGAGCGGTGCGGGCCGCTATGGCCATGGCAGCAACACCGCCCAGCAACACCTGGTGGGCGTGCAGATCACCGTGCCGCTGTACACCGGCGGCCAGCGCAGCGCGCGCCAGCAAGAGCTGCTGCACCTGCAAGCCAAGGCGGAAGCCGAGCTGGACCGCACCCGCCAACAAGTGGCTCAGCAAACCCGCGCGGCGTGGCTGCGCCTGCAGGCGGGCCAGGCACGCACCGGCGCACAGGATGCGGCCCTGCGTGCCAGCCAGGCCCGCCTGGACGCCACGCAGCTGGGCCGCCAGGTGGGCGACCGCACCACGCTCGATCTGCTCAACGCCGAAAACGATGCCGCAAGCGCTGAACTGGCCCTGGCGCAGTTGCGCACCTCCCTCACGCTGGAGCGCCTGCGCCTGCTGGCGCTGGCCGGGCAACTGGACGAGCGCGCACTGCACACGGCCACGGTGGCAGGCCCCATCAGCGCAGCCAAATAAGCTTTGTTTGAACCCAAGGAGACCCCATGGATACCACCGCATCCTCACAGCCCGGCGACTGCCTGGTGGTCGATGTGCGCTCGCCCGGCGAGTTCGAGACCGGCCATGTGGACGGCGCCATCAATCTGCCGCTGGACCGACTGAGCGCCGATTGCACGCAGGCCTTGCCCGACAAATCCCAGCCCCTCGTGTTGTGCTGCCTGTCGGGCGCGCGGTCGGGCATGGCGGCGCAATGGCTGCGGCAGCAGGGCTACCAGCAGGTGCTCAACGGAGGCTCTGTGGGCAGCGTTTCGCTGCAACTGCAGCGTCCCATCCGGCGTGGCTGAGGCATCCCGGCTCTCATTTTTTCATTCCCATGCATCACAAGGAACTGCCATGAAAACCGCTCACGACCTGGTGGCCACCGCCAAGACCCGTGTCCAGGAAATCCCCGTGGACCAGGCCGAGCAGGCCATCCGCGAAGCCGACGTGCTGATCGATGTGCGCGAGGCCGACGAATACCAGGCAGGGCACCTGCCCGGCGCCATCCATGCCTCGCGCGGACTGCTGGAGTTCAAGCTCAGCAGCACCCCGCCACTCGCGTCGCGTGACCTCAAGGTGGTGCTGTACTGCAAGACCAGTGGCCGCGCCGCGCTGGCGGCCTGTGCCATGCAGGACATGGGCTATCTGCAGGTGCAGTCGATTGCCGGCGGCTTCGATGCCTGGGCTGCGGCCGGCAAGCCGGTCGTGAAGCCCGTGACACCCTCGTTCGAGTAACCGGGCCGGGCGGCCCGGCGCCGCCCAGCCTGTTCACCCGGCGGCCTGCACCGTGGGCTGCCCCACTTCAAGCAAAGGAAAAAATATGAAAAGCAATGTTGGAACCATCGACCGCGTCCTGCGCATCGTGGCGGGCCTGGTGCTGATTGCCCTGGCAGCCACCGGCACGGTGGGCTGGTGGGGGTGGCTGGGCGTGGTGCCGCTGGCCACGGGGCTGTTCCGCTTCTGCCCGGCCTACACCCTGCTGGGCATCAACACCTGCCCCATGAAGAAATAAGGCAAATAAGGCGCACCCGCCTTGCCTGCCCGTGCCCCCAGCCCCTGCCTCGCGGGGGTCGGGCACCGCACATTCCCATGCACCCCCGACTCCCCGAATGAAGGACGTTTTTTCATGAGCACCTTTGACCACGCCAGCCTGATCCACCACATCAACGAAAGCCTGGCCCCCTTTCGCAAGGCCCAGCCGGAGGCAATGCGCGGGTTTTCGCAACTGGCGCAGGCCTCGATGGCAGAGGGTGCGATCAGTGCCAAGCACAAGGAACTCATTGCCCTGGCCATTGGCGTGAGCCAACACTGCTCCGGATGCATCGGCTTTCACGTCAAGGCGCTGCTGAAGCTGGGTGCCACCCGCGCCGAACTGGAAGAGATGCTGACCGTGTGCGTCTACATGGGCGGTGGCCCTTCGCTGATGTACACCGCCGAGGCCCTCAAGGCCTGGGACACCCTGTCCGAAGGAACAGTCGCCTGAAGGCGCCTCGGCTCTGCGCGCAGCGGGCGTCACGGCGATGCAGCGGTTCAGCGCAAAGCCGCATTGCGAGGCGGCCCCTGGCAGTGCAGTAGCGCAGCCCGCCTTCGCCGCATGGCCGGGTCACTGCCAAAAGTGGTCCCCAAAAAACGTGAAACCAACGCGCGTCCCCTGACAAGCCCGGCACCGCATCAGCGGGCGCACAACGGGCACGCGGTCACCACCGGGCCGAAATATCAGAGAAAAATGCCTGAGGCGCTTGCTGGTATTGCGCCTTCAGCTACATTTTAAATAGCGCTTTGACAGCCCGGCTCCGCAACGGCCACCCGCGCCGAACTTCCGGGCCACGCTCCTGCCCCGGCGGTGATTGCAACCTCACGCGCACACACCCTGCGACTGCGAAAGCCCGTGCAGGTCGTCCGCTGCACTGGCGGTCGTGCGATGGCCCTTGAGACCCAGCTTGGCCAGCAACTGCACATCGGCGTCCACATCCGGGTTGCCGGTCACCAGCAGCTTGTCTCCGTAGAAAATCGAGTTGGCGCCGGCCATGAAACACAGTGCCTGCACCGCGTCCCCCATCTGCTGGCGGCCGGCCGACAGGCGCACCCGCGCCTTGGGCATGGTGATGCGCGCCACGGCGATCACGCGCACGAAGTCGAAAGGGTCCACCGGTTCGCTGTCTGCCAGCGGGGTGCCCGGCACCCGCACCAGGCTGTTGATGGGCACCGATTCGGGGTAAGGCTGCAGATTGGCCAGCTGGGCGATCAGCCCCGCGCGGTGCACGGGCGCCTCGCCCATGCCCACGATGCCGCCGCAGCACACGCTGATGCCTGCGCTGCGCACATGCTGCAAGGTATCGAGCCGGTCCTGGTACGCCCGTGTGCTGACGACATCGGTGTAGTACTCGGGCGCCGTGTCGAGGTTGTGGTTGTAGTAATCGAGCCCCGCATCCTTGAGGGCCTGTGCCTGGTGTGATTCCAGCATGCCCAGCGTGGCGCAGGTCTGCAGGCCCAGGCCTTTGACGGCGCTGATCAGGGCGCTCACCTTTTCGATGTCACGGTCCTTGGGCGCGCGCCAGGCGGCCCCCATGCAAAAGCGGGTGGCACCGGCGTCTTTCGCGGCCTGCGCGGCGCGCACCACTTCGTCCACTTCCATGAGCTTCTCGGCCTTCACGCCCGTGTCGAACTCGGCCGATTGGGGGCAATAGCCGCAGTTCTCGGGGCAACCGCCGGTCTTCACGGAAAGCAGCGTGGCCAGTTCAATGTCGCCCGCTGGCCAGTGCTGACGATGCACGTTCTGCGCCTCGAAAAGCAGGTCCATCAAGGGCTTGTCGAGCAGGGCCTGGATGGCCTCCACGGTCCACGGCCCGTCTGTGGCGGGCGTGGCCACGGGGCGGTGCAACTGCAGTGGGTGAGTGGTGGTGCTCGTGAGAGGTGCGGTCATGGATGGCCTTTCGGTGTGGAGCATCGGCGAGGCCCTGCAAGTAACAATTTGCGCCAAGCCAATGCCATGAACAACTGAACGAAGGCCGCATTCTGGTTCAAAAAAGCGCGCATCAGGGCTTCACAAGGTCACAAATACTGCCACATTTCTTGCGCCAGAACTGCCGTCAAGTTGAGCATTTTTTGGCGGCAGATGCGCGGCCGTTAAGGCAACTTGGCCGACGTAAGGGATGTACGCGTAAGACGAGTGACAACAGCCTTCAACAGGCGGCGAACGCCACCCTTCAGTTGCCAATCCGTCCCCGAACACTCGCGCAGTTAGCCGATGTTGGCGTGCACCAGAAACGGGGGGAAGCGGAGATGATCGTGGGACGTGTCCCGATGGGCGCACCAGGACGCTGCGCCCATGGTGGCCTCATGACTGAACGGTACGCCGATCCGCGCGGAGGCAAATGGTGCGCGAATGGTGCACAAAGGGGACCGTGAGCGATGGCAGCGATGCCGCAGCGGCCTGTCCAGTGGTGCGGGAAGCACCCACTGCATCTGAACGGCTGCCGCGCACACCACAAAGCACGCGGGAGCCGAGAAAGGCAGACAGCCAACGCGGGCTTGGCGATGAGGGGTGAGGAGCCCGATGCCGCTTGAGGAATATCGGCAGGAGGCGCGTAGTGCGCATGCAATGCACGCCGCGTGGCTGCCGGGTCGGAGACCGCTGGGCATTTTGCACTCTGAAGCACGGTAACCCCCCGCCCCGGGCTGCGCGCCACGGCGGGACGGCTGCGACCTCAGCCGCCTGCTGGGGGATCGTCGGTGAGAAAGCCCAGCGCCTTCAGCTCTTCTTCGCTCAGCAACAGTTCGGTCAGCTCGGGCTGGCGCGGCTCGACGCTGCGGCGCCGCTCATACGGCGAGGGCGGACCCTGCTCTTCCTGCCGTCTGTCCTGGCCGCTGCGCCGTTCATGGTGTTGTCGTCGTTCCATTTTTCCGCCTGTGCCAATGAGAAGTGAGCACCCATCGCCCCGCAAATCCCTCTGCAAGTGAAGGCCGCGAGCAGTGCACGAAACCAAGGCCCGCGTGGGCGACGATGCCGTGGCGCCGCCAGCCTTGACCATGGGCAAAGTCTGCACGAGACAGGCAAATTTGCAATCAGAAGATGACCTGTCGGCAAGGTCATGGCGGCGACCCGTCCGCAGCAGGGGCACCACGGGCCACCGTTGCCACGTGTCGAAAGACGGCTGGGCAACACCGGCCGAGGGGTAGTGATATCGGGGAAAAAAGCGGGCCGGGTCCGCGCTGCGGCGAGTGAACGGGGCTCCCCACATTGGTCGCACACAGCGGGCGGTGCATCGCTGCGTGGCGGTGCATCGCTGCGTGGCGGTGCCGTGGGTGCGGCCTTGCCGGCAGCGGCGCTGCGCAACGCCGCCGGTCACGTTCAGCATCGGCCGTCCAAGCGCCTTCCACGGCGACGCGCCAGGCAAGGCGCAGGCCTGCGGTGGGCGTCAGCCCAGTGCCGCAATCACCTCAGGGGGCGCCTGCACGAGTTCGATCAACACGCCCTCGCCCGCGATGGGAAATTCGTCATTGCTCTTGGGGTGCAGAAAACAGATGTCGTAGCCGGCGGCGCCCTTGCGGATGCCCCCGGGCGCAAAGCGCACGCCCTGTGCGGTAAGCCACTCGACGGCGGCCGCCAGATCGTCAATCCACAGGCCGATGTGGTTGAGGGGCGTGGTGTGCACGGCAGGCTTCTTGTCAATGTCGAGCGGTTGCATGATGTCCACCTCGACCTTGAAGGCGCCCTGCCCCATTGCCAGGATGTCTTCGTCCACGTTTTCACGCTCGCTCTGGAACGTGCCCGTTTGCGTGAGGCCCAGCATGTCCACCCAGAGCGTCTTCATGCGGCCCTTGTCGGTGCCGCCAATGGCCACTTGCTGCATGCCCAGCACCCGAAAAGGGCGTTGGTCGGTGTTGTTTGTCATGGAATTCTCCTGTGGCAGAGGGGTAACTGCTTCAAACTCAATAGCTGCTGGCGCTTACCCAACAAGCGCCAGCGGCTGAAAAGGCTCAAAAAAGGGGCGCAAGGCCCCTCGGTTGCATGCCGGTGTGGATCACTGGAATTCCAGGATCACCTGATCCACGGAAAGCGATTCACCCTTGCCCGCCACGATCTTGCCCACCACGCCGTCCTGCGCGGCAAAGAGGATGTTTTCCATCTTCATGGCTTCGATCACGGCCAGCTTTTCGCCCGCCTGCACCTTCTGGCCGGGCTGCACCGCCACGTCCACCAGCAGCCCGGGCATGGGCGAAAGCAGGTATTTGGACAGGTCTGGCGGCGCCTTGAACGGCATCAGCTGGTGCAGCCGCGCGCCCAGGGGCGACAGCACCAGCGCATCGATCTGCGTGCCGTTGTGCGCAATGCGCAGGGCCAGCGGGTTCTTGGCCGTGCCGCGTTCCACCTGGGCCGTGAAGCCCATGCCATTGCACTGGCCCTGCACACGGATCTGCCCCAGTGTCGCCGTGCTACTGATCTGATAGCTGTTACCGCCCACGGAAACTGCGCTGGAGCGCATTTTTCCATCCATTTCAAAGTCGGTCACCGTCACTTCGTGCTGCTGGTTGCGGCCCTCGGCCCCCAGCACGATCACCACGAACGACTCGCCCACCTTCACCTCGTGGCCCGCCAGCTGGCCGCTGATGCCCGAGGCGCGAGCGCGGTAGCGGCGGTTCATGTAGGCCGCCAGCGCCACCAGGAACAGGGGGTCTTCATGCGGCACGTCTTCGGCGGCAAACCCCTTGGCGTAGTTCTCGGCAATGAAGCCGGTGTTGAAGTCGCCCGCCACGAACCTGGGGTGCGCCAGCAGCGCGGCCTGGAAAGGAATGTTGCTGCTGATGCCGCGGATCACGAAACCGTTGAGCGCCGCGCGCATCTTGGTGATGGCGTCGTCGCGGTCGCTGCCGTGCACGATGAGCTTGGCGATCATCGAGTCGTAATACATCGGGATCTCGCCACCCTCGTACACGCCCGTGTCCACGCGCACGCCCAGCTTCTTGCTGGTGTCGGACTGGAACATCGTCTCTTCCGGCGGCTGAAAGCGCACCAGGCGGCCGGTGGAAGGCAGGAAGTTGCGGAACGGGTCTTCGGCGTTGATGCGGCACTCGATGGCCCAGCCGTCGCGCTTCACATCGGCTTGCGTGAGGGGCAACGCCTCACCAGCGGCCACGCGGATCATCAGCTCCACCAGATCGAGGCCGGTGATGCACTCCGTCACCGGGTGCTCCACCTGCAGGCGGGTGTTCATCTCCAAGAAGTAGAAGTCCTGGTCCTTGCCGACCACGAATTCCACCGTTCCGGCCGACTGGTACTTCACCGCCTTGGCCAATGCCACGGCCTGCTCGCCCATGGCCTTGCGGGTGGCATCAGAGATGAAGGGCGATGGCGCCTCTTCGATCACCTTCTGGTGGCGGCGCTGGATGGAGCATTCGCGCTCATTCAGATAGATCACGTTGCCGTGGCTGTCGCCCAGCACCTGGATCTCGATGTGGCGCGGCTCCTGCACAAACTTTTCGATGAAGATGCGGTCGTCGCCGAAGCTGTTGCGGGCCTCGTTCTGGCAGCTGGCAAAGCCTTCAAAGGCTTCCTTGTCATTGAAAGCCACGCGCAGGCCCTTGCCACCGCCGCCGGCCGAGGCCTTGATCATCACGGGGTAGCCGATGCCCTTGGCGATCTCCACCGCCTGCTCGGGGCCGGCGATGGCATCGTTGTAGCCAGGGATGGTGTTGACTTTGGCCTCGTTGGCCAGCTTCTTGGACGCGATCTTGTCGCCCATGGCCGCTATCGAGTAGGCCTTGGGGCCGATGAAGGCAATGCCTTCGTCTTCGCAACGCTTGGCAAAGGCCTCGTTCTCGGACAGGAAGCCGTAGCCGGGGTGCACGGCCTGGGCGCCGGTCTGCTTGCAGGCGGCAATGATCTTGTCGGCCAGCAGGTACGACTCGCGACTGGGCGCGGCGCCAATGCGCACGGCCTCGTCGGCCAGCTTGACATGGCGGGCTTCCTTGTCGGCGTCGGAGTAGACGGCGACGGTTTTAATGCCCATCTTGCGGGCGGTAGCGATGACGCGGCACGCGATTTCGCCACGGTTGGCGATCAGGATTTTCGTAAACATGTTCTTATGCTCCTTGTCCGCTCAAAGTGGGATGTTGCCGTGCTTGCGCCATGGGTTGTCGAGCTTCTTGTCGCGCAGCATCACCAGCGAACGGCAGATGCGCTTGCGCGTCTCGTGCGGCAGGATCACGTCGTCGATAAAGCCGCGGGCACCCGCCACAAACGGGTTGGCAAAACGTTCCTTGTATTCGGCTTCGCGGGCAGCGAGCTTCACGGGGTCGTTCTTGTCCTCACGGAAGATGATTTCCACCGCGCCCTTGGCGCCCATCACCGCGATTTCGGCATTGGGCCAGGCCAGGTTGACGTCGCCGCGCAGGTGCTTGGAGCTCATCACGTCGTACGCGCCGCCATAGGCCTTGCGCGTGATGACGGTGATCTTGGGCACGGTGCACTCGGCATAGGCGTAGAGCAGCTTGGCGCCGTGCTTGATGATGCCGCCGTACTCTTGCGAGGTGCCGGGCATGAAGCCGGGCACGTCCACGAAGGTGACGACCGGGATGTTGAACGCGTCGCAGAAGCGCACGAAGCGCGCGGCCTTGATGCTCGACTTGATGTCCAGGCAGCCGGCCAGCACCAGCGGCTGGTTGGCCACAATGCCCACCGTCTGGCCTTCCATGCGCGCAAAGCCAATGATGATGTTCTTGGCGTACTCGGGCTGTAGCTCGAAGAAATCGCCATCGTCCACCGTCTTGAGGATCAGCTCCTTCATGTCATAGGGCTTGTTGGCGTTGTCGGGCACCAGGGTGTCCAGGCTCAGGTCCATGCGGTCAGCCGGGTCGTTGCTGGGGCGCACCGGGGCTTTTTCGCGGTTGTTGAGCGGCAGGTAGTTGTACAGGCGGCGCAGCATCATCAGCGCCTCCACGTCGTTCTCAAACGCCATGTCGGCCACACCGCTCTTGGTGGTGTGGGTCACGGCGCCGCCCAGTTCCTCGGCCGTCACTTCTTCGTGCGTCACGGTCTTCACCACTTCGGGGCCGGTCACGAACATATAGCTCGAATCCTTGACCATGAAGATGAAGTCCGTCATGGCGGGCGAGTACACGGCGCCACCAGCGCTCGGGCCCATGATCATGCTGATCTGCGGAATCACGCCGCTGGCGAGCACGTTCTTCTGGAACACGTCGGCATAGCCGCCGAGGGACGCCACGCCTTCCTGGATGCGGGCGCCGCCCGAGTCATTGAGGCCGATGACGGGTGCGCCGACCTTCATGGCCTGGTCCATCACCTTGCAGATCTTCTCGGCATGGGTTTCAGACAGCGCGCCGCCGAACACCGTGAAGTCCTGGCTGAACACGAACACCAGGCGGCCGTTGATCATGCCGTAGCCCGTCACCACGCCGTCGCCGGGGATCTTGTTGGCTTCCATGCCGAAGTCGGTGCAGCGGTGCTCGACGAACATGTCCCATTCCTCGAACGTGCCGTCGTCCAGCAGCAGCTCGATGCGCTCGCGCGCCGTGAGCTTGCCCTTGGCGTGCTGCGCATCAATGCGCTTTTGCCCGCCGCCCAGGCGTGCCAGCGCACGCTTTTTCTCCAGTTGATCCAGGATGTCTTGCATGGTCGTCCTTCGGTGAAATGGCTGTGTTGGTTTGAATGCTATTTATTAAATAGCTGCTTGCGCAGGCTGAGATTGCGCAAGCAGCAGATTTCTTGCCGCAGTTGATGCGGCGATGCGCCCAGCGGCCACATCGGCCTGCAATTGGGGCAGCAGTGCCCTGACCTGCGGATGCTGGCGAAACGCCTGCTTGAGGCCCGCGTCGATGCGCTCCCACATCCAGGCCAGCGCCTGCTTTTCGCGCCGGGCGGCCAGTCGGCCATTGGCGGTCTGCAATTGGCGAAACTGCGTGACGGCGGCCCAGAAGGCATCCACGCCCTGCCCCAGCAGCGCGCTGATCTGCACGACCTTGGGGTGCCACAGATGGGTATCGTGGTGCGCGTTCTCGGGGTTGCCGTGCTGGCCAAGCAGGCGCAGCGAAGAGGTGATCTGCGCCTCGGCGCGCGTGGCAGCGTTCTTGTCGAGGTCGGCCTTGTTGATGACCACCAGGTCGGCGATTTCCATCACGCCTTTCTTGATGGCCTGCAGGTCGTCGCCCGCGTTGGGCAGTTGCAGCAGCACGAACATGTCGGTCATGCCCGCCACGGCAATCTCGCTCTGGCCCACGCCCACGGTTTCGACGATCACCACATCGTAGCCCGCAGCCTCGCAGACCAGCATGGCCTCGCGCGTCTTCTCGGCCACACCGCCCAGCGTGCCGCCGCTGGGGCTGGGGCGGATGTAGGCCTTTTCGTGCACCGACAGGTGCTCCATGCGCGTCTTGTCGCCCAGGATGGAGCCGCCCGAGACGGTGCTCGACGGATCGATGGTGAGCACCGCCACGCGGCGGCCCTGGCCAATCAGGTACAGGCCCAGTGCTTCGATGAAGGTGGACTTGCCCACGCCCGGAACGCCGCTGATGCCCAGCCGAAACGCTTTACCGGTGTGCGGCAGCAAGGCGGTGAGCAGCGCGTCGCCCTGCGCGCGGTGGTCGGTGCGCGTGGATTCGAGCAGGGTGATGGTTTTGGACATGGCGCGGCGCTGCACCGCAGCCGTGCCCTGCACAATGCCATCGAAAAGCGCCGCAGGGGTCACGCCAGTGCCTTGCGAATCTGCTCCAGCACGTCCTTGGCGCTGGCGGGGATGGGGGTGCCAGGGCCATAGATGCCCTTCACGCCGGCCTGGTACAGGTGCTCGTAGTCCTGCGCCGGAATCACACCGCCCACGAAGACGATGATGTCGTCAGCACCCTGTTCCTTGAGCGACTGGATGATGGCCGGCACCAGCGTCTTGTGCCCGGCGGCCAGCGTGCTCACGCCCACCGCGTGCACGTCGTTTTCAATCGCCTGGCGCGCGCATTCCTCGGGCGTCTGGAACAGCGGGCCCATGTCCACGTCAAAACCCAGGTCGGCAAAGGCAGTGGCAACCACCTTGGCGCCACGGTCGTGGCCGTCCTGGCCCAATTTCGCGATCATGACCCGTGGGCGGCGGCCCTGCTCTTCGGCAAAGGCGTTGATCTCGGTCTTGAGTTTTTCCCAGCCTTCGGCCGAGTCGTAGGCAGCAGCGTACACCCCGGTCACCTTTTGCGTATCGGCGCGGTGGCGCCCAAAAACCTTTTCGAGCGCGTCAGACACCTCGCCCACCGTGGCGCGCAGGCGCACGGCCTGGATGGAGAGGTCCAGCAGGTTGCCCTGGCCACTCTCTGCGGCGGCAGTCAGCGCATCCAGCGCTGCCTGTACCTTGGCGGCATCGCGCGTTGCGCGGATCTTTTGCAGGCGAGCGATCTGGCCGTCGCGCACCTTCACGTTGTCGATCTGCAGGATATCGACCGGGTCTTCCTTGGCCAGCTTGTACTTGTTGACGCCCACGATCACGTCCCTGCCGCTGTCGATGCGCGCCTGCTTCTCGGCGGCGGCGGCTTCGATCTTGAGCTTGGCCCAGCCGCTGTCCACGGCCTGGGTCATGCCGCCCATGGCTTCGACCTCTTCGATGATCTTCCAGGCGGCATCCATCATGTCCTGGGTCAGCTTTTCCATCATGTAGCTGCCGGCCCAGGGGTCGATCACGTTGGTGATGTGGGTCTCTTCCTGGATGATGAGCTGCGTGTTGCGCGCGATGCGGGCGCTGAACTCGGTGGGCAGCGCGATGGCTTCATCGAGTGCGTTGGTGTGCAGCGATTGCGTGCCACCGAACACGGCCGCCATGGCCTCGATGGTGGTGCGCACCACGTTGTTGTAGGGGTCTTGCTCTGTGAGCGACCAGCCCGAGGTCTGGCAGTGCGTGCGCAGCATCAGGCTCTTGGGGTTCTTGGCGCCGGTCTCTTTCATGATGCGGCACCACAGCAGGCGCGCAGCGCGCATCTTGGCGACTTCGAGGTAGAAGTTCATGCCGATGGCCCAGAAGAAGCTCAGGCGCCCGGCGAATTCGTCCACATCCAGGCCCGAGGCGATGGCGGTCTTCACATACTCCTTGCCGTCGGCCAGGGTGAAGGCGAGCTCGAGCGCCTGGTTCGCCCCGGCTTCCTGCATGTGGTAGCCCGAGATCGAGATCGAGTTGAACTTGGGCATGTTCTTGGCCGTGTAGCCAATGATGTCGCCAATGATCCGCATCGAGGGCTTGGGCGGGTAGATGTAGGTGTTGCGCACCATGAACTCTTTCAGAATGTCGTTCTGAATCGTTCCGGAGAGCTTGTCTTGCGAGACGCCCTGCTCTTCCGCCGCCACCACGTAGCCCGCCAGCACGGGCAGCACGGCGCCGTTCATGGTCATGGAGACGGACACCTTGTCGAGCGGGATCTGGTCGAACAGGATCTTCATGTCCTCGACCGAGTCGATCGCCACACCGGCCTTGCCCACGTCGCCCGTCACGCGGGGATGGTCGCTGTCGTAGCCGCGGTGCGTGGCCAGGTCAAACGCCACCGAAACGCCCTGCCCGCCGGCGGCCAGCGCCTTGCGGTAAAACGCATTGGATTCTTCGGCGGTCGAAAAACCGGCGTACTGGCGAATCGTCCAGGGCCGCACGGCATACATGGTGGCCTGCGGGCCGCGCAAGTAGGGCTCGAAACCTGGCAGCGTGTTGGCGTATGGCAGGCTGGCCGTGTCCTCGGCTGTGTACAACGGCTTGACGGTGATGCCGTCGGGCGTGACCCAGTTGAGGGCGCTGACATCGCCCCCCGGTGCCGACTTGGCTGCAGCCTTGGCCCAGGCTTCCAGCGAAGACGCGGCAAACTCAGGGGCGTTGTTTTTGGGGGTGTCACTCATGGCGAAAGCTACTCCGAAGATGGCGTGGGCGTGAAAACGGCGTGAGGGTCAGTGCAAGGGCTAGTCCCGATGTGGCGCCGATTTTACATCATTCATAATTATTCATTCAAAATATTCCGCACACCTTACAATCCACCCATGTCTGCCCTCACCCTCACTCCACGCGCGCTTTATGAAGAAGTGGCCGAGCAATTGCGCCAGCGTATCTTCCGCCGCGAACTGGAGCCCGGCAGCTGGATTGACGAGCTCAAGATTGCCGAGGAATTTGGCATCAGCCGCACCCCGCTGCGCGAGGCGCTGAAGGTGCTGGCCGCCGAGGGCCTGGTCACGATGAAAGTGCGGCGTGGCGCCTACGTGACGGAAATGAGCGAGAAAGACCTGCGCGACGTGTACCACCTGCTCAGCCTGCTGGAAAGCGACGCCGCCGGCGTGGTGGCCACGACGGCCACTCCGGCGCAATTGCAGCAGCTTCAGGATCTGCACGCCGAGCTGGAAGCCGCCGCGGGCGAACGCGAGCGGTTCTTTGCCGTCAACGAGCGTTTTCACATGCTGCTGCTGGAGTTGGCCGACAACCGCTGGCGCAACCAGATGGTGGCCGACCTGCGCAAGGTCATGAAGCTGAACCGCCACAACTCGCTGCTCAAGCAGGGCCGCATCGAGGATTCACTGAACGAGCACCGCGCCATCTTGGCCGCCATGGTGGCGCGCGACGCGCAGGGCACGGTCCAGGCCATGCAGGCGCATTTCGCCCACGGGCTTGAAGCCGCCACCTGAGTCACCGCCCAGGGGCGCGGCCTGCACTCGGTCACGCATGGGTATTTGCGCCCCGGCCCGGGGGGATATGCTGTATTGGCCTCCGGTGTCGTACGTTCGCTAGTTCGTAGCGTTGGCTGCAAGGTCGTTCCGACGCCACGCCCGTGTTGTCAGCCACTGCCCTCCGAGGCCCAACCTCTGCGCCGCTTCACATACCGCGATGCGCCCGGCAACGTTGCGCTGCCGCGCGTCACCGCATCTGGAACAGTTCCTGGTGAAAGCGCGATTCGGGCATCCCCATGGACATGAGGCCGGACTTCAGCGCCTGGCCAAAGGCTGCGGGGCCGCAAAACCACACATCGGCGTCCTGCCATTGCGGCACCGCGCGGCTCAGGCGCTGTGCGTTCAGCTGGCCATCGCGCGGGCTCCACAGCACATGCAGGCGCACCCCTGCAGCCTCGGCATCGCGCGCCATGAGGCCCAGCGCGTGTTCGTCGTGGACCGACGTGGGATGGAACAGGTCGATGGCCTTGCCGTCGGGGGCGGTGGCCAGCGCTTTCATGCGCGCAATGAACGGGGTGATGCCGATGCCGGCGCCCACCCAGATCTGCCGCCGCCCGGCCCCTTCGAAATTGAACTTGCCGTAGGGGCCTTCCAGTTGGGCCGCGTCACCCACCCGCACGCGCTCCTTGAGCGTGCGGGTGTAGTCGCCGAGCGCCTTGATGATGAAGGTGATGCGCCCGTCGCCCGTCCACGCCGAGGCAATGGTGTAGGGGTGGGGGCCCTCGTCGCCATGCAGCGTGAGAAACGCAAACTGGCCCGGCGCATGCCCCGCCCAACTGCCCGCGCACTGGATGTCCACCTCCAGCACGTCCAGCGACGCATGGTGGCGGATGGCCGCCACCTCGCCGGCGACCTTGCGCGTGGCCGCCACGCGACCGAACAGCACCAGCAGGGCCGACACAGTGCCAGCCGCCATCAGCACCGCCATCACCGGCCCGAGCACGCCGCTCCAGTAATCGAACTTCAGCAAGACCACCGAGTGCCACACCAGTGCCAGGTAAGCGATGGCGATCAGGTGGTGCGTCTTGAAGAAATGGCGGTAGGGGAAGCGCTTCACCAGAGCCAGCACCATCAGCGCCGCGGCGGCATAGAAGGCCCATTCGCCGATGGCTTCGGCCAGGCCGCGCTGGCCCAGAAAGAACTGCTGGACCGGTGCATCCAGCAAGGCCGGGCGCGGGCCCCGCGCCGGACGCTGCAGCCACCCCCAGCCCACCATCCACTTGGGCCCCTGCGCCAGCAGCCAGTGGCTGACCGAAATCACCAGCGCCGAAATGCCCAGCCATTTGTGCAAGCGGTACATCTTGTCGAGGCCACCCAGGTAAGGCTCGAAGACCACGGGGCGCACGGCCAGCACCATCGCTGCGCTCATCACGCCCATGGCGAGCACGCCGCCATACTGCATCAGCACCGTGCGCCATGCAAAAAAGTTGCTGGGGGCGGACCAGGTGACGAGATCCGCCACCAGCCACAGCCCGGTAAGGCCCAGCAGGTAGGCCCAGAAGAAACGTTGGATATTGCGCATTGAACTGTCCAGGAATATGGCTGGTACTGTAGAAAGCTCGCGTAAACCTGTATTGACACAACATGTCTGCTGCGTAAACGCAGCCGAGCTGGGCGGCCGCCAGGGGCTTGAAGCGCCGTGTCTTTGCGCTGCATCAAAATCCACACCGCTATGATCGTCCGGGTTTTCCCTTGGGATCTTTCACGCAGCCGCCTGGCGGCCTTCCCACACCCCACCCGATGACCTCACCTGCTGCCGACATCTCCAGCGTGCAGACGCTGCCCCAACTGCTGGCGTTCCGCGCCGCCCGTACCCCCGAGGGCGAGGCCTACCGGGCCTTTGCCCCTTCCACCCAGAGCTGGGCCAGCCTCACCTGGGCCCAGACGGCGCAGCGTGTGGCCTCATGGGCACAGGCCCTCGCCGCCCTGCAATTGCCTGCGGCGGCGCGCGTGGCCATCCTGCTGCCCAACGGGCTGAATGCGATGTGCGCGGACCAATCGGCACTGGCGACCGGCTGCGTTCCGGTGCCGCTGCATGCCATCGACAACCCGGGCAGCATTGCCTACATCCTGGCCGACTGCGAAGCCTCGGTGCTCATCGTGGCCCAGGCCGAGCAGTGGGAGAAGATCCGCGCCGTGGGCACGCCGTTTCCGGCCCTGCGGGCCGTGGTG
>NZ_ACQT01000077.1 GCF_000175235.1 Acidovorax delafieldii 2AN | reverse complement strand
CCGGCGCTGCGGACGGCGGCACGCGCACGCCACCAGGTTGGGCCTGGCTGGCGTCCACAGCATTCCCCTCGCCCACATCCGCCATGCGCGGGCCTGCATCCGCTGCCTCGGCGGGCGCGGCCTGGGGGTCGCCAGGAAGGAGTGGATCGTTCGGGTTCATCGCAGTTTCAGGGTGGACAGGCCGATGAGGCACAGCAGCATGGTGATGATCCAGAAGCGCACCACGACCTGCGTTTCCTTCCAGCCGCTCTTCTCGAAATGGTGGTGCAGCGGCGCCATCTTCAGCAGGCGCCGGCCTTCGCCGTAACGGCGCTTGGTGTACTTGAACCAGGTCACCTGCAGCATCACCGACAGGGCTTCGACCACGAAGATGCCACCCATGATGGCCAGCACGATCTCTTGGCGCACGATGACGGCGATGGTGCCCAGCGCAGCGCCCAGGGCCAGCGCGCCCACGTCGCCCATGAACACCTGGGCGGGGTGGGCGTTGAACCACAGAAAAGCCAGCCCCGCACCGGCCATCGCGGCGCAGAAGATCAGCAGCTCGCCCGAACCCGGGATGTGCGGGAAGAACAGGTACTTTGAATACACGGAGCTGCCGGTCACATAGGCGAACACGCCCAGTGCCGAGCCCACCATCACCACCGGCATGATGGCCAGGCCGTCCAGGCCATCGGTCAGGTTGACGGCATTGCTGGAGCCCACGATGACGAGGTAGGTCAGGATGACGAAGCCCAGCACGCCCAGCGGGTAGCTCACTTCTTTGAAGAAGGGCAGTTGCAGGCCGGCCTTGGGCGGAAGATCGAGCGAAAAGCCCGACTGCACCCAGCTGACGAACAGCTCGAGCACGCGAACGTTGGAGCTTTCAGAGATGCTGAACACCAGGTACAGCGCCGCCACCAGGCCGATCACCGACTGCCAGAAATATTTCTCGCGCGAGCGCATGCCCTCAGGGTCCTTGTTGACCACCTTGCGCCAGTCGTCCACCCAGCCAATGGCACCAAAACCCAGGGTGACGATCAGCACGATCCAGACAAAGCGGTTGGACAGGTCGAACCACAGCAGGGTCGAGATCGCGATCGATAGCAGGATGAGCACGCCGCCCATGGTGGGCGTGCCGCTCTTGGACAGGTGCGTCTGCATCGCGTAGCCCCGGATCGGCTGGCCGATCTTGAGCGACGTGAGCACGCGGATCACCTTGGGGCCGGCCACCAGGCCGATGAGCAGCGCCGTCATGGCGGCCATCACGGCGCGGAAGGTCAGGTACTGGAACACCCGGAAGAAGCCGAACTCGGGCGACAGGCCCTGCAGCCATTGCGACAGCATCAGCAGCATGGTGCACCTCCGTGCGAGGGGCGACGGGCATCAGTGCGTGGCGTCATGGTGTCCCTCCGGCCGAACGGCTTCTTGTTGTGTTTGCTGCGTGGCGGAGACCATCGCCTCCACCACCTGTTCCATCTTCATGAACCGTGATCCCTTCACCAGTACGCTGCCCACCCGCGGAAGCGCCTGCAGCACCGCCGCTTGCAGCGATGCCATGTCGTTGAAATGCCGCGCGGCCCCGAAGGCACGCGCCGCGCCGGCCGACTGCTCGCCCAGCGCATACAGGTGGCGGATGCCTGCGGCGCGCGCGTGCGCACCAGCCTCGGCGTGGAACTGGGGGCCCTGGTCGCCCACCTCCCCCATGTCGCCCATCACCAGCAGTTGCGGCGCGGGCAGCGAGGCCAGCACATCGATGGCGGCACGCATGGAATCGGGGTTGGCGTTGTAGCTGTCATCCACCACGGTGACCTGCCGGTCCGCCACCCGCAGGCCGATGGCCCGCGAGCGCCCCTTGACGGGGGTAAAGGCGCTCAGGCCGCGCGCAATCGACTCCAGCGGAGCACCAGCTGCCAGGGCACACGCCGCCGCCGCCAGGGCATTGGTGACGTTGTGCTGGCCGGCAATCTGCAGGGAGCATGAGAGCGCGCCCAGGGGCGTCACCATTTCTACCGCCCACGCGCCCTGGCGCCAGCTGGCTTGTGCGCACCGCACGTCACCGCCTGCACCGAAGGTGACGCAACGGCGCGGAGCCGCCAGGGCGCCCCACAGAGCGGAATAAGGGTCGCCTGCGGGAAACACCGCAACGCCATCGGCGGGCAGCGCCGCCAGTACCGAGCCGTTCTCTTCCGCCACGGCCCGCACCGTGTGCATGAATTCGAGATGCTCACGCTGGGCGTTGTTGACCAGTGCCACTGTGGGCTGCGCGATGGCGGCCAGGGTGGCGATCTCGCCCGGATGGTTCATGCCCATCTCGATCACCGCAGCGGCGTGCGCTGCGCGCAGGCGCAGCAGGGTCAGCGGCACGCCGATGTCGTTGTTGAAATTGCCCTGGGTCGAAAAAGCGGCCTCGCCCTTCCAGGCACGCAGGATGGACGCCACCATCTGCGTCACCGTCGTCTTGCCGTTGCTACCGGTGATGCCGATCAACGGCAGGCCGAACTGTGCGCGCCAGCCGGCCGCCAGGGCCCCCAGAGCGGCCAGGCTGTCGGGCACCTCGATGCCGGGCAACCCCGCCGCTTCGAGCCCCCCATGGGCAATCGCCGCCACGGCGCCACCTGCGCGGGCATCGGCCAGGAACGCGTTGGCATCAAAGCGCTCGCCCTTGAGCGCCACGAACAAATCGCCCGCCTGCAGTGTGCGGGTGTCGGTGTGCACCCGTGCCACGGGCGTTGCCGCATCGCCCACCAGGCGTGCTTCGGGGATGCTGCGGCAAATCCAGGCATGTGCCTGCTGCAGGTTCATCATGCCCATGTGTTGGCTCCCCGGGCGGCCAGCGCTGCCTGCGCCTGCGCCATGTCATCGAACGGCCGGCGCACGCCGGCGGTTTCCTGGTAATCCTCATGGCCCTTGCCGGCAATCAGCACCACGTCGGCCGCATCGGCCTCGCCGATGGCCAGCGCAATGGCGGCAGCGCGATCGGGTTCGGCCCGGACGGTTTCACCGGCAATCGTGCCTTGCAGGATCTGGTGCAGGATGGCGGCCGGCTCTTCGCTGCGCGGGTTGTCGCTGGTGACCACGACCCAGTCGGCGTGCTGCTGCGCCACGGCACCCATCAGGGGACGCTTGCCAGCATCGCGGTCGCCGCCGCAGCCAAAAACGCACCACAGCTGCCCGCCGCGCTCGACGGCCAGGGGACGCAAGGCCTGCAAGGCCTTGTCCAGCGCGTCAGGGGTATGCGCGTAATCCACGGCCACCAGCGGCTGCCCCGGCGCCACCAGCCGCTGCATGCGGCCGGGCACGGGTTGCAGGCTGCTGCAGGCGCGCACCGCATCGGCCAGCGGCACGCCCTGGCTGCGCAGCGTGGCCAGCACGCCCAGAAGGTTCAGCACGTTGTAATGGCCGATCACGCGGGTCTGCAACGGCACCCGCTGCGCGCCCTCCACCACCGTAAAGCGCAGCCCCTGGGGCCCCAGTGCGATGTCCTGCGCCGCCAGCCGCGCCGCACCGTGGGCGGAGATGCTCCACAAATCCAGGGCGCCGCCGGTCAGCTCGGCGTGCAATTGCGCGCCAGCAGGGTCGTCCACATTGATCACGGCGGCCTGCAGGCCGGGCCAGTCGAACAAGGCTCGCTTGGCAAGCCAGTAGTCGGCCATGCTGCCGTGGTAGTCCAGGTGGTCCTGGGTGAAATTGGTGAAGATGGCCACACGGATCGGCGTGCCATCGAGACGCGACTCGGCCAGCCCGATGGAAGAAGCCTCGATCGCGCAGGCGCCGAGCCCCTGGTCAGCATATTGGCGAAACGCGCGCTGCAAACGCACCGGGTCGGGCGTGGTCATGCCCGTGGATTCAAGGGCCGGCGGAACGCCCATGCCCAAAGTGCCCACCAGTGCACAACGGGTGGGCGCATGCAGCTCTTGTTTTGATAGCGAATTCAAGGCACCTGCCAGCCACCATGCGGTGCTGGTCTTGCCATTGGTGCCCGTCACGGCCAACACGGCGAGATGCTGTGCGGGGTGGCCGAACCACTGTGCCGCCATCGGCCCGGTAGCGGCCTTGAGACCCGGCAATGCAGCCATGTGCTCGCCCGTGAATCCGAACGCTTCCACGCCCGTCTGCTCCACCAGGCAGGCCGTGGCGCCGCGCACCATGGCATCGGCCACGTGCGCGCGCCCGTCGGTCGCGGCGCCGGGCCAGGCAATGAAACCGTCGCCAGGGGCCACCAGGCGGCTGTCGGTCTGCAAGGTGCCCGTGACGCGCTCGCGCAGCCACTGCACGGCGTCATGGGACGAGGTGAGCTGGCGTATCACAGCGACTCCTCCACGCCGTTGGTGACGATCTGCGGCTTGACGGCCATGTCGGGCTGCACGCCCATCATGCGCAAGGTCTGCTGCACCACCTCGCTGAACACCGGCGCCGCGACCAAGCCGCCATACACCTGACCGTTGCTGGGCTCGTCGATCATCACGGCCACGATGATGCGCGGCTTGTCGATGGGCGCCATGCCGGTGAACCAGGCGCGGTACTTGCCGGCCGCATAACTCTTGCCTACTTGCTTGCGCGCCGTGCCCGACTTGCCGCCCACCGAATAACCCAGGGTCTGGGCCTTCTGCCCGGTGCCGCCCGGGCCTGCGGCCATCTGCAGCATCTTGCGCACCTGGTCCGCCGTGCGTTCGGAAAAAACGGGCACGCCAATGGCGGGCGCAGAACTCTTGAGCAGCGTGGCGGGGATGACCCGCCCGCCGTTGGCGAACACCGTGTACGAGCGCGCCATCTGGAACAGGCTGGCCGACAGGCCGTAGCCATAGGACATGGTGGCCTGCTCGATCGGCCTCCAGGTCTTGTAGGGCCGCAGCCGGCCACTCACCACGCCGGGAAACCCGAGTTGCGGCTTCTGCCCGAAGCCGGCCGCAGAAAAGGTCTCCCACATCTCGCGCGCGGGCATCTGCATGGCGATCTTGGTGGTGCCAACGTTGCTTGACTTCTGGATGACGCCCTCGACGGTAAGCACACCATAGTTGTGCGTGTCCGAAATGGTGGAGCCAGTGATGGTGACGCGGCCCGGCGTGGTGTCCACGATGGTGTCGGGGCGCACGCGGCCCGATTCCAGCGCCAGGCCGATGGTGAAGGGCTTCATGGTCGAACCGGGTTCGAACACGTCGGTGAGCGCGCGGTTGCGCAATTGCTCGCCGGTGAGGTTCTGGCGCTTGTCAGGCACGTAGCTGGGGTAGTTGGCCAGGGCCAGCAGCTCGCCCGTGTGCGCATCGAGCACCACCACGCTGCCGGCCTTGGCCTTGTGCGCCGCCACCTGGTCACGCAGTTTCTGGTACGCGAAGAACTGCACCTTGCTGTCGATGGACAGCTGCATGTCGCGGCCATCCACCGGGGGCACCGTCTCGCCCACCCCTTCCACGACGCGGCCCAGGCGGTCCTTGATGACGCGGCGCGAACCGGCGCGCCCCGCCAGTTCACTGTTGAAAGCCAGCTCCATGCCTTCCTGGCCCTTGTCTTCCACGTTGGTGAACCCCACCACGTGCGCCGCCGATTCGCCCTCGGGGTACTGGCGCTTGTATTCCTTGCGCTGGTAGATGCCCTTGATGTCGAGGGCTGCAATCTGCTGGCCCACGTCCCAGTCGAGCTGGCGCTTGATCCAGACAAAGGTCTTGTCCTCGTCGGCGAGCTTGGCATTGAGCTCGGCCAGCGGCATGTCGAGCAAGGTGGCCAGTTGCTTGAGCTTGGCGCGCACGTCGGGCTTGTCCTGCTCGACGTCTTCGGGAATGGCCCAGATGCTGGAGGCCGGCACGCTCGAGGCCAGAATGAGACCGTTGCGGTCGAGGATCTTGCCGCGGTTGGCGGGCAACTCGAGCGTGCGCGCGAACCGCACCTCGCCCTGGCGCTGAAAGAAGGCATTGCCGAACACCTGCACGTAGGCTGCGCGCGCTCCCAGCCCCACAAAACCCAGCGCAATCATCGCAACGATGAACTTGCTGCGCCACACGGGCGTCTTGCTGGCCAGCAAGGGGCTGGAGGTGTAGAGCACGCTGCGGCTCATGGCTGCGCCTCCGAAGCGGCAGCCGCACTCTTGGCACCGGCCGGGTCGCCCACGTACTGGGTGATGGCCGGTGTGGCCGTGCGCATGTGCAGCTGCGCCCGCGCCAGCTTTTCCACGCGCAGCGGCGTGGCCTGCGCGCGTTTTTCCACCTGCAGGCGCTGGTGCTCGGTTTCGAGCCTGCGCGACTCGGAAACAGCACGGTCGAGTTGGGTGAACAGGCGGCGCGACTCGTATTGGGTGTGCACGAGGTACAGCGCGCTGGCCATCACCGCCATCAGCAGGACGATGTTGAGCCGGGTCATGCCAGAGCCTCGGCGGCAGTTGCTGGGCAGGCGGCGCTCATGCGGGCGCCTCCGTCCGTTCTGCAACCCGCATGATGGCGCTGCGTGCGCGGGGATTGGCAGCCACCTCGGCCGCACTCGGCTTGATGCGATCCAGCGCCACGAGCTTCATGACCTTGGGCGGCGCAAAGGGTGCGCGGCGGTCGTACACCTCCTTGGAATGCTGCGCTATGAACTGCTTGACGATGCGGTCTTCCAGCGAGTGGAAGCTGATCACCACCAGGCGCCCGCCCGGCTGCAATACCGACAGGCTGGCTTCTAGCGCCTGTTGCAGCTCTTCAAGTTCAGCGTTGATGAAAATCCGTAGAGCCTGAAATGTGCGCGTTGCAGGGTTCTGGCCCGGCTCGCGGGTCTTGACCGCGCCAGCCACGAGATCGGCCAGTTCGGCGGTGGTTGCAAGAGGACCCCGTTCTTCGCGCCGAGCAACAATCGCCTTTGCAATGGGGCCAGCAAACCGTTCTTCACCGTAGTCACGTATCACCTCCGCAATCTGTTGAACCTCGGCAGTGGCCAGCCACTGGGCCACGCTTTCTCCGCGCGTGGTGTCCATGCGCATGTCGAGCGGGCCGTCGAAACGGAAACTGAAGCCCCGCCCGGGGCTGTCGATCTGGGGCGAACTCACGCCCAGGTCCATCAGCACCCCAGCCACGCTGCCCGCTGGCAATTCCGCAAGATGGCGGAAACCTTCGTGCCGAATGGAAAAACGCGCATCGGTGATGCGCGTTGCCTCGTGGATGGCTTCCGGGTCCTTGTCGAACGCCACAAGATGGCCTTGCGGCCCCAGCCGCAGCAGGATGCGGCGCGAATGCCCCCCGCGCCCGAAGGTGGCATCCACCCAGGTACCGGCTGGCGCAGCCCCCGCGCCGCCCAACAGGGCGTCCACGGCTTCGTCGAGCAGGACGGTGGTGTGTTGCAGATCAGAAGTCACACCGCGGCCTTAAAAAGAGAAATCCTTGAACACGTCGGGCATCTCGCCTTGCATGGCCTGCGCTTCCTGCGCGTCGTAGGTGGCCTTGTCCCACAGTTCGAAGTGGTTGCCCATGCCCAGCAAGATCGCATCCTTGGCGATGCCCGCTGCCTGGCGCAACTCGGGCGACACCAGCACGCGGCCGGTGGTGTCCATCTCCACATCCATCGCGTTGCCCAGGAAGATGCGCTTCCACCACTGGGCAGACATGGGCAGTTGGCCGATGCGTTCGCGGAATTTCTCCCATTCGGGACGCGGAAACACCATCAGACAACCGTGGGGGTGCTTGGTGATCGTGAGCTGGCCGGCGGCCGTCGCGCTCAGGACGTCACGATGCCGGGTCGGCACGGACAGCCGACCTTTTGCATCGAGACTCAGCGACGAGGCACCTTGAAACACGGAAATGATTCCCCCACTCGATCCAGGACCCCTTGAAATGCCCCACAACGGGTTTCAAGGGCACTTTTCACCACTTAATTGCACTTTTTTGCACTGTAGCAGGAAAAGCAATCCCGACCACCAGGGTTGCTACAAAATTTTGCAATGAAATCAAGGACTTAGAAGCGTTTTCGGAGAATTGAAAACGCCAAAAACCGTTATCCGGTAAGCACTTAGAACGCCCTATGCAAGTGATACCTGAAGGCAACGGATCACGGGTTCGCCGCCCGGCGTGAGAGAGAACGCAACGGGACACATCCGTGCACCCCCGGTCCACGGGCGGGGCGGCGGGGAATGCCAACGCCAAGAAGCGGGGACCACAACCCGGTCCAGTGGTGTGCCGGGGGCTGGGGCGGAAAGGTCGCTGCGTGTCTGCGGCAGCGGCCGCGCAGCCTCTCCACGGGCAACGCGCGGCAAGGCCAACCTCAAAGGATGTAGCGCGAAAGGTCTTCGTCCTGGCTGAGCGTCTGCAGCCTCGCGTCCACATAGGCCGCGTCCACCGTGACCGTCTGGCCTGACAAGCGCGCAGCGTCAAAGCTCACGTCGTCCAGAAGCCGCTCCATGACGGTCGCCAGGCGGCGGGCGCCAATGTTCTCGGTGCGCTCGTTCACCTCGAAGGCAATGCGCGCCAAGCGCGTGATGCCATCAGGGGTGAAATCGAGCGTCACCCCCTCGGTCGCTAGCAAGGCCTGGTATTGCTTGACGAGCGAGGCATGCGTTTGCATGAGGATGGCCTCAAAGTCCTGTACCGACAGGGAGTCGAGCTCCACGCGGATCGGAAAACGTCCCTGCAGTTCCGGAATCAGGTCGCTGGGCTTGGACAGGTGAAACGCGCCCGAGGCAATGAACAGGATGTGGTCCGTCTTGACCATGCCGTACTTGGTGGACACCGTGGTGCCCTCCACCAGCGGCAGCAGGTCGCGCTGCACACCCTGACGCGACACATCGGCACCACTGGTTTCCTGCCGCGCAGCGACCTTGTCGATCTCGTCAATGAAGACGATGCCGCTCTGCTCGGCGTTCTGGATGGCGCGGGTCTTGATCTCTTCCTCGTTCACCAGCTTGCCGGCCTCTTCGTCGGTCAGCAGCTTGAGCGCCTCGGCGATCTTGAGCTTGCGCGTGCGGCGCTTGTCCTGCCCCATCTGGCTGAACATGCCGCGCAACTGCTCGGTCATCTCTTCCATGCCCGCCGGCCCCATGAGTTCCACCTGGGGACGGCTCTCGGCCACGTCGATCTCGATCTCCTTGTCGTCCAGGCTGCCCTCGCGCAACTTTTTGCGGAACACCTGGCGCGCCGTGCTGTCCGAGGCGTGTTCAACGCCCGCCGCCGCGCGGGCCGGCGGAATCAGCACATCCAGAATGCGCTCTTCCGCCGCATCCTCGGCGCGGGACCGCATCTTCTTCATTTCGGATTCGCGCGTCTGCTTCACGGCCATCTCGGCCAGATCGCGGATGATGGCGTCCACATCCTTGCCCACATAGCCCACCTCGGTGAACTTGGTGGCTTCCACCTTGATGAAGGGCGCATCGGCCAGGCGCGCCAGGCGCCGCGCGATCTCGGTCTTGCCCACGCCGGTGGGCCCGATCATGAGGATGTTCTTGGGCGTGATCTCCTGGCGCAGGCTGCCCTCGACCTGCTGGCGGCGCCAGCGGTTGCGCAATGCAATGGCCACGGCGCGCTTGGCGCCACTCTGGCCCACGATGTGGTGGTCAAGTTCGGAGACGATCTCCTGGGGGGTCATGGACGACATACGTGCAATCCGCAATCAAATAGGGCTACAGCGCTTATTCATCAAGCGCAAGCAGCTATTAATAAAATAGCAAACCAGCGACCGCATTCACAGCGTCTCGATGGTGTGGCTCATGTTCGTGTAGATGCACAGCTCGCCTGCGATTTCGAGCGACTTCTTGACGATTTCCTGCGCGGACAGGTCGGTGTTCACCAGCAGGGCCTTGGCCGCCGAGTGGGCATAGGCACCGCCCGACCCGATCGCGACGATGCCCTGCTCGGGCTCAAGCACATCGCCGTTGCCGGTGATGATCAGCGAGGCGCTGGCGTCGGCGACGGCCAGCATGGCCTCCAGGCGGCGCAGCACGCGGTCGGTGCGCCAGTCCTTGGTGAGTTCGATGGCGGCGCGGGTGAGGTGCCCCTGGTGCTTTTCGAGCTTGGCCTCGAAACGCTCGAACAGCGTGAAGGCGTCGGCCGTGGCGCCGGCAAAGCCCGCCAGCACCTTGCCATGGTAGAGCTTGCGCACCTTGCGCGCCGTGCCCTTGACGACGATGTTGCCCAAGGTGACTTGGCCATCGCCGCCGATGGCGACCTGCACGCCACCGGGGGTTTGGCGGCGCACGCTCAGGATGGTGGTGCCGTGGAAAACAGGGGTTTGGCTAGATGAGTCCATAGCCATGGAATTTGGGGGCGGCCCGGGCCATTGCAAGCGCCGCGGGCACGCGCCCGCTCAGTTCTTGCGCGGGACCACCCACGCGTGCTCGTTGACGCCAATGACGTTGAAGAAAACCGCAACGAGGCGGTGCAGGTTCTGGAACTGCACCACATGGCCGTGGGACTGCTGCTCGGCAGCCCAGTTGAGCACCGAGCCGGCAGCCCCGAAATCGATGCGGATGAGGCGATCGCACCCGATGACCAGAGGTTCGCCGGGCCGGACCAATGCCTCGAAGGGTTGCAGCAGCGGCGCGGCGTCGCCCTCAATGTGGCCGCTCAGCGTGGCGGCGCGCGTGGCTTCCGGCGCAACGACGCTTGCCGCGTCGGCCCCTTCGGGGGCCAGCAGGTCGCGACCTGCAGCCTGTGCTTCGGGCTCCGGCGCATGTTCGCTGTCCGAATAAGCGCAACGCGGCGCCACCCAGGACGGTGGCGACACCTCGTAGGTCACGCAGTAATCAAGCGCGACCAGTTCGAACTCATCCGGGCGGCCCATGAGGCGCAGCGCCGCCATGCGCAGGCGCCACCACTCAGGGCCCTGGCTGCGGTCACCCGACTGGGTCTTGCTTTCCAGCAGCGCGTTCAATGCCGGTACGCCCGAAAACACGAACTGGCCGCTGCGGTCGGCCCACTGCATGAACTGGTCGGCCAGCAGGGGCACGGCAGCATCATCAATCGCCGTAACGCGGCCCCAGGCCAGGGTCCAGGGCGAGGCGGCACGCGCCAGTGCAGCCTGGAGCGCGGCCACCGACGAGACCGCCAGCGTGGACGGCGCCGCCCAGCTGAAATCACGCCGCGCAATTTCATGCATGGGGGCCGGCGCCGCTGCGGGCGCAAGGCCCAGTTGCTCCGGCAACGAGAACCACAGGGGCGCAGAGCGGCTGAAACGCGCGGCGAAATCGATCGCCAGCGTGTCAAAACGGTCCTGCTGGCCGGTGGCCCGGTACAGGTCAAACAGCGTCATCCAGATTTCGAGCTGCTGCTGGGGGTCGTCCTGCTCGTGTTGGGCCAGGACGTCGAGCAAGCCAGCCTCGGCTCCGGCGTGGTCGCCGTTGGCAAACCGGATGGCGGCTTCTTCTAGATCGGGTTCGTGCACGAATTCCTCCGGTTCGGCTGCGGGTTCGGGCTCGGCCATGCGTGCCGGCGGGCCGGGGGGGGTCTCGGGGTCGCCTGCCAGCAGGGAGGCATCGGTGCCTCCGAACCCGGCAATAGGCATGCTGTCGTCCGCAAACAGGGGCGCCACAGAGGGCTTGGTTTCCAGCGGGGCATGGAAAGTGCCCGGCGCGGTGGGCGCATAGGCGCGCGCTGCCGCAGCCCCGCTATCGTCGGCGCGCATCTCGGCGGGCTGGGTGGGCGCGTCCGCAGACTGCTTGCTCTTCCACCACTGCTGCGACATCTGCGCTTCGATCTCGTCGATTTTCTTGAGCGTGACGGCACGCTCGTCGGGCGAGGTCATGCTGCTCTGGAAGAACGACGGCCGGGCCGTCGGGTCTTCCGCGCGCTGGCCCTGCAGCGCCTCGCGCTGGCGCAGCTTGCGCAACTGGTCAAACTCGCGGCGGCGTACGAAGTCGTTGCGCCGCTTGCGCTCGATCATCTCCTTGAGCATCTGCTTGCTGTACTGGCTCTCGCGATCGGCTTCGATCGCGTCGAGTTCGGTCCAGTTGACCGTGGGGTTGCGCACAAACCGCACCATCTTGGACAGCAGTCCGCCGCGTGTGGTTTCTTCCTTGCTCATGGGCACTCAGGTTGCGCGGTGCACGTGGGAGATCAAGCCGGGCCGGCCTTCAGTCCCCGAACATCTTCTGCTTGAGCTCGCGGCGCTGCTGCGCCTCGAGCGACAGCGTGGCCGTGGGGCGGGCAATCAGGCGCCCCACCCCGATGGGCTCGCCGGTCTCGTCGCAGTAACCGTAATCGCCCGAGTCGATGCGGGCAATGGACTGCTCGATCTTCTTGAGCAGCTTGCGCTCGCGGTCACGGGTGCGAAGCTCCAGCGCGTGCTCTTCTTCGATGGTGGCGCGGTCGGCCGGGTCGGGTACGACCACGGTGTCTTCACGCAGGTGTTCGGTGGTTTCGCCAGCGCTGTTGTGGATGTCCTGCTTGAGCTGAACGAGCTTGAGGCGGAAGAACGCCATCTGCTTTTCGTTCATGTACTCGCTGTCAGGCATCGCGATCACTTCCGCGTCGGTCAGCTCTTCGGCCGGCTTGGTTTTCCAGTTGTTCGCCAGTTTGGGGTCTTTTTTGGCTGCAGCGTAGGTCGGCTGCACTTGCACGGTCGTGGGCATGGTATGTAGATAACTGGCTTTGGCAGCGGTGGAAGCCACTGTCTGTGCCATGGATGGTACGGTCAATTGGGCCAGCCGGGAAGAAGGCCGGGTGCTGCGCACGGGTACTTGGCTGCCTGCCTGCAGAGGCGGCTCCGCGGCCGGCGCTGCCGCCGGAGTGGCTTTGGGAACAGCCTTGGATGCCACGGGGGCGGCGGCGGTTTTTGCCGCGGCGGGAGTCGCCTTGGCGGCCCCCTTGGGTTTGCTGGTCTCGGCTTTCACTGACGGTCTCCTCGCATAACGGGCTGGCCCGGCTGCATGGCAACCAAGGGCGGGTGGCAAGCCTTCCGGGGTTTTACCGGGGCGCGATTGTATCGACCTGCGCGCAAGCCAACGCAAACGTTGCAGATACAACACAAAAGACCATGGCCGCCCTGCCCGTCAGCGCCTAAGCCAGGCTCTGCTCGAGACCCTGCACGAAGATGTCCTTGGGCAGATCGATGCCGATGAAGACCATCTTGCTCATGCGGGGCTCGCCCTCAGCCCACTGGGGGCCCAGGTCGCTGCCCATGAGCTGGTGCACGCCCTGGAAGATCACCTTGCGGTCGGTGCCTTTCATCAGGAGCACGCCCTTGTAGCGCAGCATGCGCGGGCCATAGATATTGACGATGGCGCCCAGGAAGTCCTCGAGCTTGGCAGGATCGAAGGGGCGCTCCGAGCGATAGACGAAGCTTTTGACGTCGTCGTCATGGTGGTGGTGATGCCCGTGGCCTTCATGGCCGTGCTGGTGTGAGGGATGATTGCAGTGCTCGCCATGCGCGTGGTCATGGTGGTCGTGCCCGTGGTGGTCATGCTCCTCTTCCTCCTTGAGGAAGTCAGGATCAATGTCCAGCTTGGCGTTGAGATTGAAGCCGCGCAGGTCGAGCACCTCGCTGAGTGGCACCTCCCCGAAATGCACCGCTTTGATGGGTGCGCGCGGGTTCATGTGCTTGAGGCGATGGATCAGCGCCTCGGTTTCGTCGGCACTGACCAGATCGGTCTTCGACAGGAAGATCTGGTCGGCAAAACCCACCTGGCGGCGCACCTCCTGGCGGTCGTTGAGCTGCTGCGCGGCATGCTTGGCATCGACCAGCGTGATGATCGAGTCGATCAGGTACGTCTCGGCAATCTCCTCGTCCATGAAGAAGGTCTGCGCCACGGGGCCGGGGTCGGCCACGCCGGTGGTCTCGATGACGATGCGGTCGAAATCCAGCAGCTTCTTGCGCCGCTTGGCGGCCAGCAACTGCAGCGTCTCGCGCAGGTCTTCGCGGATGGTGCAGCAGATGCAGCCATTGCTCATCTGCACGATCTGCTCCTTGGACTCGGTCACGAGGATGTCGTTGTCGATGTTCTCTTCGCCGAATTCGTTCTCGATCACGGCGATCTTCTGGCCATGGGCCTCGCTCAGCAGCCGCTTGAGCAGCGTGGTCTTTCCGGAACCCAGAAAGCCGGTGAGGATGGTGACGGGGATGAGGGACATGGAGGGGCCTTGGAAAAGCGATGGGCTGGGGCCGTGCTGCGGCCCCGCGGACCAGGCGCGCTGGGGCGCCTGTGCGCAAAGGTGGGGAGTTTAGCGCCCGATTCAAGCGTGCACCGGCCCAGGGCCCCGGCACCACCGGCCCAGGGGGGTTTATGAGTCCAACAGGGTTTGGGCGCTTATTAGACAGGCGCAATTAGCTATTTTTTTAATAGCAGCCATAACGATGCCGCGTGCCCCATGCCCACGCCAGTTGCCCAATGAAACTCCTTTGGCCCGCTGGCCCGCTGGCCCGCTGGTGGGCTGGTGGGCTGGTGGGCTGGTGGGCTGGTGGGCTGGTGGGCTGGTGGGCTGCACCTTGCTGGACATTCCTCTCGCCACGCTCGTACCGCGCCTGGGCCAGACCAGCGGCACGGCGCGGGCCATCACGGCTGCGGGCGGTCTCCATTGCCCGACGGGGCCGTCACCCGCCCTGCCGGGACGCATGCTCTGGCTGGGCCGCGAGGCCAGGAACGGGCGCGCGCAGCATGCGCAGGCCGTTGAACACCACGATCAGGCTGGCCCCCATGTCGGCAAACACGGCCATCCACATCGAGGCGCCATTGAACAACGCCAGAAGCAGGAACACGGCCTTGATGCCCAGCGCCAGCGCGATGTTCTGCCAGAGCACGCTGCGCGTGCGGCGCGACAGTTCAATCAACTCGGGAATGCGCCGCAGGTCGTCGTTCATGATGACCACATCGGCCGCTTCCATGGCCGTGTCGGTGCCAGCCGCGCCCATCGCGATACCGATGTCCGCCCGGGCCAGGGCGGGGGCATCGTTGATGCCGTCGCCCACCATGGCGGTAAGGCCCTGGCGTGCCTGCAGGGCCTCGATGGCCGCGAGCTTGTCGTCGGGCAGCAGGTTGCCCTGAACCTCCTGCAAACCCGCCTGGTCGGCAATGGTGCGGGCGGTGACAGTGTTGTCACCCGTCAGCATCACGGTGGCCACGCCCAGCGTGCGCAGCGCCGCCAGCGCCTCGCGCGAGCTGTCCTTGATGGTGTCTGCCACGGCGAACAGGGCCAGCACGCCAGCGTCCGAGGCCAGCAGGGTTGCCGAGCGGCCCTGGGCCTCGTGCGCGGCCAGCCGCGCCTCGATGTCGGCACCGCAGAGGCCCAGCTCCTCCACCAGGCGGTGGTTGCCCAGCCACAGCGCCTGCCCTCCGATCGAGGCCTTCACCCCGCGCCCTGGCAGTGCTGTGAAGCCCTGCGGCGCCGGCTGCGCGGGGTCCGATGGCATACCGGCCTGTTCGGCCAGGCCCAAGGCGATGGCGCGCGATACGGGTTATCGGAATGCGCGGCCAGATCCGCCGCCCAGCGCAGCACCTGGGCCTGCGCGGTGGGCGCGGCGCCCTGCTGCGCAAGCACCTCGGTGGCCACCAGGCGTGGCCGGCCTGCGGTGATGGTGCCGGTCTTGTCGAGCGCAATGGCCTTGAGCTGGTGGGCCGTCTCCAGGTAGACCCCGCCCTTGACGAGAATGCCGCGCCGCGCTGCGGCAGCCAGCCCGCTCACCACCGTGACCGGCGTGGCAATGACCAGCGCGCAGGGGCATGCAATCACGAGCAACACCAGGGCCTTGTACAGCGCCTGCGTCCACGCCACGCCCATCAGCCAGGGCATCAACACCGCCACGGCCACGGCCAGCGCGAACACCGCCGGGGTGTAGATGGCGGCAAACTGGTCGACGAACTGCTGCGTGGGCGCACGGCTGCCCTGGGCCTGCTCCACCGCATGGATGATGCGCGCCAGCGTGGTGTGGCCGGCCGTGGCGGTGACACGCATTTCCAGCGCGCCGGTGTCATTGATGGTGCCGGCAAACAGGGTGTCGCCCACGCCCTTGTCCACCGGCAGGCTCTCGCCGGTGACCGGCGCCTGGTTCACGGCGCTGGTCCCTTCGGTCACCACGCCGTCGAGCGGCAC
>NZ_ACQT01000078.1 GCF_000175235.1 Acidovorax delafieldii 2AN | reverse complement strand
CTTGCGGCCGGTCCAGGCTGGCGATGGCGGGCAACGGGGCGCGCCGCGCACTGGCGCTTGCGCTGCCCGCGTCAGAGCTTCTTGACCAACACCTGGCTCTTGCGGTCCCAGTTGTACTTGCGCTTGCGGGCATCGGGCAGCCAGTCGGGGTCCACCGACTGGAAGCCGCGCTTGAGGAACCAGTGCATGGTGCGCGTGGTCAGCACGAAGATGCTGTCCAGGCCCCGGGCGCGGGCACGCTGCTCGATGCGCTTGAGCAGCTTTTCGCCGTCGCCCGTGCCCTGGCTTTGGGGCGACACCGTTACGGCCGCCATCTCGGCCGTGCGGGCCTCGGGGTAGGGGTACAGCGCCGCGCAGCCGAAGATCACGCCGTCGTGCTCGATCACGGTGTAGCTCTCGATGTCGCGTTCGATCTCGGTGCGGTCGCGCTTGACCAGCGTGCCATCCTTCTCGAAGGGCTCGATCAGCTGCAGGATGCCGCCCACGTCGTCGATGGTGGCTTCGCGCAGCTCTTCGAGTTTTTCATCGATGACCATGGTGCCGATGCCATCGTGCACATACACCTCCAGCAGCAGCGAGCCGTCGAGCGCGAAGGGAATGATGTGGCTGCGCTCCACCCCGGCCTTGCAGGCCTTCACGCAGTGCTGCAGGTAAAAGGCCACATCGGTGGGTTGCTGCGCCGGGGGCAGCTTTGCCAGCAGGGCCTGGGCGGTGGCCAGCGGCAGTTCGGTGTCGATGGGGTTGTCTTCGCTCTCGGGCTCGCCGGGCTGCATGCGGATGCCGGGCACCTCGGTCAAGAAGATGAGCTTGTCGGCCTTGAGCGCAATGGCCACCGAGGTGGCCACTTCTTCCATGTTGAGGTTGAAGGCCTCGCCCGTGGGCGAGAAGCCGAAGGGCGACAGCAGCACCAGTGCGCCCATGTCCAGCGTGCGCTGGATGCCGGCCACGTCCACCTTGCGCACCAGGCCCGAGTGCTGGAAATCCACGCCATCCACAATGCCCACGGGCCGCGCCGTGAGGAAGTTGCCCGAGATCACGCGTACCGTGGCGCCCGCCATGGGGGTGTTGGGCAGGCCCTGGCTGAAGGCGGCTTCGATCTCGTAGCGCAGCTGGCCCGCGGCTTCTTGCGCGCAATCGAGGGCCACCGAATCGGTGATGCGGATGCCATGCGAATACCGCGCGGCGTGGCCCTTGGCTGCCAGTTGCTCATTCACCTGCGGGCGAAAGCCGTGCACCAGCACGATCTTCACGCCCATGGCCTGGATCAGCGCCAGATCCTGGGCAATGTTGTGCAGCTTGCCCGCCGCAATGCCCTCGCCGGGCAGGCCGATCACGAACGTCTGGTTGCGGAACTTGTGGATGTAGGGCGCCACCGAGCGGAACCAGGGGACGAAGGTGAAATTGAAGACAGCAGACATGTACGGGGGGCTTGGGCGGACGGTGGGAGGAAAACAGCCAGGGCTGGGATAATTCGCGATTCTCTACGAAGTTTCTGCCTTGACTGCGCCCACCGTTTCATCTCCCCTGCACATCGAGTTTCCGGAATCCCTGCCCGTCTCTGGCCGGCGTGACGAGATCATGGAGGCCATGCGCCGGCACCAGGTCATCATCGTGTGCGGTGAAACTGGCTCGGGCAAGACCACGCAGTTGCCCAAGATCGCGCTGGCGCTGGGCCGGGGCAAATGCAACGCGAAGCCGGGCCAGAAAGGCCAGCTCATCGGCCACACCCAGCCCCGCCGTATTGCGGCCAGCAGCGTGGCCAAGCGCATCGCCGAAGAGCTGAAGACGCCTCTGGGTGATGTGGTGGGCTTCAAGGTGCGGTTCCAGGACCGCTTGAGCCGCGATGCGTCCGTCAAGCTCATGACGGACGGCATCTTGCTGGCAGAGACGCAGACCGACCCGCTGCTCAAGGCCTACGACACCATCATCATCGACGAGGCGCACGAGCGCAGCCTCAACATCGACTTTCTGCTGGGCTACATCCGCCAGATCCTGCCGCGCCGGCCGGACCTGAAGGTCATCGTCACGTCGGCCACGATTGATGCCGACCGGTTTGCCAAACACTTTGAAAGCGCCAAGGGTCCGGCCCCGGTCATCATGGTGTCGGGCCGCACCTTTCCGGTGGAGCAGCGCTACCGCCCGTTTGAAGACAGCCGCGACTACGGCCTGAACGAGGCCATCGCCGATGGTGTGGACGAGCTGTGGCAGGGCAATGCGGCGGGCGACATCCTGGTCTTTCTGCCCGGCGAGCGCGAAATCCGCGAAGCCGCCGACCACCTGCGCAAGCACCTGTCGCACCAGCCCGTGATGCGCAATGCCGAGGTGCTGCCGCTGTTTGCGCGCCTGTCGCAGGCCGAGCAGGACCGCATCTTTGACGGCCACACGGGCCGGCGCATCGTGCTGGCCACCAACGTGGCCGAGACCTCGCTCACCGTGCCCGGCATCCGCTACGTGATTGACGCAGGCACCGCACGCGTCAAGCGCTATAGTTTCCGCAGCAAGGTGGAGCAGCTGCTGGTGGAGCCCATCAGCCAGGCCGCCGCCAACCAGCGTGCGGGCCGCTGCGGCCGCGTGGCCAACGGCATCTGCATCCGCCTGTACGACGAGGCGGACTTCAATGGCCGCCCGCGCTTCACCGACCCGGAAATCCTGCGCAGCTCGCTCGCGGGCGTCATCCTGCGAATGAAGTCGCTGCACCTGGGCGATGTCACGCAGTTCCCGTTCATCGAGGCGCCCTCGGGCCGCGCGATTGCCGACGGCTACCAGCTGCTGGCCGAGCTGGGTGCGGTGGACGATGCCAACGAGCTGACCCCCATGGGCGTGGAGCTGTCGCGCCTGCCGCTCGACCCGCGCGTGGGCCGCATGATCATCGAGGCGCGCGACCGCAAGGCGCTGGACGAGGTGCTCATCATCGCCAGCGCATTGAGCGTGCAGGATGTGCGCGACCGCCCCATGGAGGCACAACAGCAGGCCGACCAGGCGCACGCCAAGTTCGACGACGACAAGAGCGAGTTCAGCGGGTATCTGAAGCTGTGGAAATGGATCAACGAGGCGCGTGGCGGGGCGCCCAGCCTGCCATCGGCCCGCGCGCAAAAGGCCATGGCTGCGCAGAAGGCGCCTTCGCAGGCGTATTTGCCGGTAGCGCAGCGCGGCGGCGGTGGCAGCCCTGCGGCAGCGCCTCCTGCACCTGCACCCGCAAGCGCCGCTGTGGCCCCAGCCGCCACCCACAAGCTCAGCAACCGCCAGTATGAGCAGCTGCTGCGCCAGAACTTCATCAGCATTCGCCGCCTGCGCGAGTGGCGCGACATCCACACCCAGCTGCTCACCGTCGTCACTGAGCACAAGTGGCAGATCAACGCCCGGCCCGCCAGCTACGAGCAGCTGCACCTGTCGATGCTGGCCGGTTTGCTGGGCAATGTGGGCGTCAAGAGCGACGAGGAAGACTGGTACCTGGGCGCGCGGGGCATCAAGTTCTACAAGCACCCTGGTGCGCACCTGAACAAGAAGCCCGGCCGGTGGATCATCGCGTCCGAACTGGTGGAGACCACGCGCCTGTTTGGCCGGGGCATTGCGGCCATCGAGCCGCAGTGGCTGGAGCAGATGGGCGGGCACCTGCTCAAGAAGCAGCTGCTGGACCCGCACTGGGAGAAGAAGTCTGCCGAGGTGGTGGCGCTGGAGCGCGCCACGCTCTACGGCATCGTGGTCTACAACAACCGCCGCGTGAACTTCGGCAAGGTGGACCCCCACGCCGCGCGCGAGGTGTTCATCCGCGAGGCGCTGGTGGGCGGCAACTGGGAGACGCGCCTGCCGTTTCTGGCCGCCAACCAGAAGCTCATCGCCAAGGTCGAAGAGCTGGAGCACAAGTCGCGCCGCCAGGACGTGCTGGTGGACGACGAGCTGATCTACGCCTTTTATGACCAGCAACTGCCGCCCGAGGTGTGCAGCGGGCACAGTTTCGAGGCCTGGTACCGCGAGGAGTCCAAGAAACAACCAGACCTGCTCAAGCTCACCCGCGAGGAGCTGATGCGCCACGAGGCCGCCGGCATCACCACCAACGCCTTCCCCAAAACGGTGCGCCTGGGTGGCGTGGACTGCGCCGCCAGCTACTTGCACGAGCCCGGCGATGCGCGCGACGGCATCACCGTGACCATCCCGCTCTTCGTGCTCAACCAGGTGAGCGAGGAGCGCTGCGAATGGCTGGTGCCCGGCATGCTCAAGGACAAGATCCAGGCCCTGCTCAAGAGCCTGCCGCAACGCCCGCGCAGCCGCTTTGTGCCGCTGCCCGACAGCGCCACGCGCCTGGCCGAACTGCTGGGCGCGCCCGAGCGCTTTGGCACCGGCAGCCTGACCGATGTGCTTCTCAAGCAGGTGCGCGACGAAACCTCGCTCGACGTGAAGCGCGCCGACTTCAAGCTCGACATGCTCAGCCCGCACCTGTTCATGAACTTCCGCGTGGTGGACGAGCACGGCCGCCAGCTGGGCCACGGCCGCAACCTGGGCGCGCTCAAGGCCGAGTGGGGCGCCAAGGCGCGCGGTGCGTTCCAGGCGTTGGCGGGGCTCAAGCTCGGCGGTGCGGCGGCTGAGGGGGTGAAATCTGAGTCAAATGTGCCTCTGGTGCTTGATGGTAAAGCGCAGGCAGCTATTAAATCAGGAGTGAAATCCCCGCCGCAGACAGCCCAACAATCGAAGCCGGCCAGCGCCACCCCCTCAGCCCCCGCAGGCCAGCGCAACACCACCTGGACGTTTGGCGAGTTGCCCGAACTCATGGAGATCAAGAAGGCCGGCCAGACGCTGATCGGCTTCCCGGCGCTCATCGACGGGGGCGACGCCGTGACCATCGAGGTCTTCGACGAGCCCGAAGTGGCTGCCGCCAAGCACCGCGCGGGCCTGCGCCGCCTGTTTGCGCTGCAGATCAAGGATGCGCTCAAGTACCTCGAGAAGAACATCCCCGACCTGCAGAAGATGGCCGTGGCTTACATGCCCCTGGGCACGCAGGAAGAGTTGCGCACGCAGATCATTGACGTCGCGCTGGACCGCGCCTTTTTGCTCGACCCGCTGCCCACCGACGAGTTCGCTTTCAAGCGCCGCGTGGAAGAGGGCCGGGGCCGCCTCACGCTGATCGCCAACGAGGTCGCGCGCCTGGCGGCCACCATCTTGGTCGAATACGCCGCCGCCGCCCGCAAGATCAAGGACACCAAGAATGCGCCCGAGGCCACGCAGGATGCGCAGCAGCAACTGCAGCGCCTGGTGCCCAAGAACTTCATCGCCGTCGCCCCTTGGGCGCAACTGGCCCACTACGCCCGCTACCTCAAGGCTATCACCCTGCGCCTGGACAAATACCGCGCCGACCCCGCCCGCGACGCCGCCAGGCTGGCCGAGTTGCGCCCGCAAGAGCAGCGCTACTGGCGCCTGGTGGCCGAGCGCAAGGGCCACGTGGATGCCCGCATGCAGGAGCTGCGCTGGCTGCTGGAAGAACTGCGCGTGAGCTTCTTCGCGCAAGAGCTGCGCACGCCGCAGCCGGTGAGCGTGAAGCGGCTGGACAAGCTGTGGGCGCAGGTCAATAGCTGAGAACTCGCGCGCGATTTATTTCGCTGCGCAACCGCACCGCCAGGGCAAGGATGCAAGGTGCGCCAGCGGCCGTGCTTGCGGGATCGATCGGCTCCGTCAGGCAGGTGAGGAAGGGAGCCGCTGCCGCGTGGGACGACAAGGCGGGGGGCACCGCAGAGGCCGGCCTTGGCGTCACCTGCGCGACGCGGCATCAGTGGCTTCCCCAATGCCTGTGGCGTCTATCGCCTCTAGGCTGCCGGGGTAAAGGAACCCTCCATGCGTCCCCACTTCAAGTTCTGGCCCCACCGGCTGCCCCATTCCATCACCCTGCCGTCCACTTCGCTGTGGGACAACCTGGCCATCAGCGCGCGCCGCTACCCGGACAAGGCGGCGCTGGTGTTTTTTGGCCGAGCGCTGAGCTACCGTGCGCTCGCCGATGGCGCCGAGCGCCTGGCAGCGCGGCTGGCGCAGCTGGGCGTGCAGCGCGGCGACCGGGTGGTGCTGTGCATGCAGAACTGTCCGCAGCTCGTGATGGCGCACTTTGCCATCCTGCGCGCCAACGCCGTGGTGGTGCCGGTCAACCCGATGAACCGGGCCGAAGAGCTCAAGCACTACATCACCGACCCTGACACCAAGGTCGCCATCACCACCGCCGACCTCGCCCCCGAGCTTGCCAAGGCCAGCAACGCGTTGGCGCCCGGAGAGCGGCTGGCGCATCTGGTGGTGACGCAGTTCACCGATGCGTTCGATGCGGACGTTGCAGGCCCCGATGCACCGCCCGACGCCTGGCGCGACTGGCTGTGCACCGTCCACGCCTTGCCGGTGCTGGAGGGCGGTCAGGCGCACGCATGGGCCGATGCTCTGGCCTGCAACGCCGAGCCACCCGCTCTGGTGGTGGGCCTGGGCGATCTGGCGGTGCTGCCCTACACCAGCGGCACCACGGGCCTGCCCAAGGGCTGCATGCACCTGCACCGCAGCATCATGCACAACGCGGTGGCCAGCAGCCTGTGGGGCACCGGAACGGCGGACAACGTGACGCTGGCCGTGGTGCCCATGTTCCACATCACAGGCATGGTGAGCGTGATGCATGCGGCCATCTACATGGGGGCCACCCTTTTGGTGATGCCCCGCTGGGACCGCGACCTGGCAGGGCGCCTGATCTCGCGCTACAAGGTGACGGCGTGGACGAACATCCCCACGATGATCATCGACCTGCTGGCCAGCCCCCATTTCGCCCAGTACGACCTTTCGAGTCTGGTCTACATCGGCGGCGGGGGGGCGGCCATGCCGCAGGCGGTGGCGCAGCGCCTGCTGGACCACTACGGCCTGCGCTACGCAGAGGGTTATGGCCTGACGGAGACGGCCGCGCCGTCCCACACCAATCCGCCCGAAAACCCCAAGCAGCAGTGCCTGGGCATTCCGTTCATCGGCACCGATGCGCGCGTGATCGATCCCGAGACCCTGCACGAAGTGCCCGTGGGCGAGCAGGGCGAAATCATCATCCACGGCCCAGAGGTGTTCGAGGGCTACTGGAAGCGGCCGGACGCCACGGAGTCCGCGTTCATCGAGTTCGAGGGCAAGCGCTTCTTCCGCTCGGGCGACCTGGGGCGCATGGACGAGGACGGCTACTTCTTCCTGACCGACCGCCTCAAGCGCATGATCAACGCCAGCGGCTTCAAGGTGTGGCCGGCCGAGGTCGAGGCGCTGATGTTCCGCCACCCCGCGATCCAGGAGGCCTGCATCATCGCCGCCAAGGACAGCTACCGCGGCGAGACCGTGAAGGCCGTGGTGGTGCTGCGTCCCACGCACCAGCAAACGACCGAGCAGGAAATCATCGATTGGTGCCGCGAGAACATGGCGGTCTACAAGGTGCCGCGCATCGTGCAGTTCGTGACGGCACTGCCCAAGAGCGGCAGCGGCAAGGTGATGTGGCGCTTGCTGCAAGAGCAGGAGCCTTCCGGCGCTGCCGCACCCCAAGGCTGACACTGCAACCTGGCGTGGCCGCCCGGCCCCTGGTCATCTTGCGGGCGGGCTTGGCTGCGGCGGGTGTCAGGGCGGTGGAGCGCTGTGCGTCAGCTCGCCCAGGTCGCGTTCCAGCAGTGCGGGGTCGCCCAGCTGCAGCTCGATGAGACGGCGCAGGTGGGTGACGCTGTCGAGGTCGATGCTGCGGCACAGCAGTCCCGTGTGCAGGCCTTCGCTGTGGGCCACTTCGGTCGACATGGCGATGTGGTTGTTGCTTTCGGCCAGCGCAATGGTGAGCTGGCACAGCATGCCCGGCACAAGGTTTGCCTGGGGCGGTGCCGTGATCAGTGCCCCCTTGAGCGAGAGGTCGTGCACATGCACGCTGAGCGTGTCGGTCGGGGTTGCAAGCTGGGCCGGTGCATCAAAGCTGACGCGGACGAAGTGGCGGCGTTCGTAGGGCATCGCGTTCTCCTGCTTGGCGGGGGTAGCTTCCATGCTACCCCAAGCCTGCAGGTGGCGGCTGCCCGCGCCTCCCTTTTTGCAGCGTGTGGCGGTGGGCGTTGCACTCTCTGGTGGCAAGGTGCGGATTCACGAGCAGGGCGCTGGGTTGTCCTGCTGGTGGTTGAGGATGGCCCGGGCCGGGAAAGGACGACGCGTGGCCGGGGTGAAAGCGCTGTCGATAGCGTCCGGCGGACGCGGGCGTTCAGCCGCAAAGCGGTTGCCAGGCCGGTGCTTGTGGTGCGCTGCGGGGGGCTGATTTCACGGCACGATGGCGAAAGTGCCATGGGCACCGGGCAGTACCGATCATCTGCTTCGAAAAAGATAGCGGTCAGCGCCCTAGAATGAAGCGCAACGGGCAAATAGGTGCAGATGGACGGGGTGCCTGCATCCATTTGCTTACATTTTTGGTGGCCGTATTGGCCGAAGAGTGCCCCGGACCTTGTTACAAATGGGCTGTTCCCTGATTCCGAAGGAGTAAACCATGAACACCACCCTCCGCCACCTCATGTCCGGGGCTGCCGCCGCGCTGCTGGCGGCCACCGCCGCCGGCGCCCATGCGCAGTCTTACGTCAACGCCACCGTGGGAGGGCAGTTGGCGCCGGGTGTGTATGGGCGCATCGATATCGGCAATGCACCGCCGCCGCCTTTGCTCTATGCCGAACCGGTGATCATCCAACGGCCTGCCGTGATGGTGCCGCGTTCTCCCATCTACCTGTATGTGCCCCCGGGGCATGCCAAGAACTGGGGCAAGCACTGCGCCCGCTACAACGCCTGCGGCCAACCCGTCTATTTCGTGAAGGAGCCGCCACGCGGCCCCGCGTATGGCGGCCGGCCCGATTACCGCAATGGCCGGGATGATCGCCATTGGGACGATGGCCACCGGGGTGGAAAGCACAACCGCGGCGAAGGCCGGGGCGAGGGCCGCGGCCGGGGCCACGGCCACCGCGACTGAGCCAGCGGCCTGACCGACGGACAGGGTGCTGCCCGCACCCCGTTGCCGTGCCGCCGTGATTGTCCTTGGCGTTGGCTCTTCATCGGTTCTCCATTGGATCTTTTCTTTGCTGCCTGGTCCGTCCCTTTTTCGCGCCTGCTGTCAGGTCGTCATTCATGGCCACAACCACTTTCTCTCCTCCATTCACCCGCCCCGAAGATGTGGCCGGACAACTGCGCTCCCAAGGGTACGCCGTGCTGTCGCCGCAGGACATGGCGGAGTGGTCCGGCTGTGCGCTCACGCAGTTGCAATCCATTGCGCCCGATTGGGCTGAACTGCCCCCAGACGAGTTCCTGAAGGACGGGGGGCGCTACCGCCGCCGCCGCCATGCCTGCTTCGAGGTGCAGGCGGGCCATGTGGTGCAGGTGCCCCATCGCGCCCACTGGCAGCCGCTGGAATACAACGCACTGCATGGCGGCATGGAGCGCTGGTTTGCCCCCATGACGGCCGAGACGGTGGCGCGGCCCGTGTGGTCGCAGCTCCTGACCGCCCTGGCGGGCGTGTGCGATGCGGTGTTTGCCGGCGCCGACGCGCCCGCACGGTGGTTCGTCGAGGCGCACCAGTTCCGCATCGACACCACCGACGGCATCGGCCGACCCACGCCCGAGGGGGCGCACCGCGACGGCGTGGATCTGGTCGCCGTCTTTTTGGTGGAGCGCCAGGGTGTGAAGGGAGGCGAAACGCGGGTATTCGAGGCGGCAGGGCCCGCGGGGCAGCGCTTCACCCTGAGCGCGCCGTGGTCGCTCATGCTGCTCGATGATGCCCGCATGATCCACGAAACCACGCCCATCCAGCCCCTGGTGCCGGGTGGCTACCGCGACACGCTGGTGGTGACCTGCCGGCGGGGTGGTTTTCAGGGGGCTGATGTGGTGGGCGACGTACCGGCGGGCCCGCCGGTCAAGGCGCCATGATTTGATGCGAATCAAGGTGTACGGAGGTGCGGGCCGCCACACTGGGCCCATGTTTCCAGGCCGTTGCCTGGCCTGATCAACCTGAGGAGAAGCACATGTTCAAACACATTCTGGTTCCAGTCGACGGCTCCAAGACCTCGATGCTCGCGGTGTCCAAGGCGGCGGCCCTGGCCAAGACTTTCGGCAGCGCTGTCACGGCGCTGTACGTGATCGATCCCTATCCCTTCACCGGCGTGGGTGCCGATTTCGCCTATGGCCAGGCGCAATACCTGAGCGCCGCGACGGCCGAGGCCAACAGCGCGCTCGACGCAACCAAGAAGGCCATGGCCGAGGCAGGCGTGCAGGCCACGGCGGTGGTGGGCGAGGGCCATGCGGTGCACGACGGCATTCTGCGCGCGCTCGAAAACACCGGTGCGGACCTCATCGTGATGGGCTCACATGGCCGCCGGGGCCTGGAAAAGCTCGTGCTGGGCAGCGTGACGCAGCGCGTGCTGGGCGTGGTGCATGTGCCAGTGCTGGTGGTGCGGGACTAAGGTAGTCCCCTGAGTCGCCTGCGGCGCCTTCTCACAATGGGCTGATGCCATCGTCGCGGGGCGGCCCAGGCTTGGCGCCCCTCGCGGGCGCTGCGCCAGGCTCACAGGTCATATGCTTTACGTGGCTTCATCAGCAGACCGCCCTGGCGCATTCAAAAACAAGAACGGCTCCGAAAGGAGCCGTTCTTGTTTTCAGGTCTCGATGATGCTGCGCATCCGTATCCCGTATCCCGTATCCCGTATCCCGCATCCCGCATCCCGTATCCCGCATCCCGCATCCCGCATCCCCAAGTCCGTGGAATAGGCACACCCCACGCCAGTGCACCCGTGGATCTGGCTTTGCCAGTCCACCGGGTGCGTCCTCCATCAGGAGGAAGGCGCGGAGCGCCACAGGGGGTCACTCGATCTTGGCGCCCGAGGCTTCCACGATGCCTTTCCATTTTGTGTAGTCGGCCTTGAGCAGGGCGCCAAACTGGGCGGCCGACATGGCTTCTGGCTCGGCGCCCTGGGCGTGGATGGCGGCCTTCATGTCGGCCGTGGCCAGCAGCTTGTTGACTTCGGCGTTGATGGCATTGACCACGTTGGCGGGCGTGCCGGCCGGGGCCAGGATGCCATACCAGGTGCTCACATCGAAGCCCTTGAAGCCCGACTCGGCCACCGTGGGCACGTCAGGCAGCGAAGAGCTGCGCTTGGCCGAGGTGACTGCCAGAGGGCGCAGCTTGCCCGATTTGATCTGGCCCATGGCCGATGGCAGCGACGACACCAGCAAGTCGACATTACCCGCCAGCGCGTCCATCAGTGCGGGGTTCGAGCCCTTGTAGGGAATATGGCTCAACTTCACGCCGGCGGCCTTTTCGAACAGATCGCCTGCGAGGTGGATCGAGGTGCCGTTGCCGGGCGAACCATAGGTGATGCTGCCAGGCGCAGCCTTGGCCGCAGCCACCACGTCGGCCAGGCTCTTGAACTTGGAGTTGGCGCTGGTGGCGATCACCACGGGTGTGTAGGCCACGTGCGCCACGGCGGTGAGGTCTTTGGTGGGGTCCCAAGGCAGGTTCTTGTAGAGCCAGGGGCCGATGACGAGGTTGTCCTTCTGGCCCATCACGATGTCATAGCCGGTGGGTGCGGCCTTCACGGCCTCGGTGATGCCGATGGTGCCGCCAGCGCCGGCCTTGTTGTCGGCCACCACGGTCCACTTGGCGCTTTCGGTGAGCTTGGTGGCCACCAGGCGCGAGAGGATGTCCGTGCCGCCGCCGGGCGGGAAGGGCACGATCAGGCGAATGGGTTTGGCGGGGTAGGCCGCAGCGGGTACGGGCGCCTGGGCATGGGCCGTGGTGCCCATGGCAAAAGCAATGGCGGTGAACGAAAGCAGTTTGCGAATCATGGTGAGAGGTGTCTCCGTCGGGTCAATGGTGTGCGGGCGCCATGTTCCGTGGGGTATGCAGGCGCTGCGCTGCTGATCTGGGCCAGCCCTGCGGATGATCGCCGATCCTCCACAGGGCCTGCCTTGCCAATGGCGGGCGGCAGCATCGCGCGGTGCGATGGCTGTAGCCGCACGCAGGTATGTCAGAGGCGCTCGAAAATCGCCGCAATGCCCTGGCCGCCGCCGATGCACATCGTCACCAGTGCGTAGCGGCCCTGGATGCGCTGCAGCTCATGGATGGCCTTGACGGTGATGAGCGCGCCGGTGGCGCCAATGGGGTGGCCCAGCGAGATGCCCGAGCCATTGGGGTTGACCTTGGCCGGGTCCAGGCCCAGGTCCTTGGCCACTGCGCAGGCTTGCGCGGCGAAAGCTTCGTTGGCCTCGATCACGTCCAGGTCCTTCACCGTGAGGCCGGCCTTCTTGAGCGCCAGCTGCGTGGCCGGCACGGGGCCGATGCCCATGTACTTGGGGTCTACCCCCGCGTGGGCGTAGGCCACCAGGCGGGCCAGGGGCTTGGCGCCACGGGCCTTGGCGGCCCCGGCTTCCATCAGCACCACGGCGGCGGCGGCGTCGTTGATGCCCGAGGCGTTGCCGGCCGTCACCGTGCCGTTTTCCTTCACGAACACCGGCTTGAGCTTGGCCAGGTCGTCCATCGTGGCGCCAGGGCGGAAGTGCTCGTCGGTGGCGTATTGCACGTCGCCCTTCTTGCTCTTCAGGGTGACGGGCACGATCTGGTCCTTGAACACACCGGCCTGCGTGGCGCGCTCGGCGCGGTTATGGCTTTCCACGGCCAGGCGGTCCTGGTCTTCGCGTGTGATGCCCCATTTGGCGGCGATGTTCTCGGCCGTCACGCCCATGTGGATGTTGTGGAACGGGTCGTGCAGTGCACCGATCATCATGTCCACCATCTTGGTGTCGCCCATGCGGGCGCCCCAGCGCATGTTCAGGCTGGCAAAGGGCACGCGGCTCATGTTCTCGGCGCCGCCGCCAATTGCCACGTCAGTGTCGCCCAGCAGGATGGACTGGCTGGCGTTGACGATGGCCTGCAAGCCAGAGCCGCACAGGCGGTTCACGTTGAACGCGGGCGTGCCCTCGCCGCAGCCGCCGTTGATGGCGGCCACGCGCGAGAGGTACATGTCCTTGGGCTCGGTGTTGACCACGTGGCCGAACACCACATGGCCCACATCCTTGCCTTCCACGTTGGCACGCGCGAGCGATTCGCGCACCACGAGCGCACCCAGTTCGGTGGGGGGCACGTCTTTCAGGCTGCCACCAAAGGTGCCAATGGCGGTACGCACTGCGGAAACGACGACGACTTCACGGGTCATGGGGAGGTCCTTTCAGAGAAATTTTGATCAGATGGGCCGCTAGCGCTTTTCCCGCATGCGGCAGTAGCTATGAAAACAGGAGTGAAGAGACGCTATGCGTCGCGCACATCGGCCACCGGTTGGGTGCCGAAATCTGCGCGTTCCAGCCAGGCGAGCACGCGGGTGGCGGCGTCGGCAGGCGAGGTGAGCTGGCCACCCGTCTTGAGGTTGGCGAAATTCTGGCGATCCGGGAAGGCGGCCGGGTCGGCGCCGCGCAACTGGACCTGCATGTCGGTGTCGATCACACCAGGAGCCAGCGAGCATACCTTGGCACCGTGGGGCTTGATCGCTTCGTCCAGCGCCACGCAGCGCGTGAAGTGGTCCATGCCTGCCTTGGCGGCGCAGTAGGCGGCCTGCGAGGCCATGGCCCTGCGGCCCAGCCCCGAAGAGATGTTGAGCACCTTGCGCGGCACCGTCCAAGTGTCCGTGGCCCCGAGGAAGGCGGCGGTGAGTTGCATGGGCGCCTCCAGCCCCACGCGCAGGGCGTGTGCCAAGTCGGCGGCGTCGCTGTGCGATAGCGGGGCGATGCGCGGGATGACACCCGCGTTGTTGATGAGTGTGGCGCTGGCAAACGCCTGCGGGCCTTGTGCCTGCAGCCAGGCCTGCAACTTGTGCGCGGCCTGCTCGCCTTGCGACAGGTCTTGCTGCCACTGCTCAATGGTGACGCTCGCCGCCTTGGCCTCGGAGGCCAGGTCGGGGTTGGCACTGCGCGCGACGCAGACCAGGGTGTTGCCGCAGCGCAAAAGCTGCTGGGCCATGGCCAGGCCCATGCCGCGCGATGCGCCGGTGAGGATGTAAAGGTGGGTTTGGGGCATCCCGCCATGTTACTGCGCAGTACGCAAGGGCATGCACCGCCAGCGATCCGCTGCATGCAGCGAGCGGCAAGTGTGCGCTGCGGATCGGAGCGGGCGGCTGGGCGCGAAACGCGGTGATGGCCGCAGTGATGGCGGGTATTTGCGACGACGCAGACCGCCCGGGGCAGCAACTGCACGCGGCACAGTGGCTCGTGCGGAGGATTCCTAGTGGCCCGGCGGTGGCTCCAGCGCCGCCAGCAGCAGCGCCAGCCGCGCATCCAGCGCCGCCAGGTCGGCCGCCTTGAGCGGCGCGAGGATGCGGTGTTCATTGGCCACGTGGGCCTCCAGGGCGCGGTCGATCCGTTCCAGCCCTTCGGGCGTGAGCTGCACGAGCGAGCTGCGCGCGTCGGCGGGGTTGGGCAGGCGCTCGATCCACCCCTGGGCTTCGAGCTTGCCCATGCGGTGCGTCATGGTGCCCGAGGTGACCATGAGCGTGGAGAACAGCGTGGTCGGCGCCAGGCAGTAGGGCGCGCCGCTGCGACGCAGCGTGGCCAGTACGTCGAACTCCCAAGAAGTCAGGTCGAATGCGCCAAAGGTGTCGTCCAGGCGGCGCTGCAACAGGGCCGCGCAGCGCTTGATGCGCCCGATGGGCCCCATGGGGCTCACGTCGAGATCGGGCCGCTCGCGGTGCCATTGGTCAAGGATGGCGTCTACGGCATCGGGTGGGCGTTGGGTGGCCATGGTAACGGATGGGTTGTGGGTCGATTTATCTTGATTTCAAGATTGTATGGTAGAGTGATCTATCTTGAATTAAAGATAAAAAACTGTGAAAGATCCCCGCACCTCCCCTTGGCTGAACGCGTTGACCACGGCAGTGGCGCCCGTGATTTGGGGCTCGACCTACATCGTCACCACGGAGCTGCTGCCGCCCGACCGGCCCTTTACCGCCGCGCTGCTGCGCACCCTGCCGGCCGGTCTGCTGCTGGTGCTGTGGTGCCGGCGCTGGCCTGTGTGGGGCGACTGGACGGGCTGGTGGCGCCTGCTGGTGCTGGCGGCGCTGAACATCGGGGTGTTCCAGGCGCTGCTGTTCATCGCGGCCTACCGCCTGCCAGGTGGCGTAGCGGCGGTGGTGGGCGCCGTCGGGGCCGTTGGTGGTGGATGGGGCTGACCTGGGCGCTCGACCACCGCCGCCCACCCGCGCTGGCACTGGTCGCAGGGGCCCTGGGTGTGGCGGGCATGGCGGCGCTGCTGTTGTCACCGGGGGCGCGCTGGGACATGCTGGGCGTGGCGGCCACGCTGTTGGGCACGCTGTGCATGGCGGCGGGCACGTTCTGGTCGCGCCGCTGGCGGTCCGATCTGCCGGTGCTGGCCTTTACGGGCTGGCAGTTGCTGGCAGGCGGCATCATGCTGGCGCCCGTGGCCTGGTTGGTGGACCCACCGCTGCAGACGCTCACGGCCGCACACGTGGCGGGCTACCTGTACCTGAGCTCGGTGGGCGCCTTGCTGTCGTACGCCCTGTGGTTCCGGGGCGTGGCGCGATTGCCTGCGGTGGCGGTGTCGTCGCTGCTGCTGCTCAGCCCCGTCACGGCGGTGCTGCTGGGCTGGGGGCTGCTCGGGCAAACCCTGCGGGGCCTGTCGCTCGTTGGCATGCTGGTGGTGCTGGCCAGCATTCTGGCGGTGCAGTGGGCGATGTCACGGCCCGCTTCGCCCTTGCGAAAACTATGATTTTGATAGCTGCTGGCGCTTATGGTGAAAGCGCCAGCGGTCCATTGAATCAAGAATCAGCAGGTCGCGCAGGCGATTTGACTGCAGAAGGGCGGCGCCGGAGGTTCCGCCCGGCGGCCGCGGCCGCGAGCATGCCGGCC
>NZ_ACQT01000079.1 GCF_000175235.1 Acidovorax delafieldii 2AN | reverse complement strand
TTGGCGAAAGCGCCTGCACTGCAGGCCCCCCGCGATGGCAGCGGGATGCTACGTACCGGGCGGCGGCGTGGATTCTCAGGCGGCGAAGGGCTCGCCGTGGGCGTTGCCCTCGTCCGCGCTGGGCTGCACCCACCAGAACAGAAGCACCAGGAAGCCGATGCCCGTGAGCAGCAGCAACTGCCACCAGCCGGTGCGACCAATGTCGTGCAGGCGGCGCGTGCCCACCGCCAGCGCGGGCAGCAGCAATGCGAGTGATGCCAGCGCGTAAACCACATCGCCGATCATGCTGGCAGCCACCATCACCAGCAACTGGAACAGAAAGAACCACCAGTATTCCGAACGCGGCGCGCGGCCGGAAAAAGTGGCGTACTGCGTCAGGCACGATTTGACGGCTTGAACAAAATCCATGGCGAAATCCCTCTCTCTTGGTTGAATGTGGATGCGGGGCGCTCTGATGCCCCTGCGCATGATAGGGGCACATTGCGGCAGACCTTGTTGCAGTTCTGCGCTACGTCGGTGCCTCGGAGCCAGCCACTCTATTTTTAATAGCTACTTCCGCTCATCAGATAAGCGCATCAAGCACTTTTTCTTCAAATTCAGGCGTACGCCCAGCACGCCAAGCGAGGGCGGCCGTGGCGCAAATCGCTCCGCTCAAGGGCCAGCGTGCATTCCCCGGTGCCCTCGCACCGGCCACCATCCGGACCGCGCCGCCAGCCATGCCGTGGAAGCCACACGCTCTTGCAGCAGGCGCTGCACCCTGCGTTAAGCCATTCTTCATGCCCGCCCCGCACTATGGCGGCATGAACCCTTCGCACCCCACCCCTCTCGCACGCATGGTCGCCCTGCTGGCGCTGGCCCTGGCCGCTTCGCTGGGCCACGCCGCCGACACCACCGCCGCCTCGCAAATGCAGCGCTGGAGCGATGTCTCCGGCCAACCGGTCAGCGCCGAGCGTGGCCGCGTGTTCTTCAACAGCCGCCATGGCGGCGAATGGTCGTGCGCATCGTGCCATGGCAACCCGCCCACCACCGCCACGCGCCACGCCAGCACCGGCAAGACCATCGCCCCGCTGGCCCCTGCGTTCAACCCTGAGCGGTTCACCGACACGGCCAAGGTCGACAAGTGGTTCCGGCGCAATTGCAACGACGTACTCCAGCGCGAATGCACCGCGGTCGAGAAAGCCGACGTGCTGGCCTGGTTGCTGCAGTTCGATGCCAAAAAGCCCGGCCAGGCCGCCAAGGACAAGCCATGAACCGCATCCGCTCTACCCTGGCATACGCGCCACTGGGCCGAGCCAACCGACGGCACGCCGCCTTGCTGGCCCTGGCCTGCGCACTGCCAGCCGCCTGGGCCGACAGCCACCACATGCCCTCCACGGCCATGCTGCCCGCCTACCAGCAAGAGTGCGCGGCCTGCCACATGGCCTACCCGCCCGGCATGCTGCCCGCCAGTTCGTGGAGCCGCATGATGAAGGGGCTGGACCAGCATTACGGCGCCGATGCCTCGCTCGACCCGGCCATGGTCCGCCAGATCAGCACCTGGCTGGAGGCCCATGCAGGCACCTACAAGCGCGTGCGCGAGGCTCCGCCGCAAGACCGCATCACCCTTTCCGCCTGGTTCGAGCGCAAGCACCGCGAGGTGGAACCCGCCGTGTGGAAGCGCGCCGCCGTGGGCAGCCGCGCCAACTGCATCGCCTGCCACACCCGCGCCGACCAGGGCGACTTTGACGACGACCGCGTCCGCATTCCGAAGTGAGCAACACCATGACTTCTGACACCCTGTCACCGGCTTCGCCCTCCGCACCGCCCTCGGTGCAAGCGCAGCCGCCCCGGCCCGCCACGCGCCGCGTGGTAGACGCCACCACCCGCATGCTGCACTGGCTGATGGCGCTGAGCTTCACCGGCGCCTACCTCACCGCCGATGGCGAGCGCTGGAGGCTGGTGCACGTGACGCTGGGCTACACGCTGGCGGGGCTGGTCGTGGCGCGCCTGCTGTGGGGCCTGTTCGGGCCGCGCCAGGTCCGCATGTCGGTGCTGTGGCGCAAGTTGCAGGGTCTGCCAGCGTGGGGGCGATCGCTGGCCGCCGTGCGCTCGGCCACCGCCCTCCAGGCCAGCGGCAAGTCGGCGCAGAACCTGCTGATGGCGCTGGGCGTGGCGCTCATCCTGGCGCTGGTGCTGCCCCTTACCCTGAGCGGTTACGCGGTGTGGGGCGAATGGGGTGGCGAATGGCTGGAAGAAGTCCACGAGTTCTTCGGCAACGCCCTGCTGACCGTGGTGCTGGCACACATCGGCCTGATTGCCATGCTGAGCGCGCTGCGGCGCAAGAATCAGGCCTTGCCCATGCTGACGGGCCGTGTGCCCGGCCCTGGGCCAGACCTCGCCCGGCGCAACCACGGTGCGCTTGCCGCCTTGGTGCTGGCCAGCGTGCTGGGCTTCTGGGCATGGCAGTGGAACACGACGCCCCGGGCGCCGGCCCCAGACGGCCCGCGCTGGAGCGAAAATCACCGCCATCACGGTGACAACGACTGACCGAAAGACCTGCCCCCATGCGCATCCTGCTGGCTGAAGACGACGAACTGCTGGGCTCGGGCATCCGCGCCGGCCTGGGGCAAAACGGCTTTCAGGTGGACTGGGTGCGCGACGGCGTGGCTGCCGAACGCGAACTGGCCACCGGCGCCTACCAGGCGGCCGTGCTCGACCTGGGTCTGCCCCGGCAGGACGGCATGGACGTGCTGCGCCAGATGCGCGCCCGCCGCAACACCACGCCCGTGCTGGTGCTGACGGCCCGCGACGCCGTGCCTGCCCGCATCGCCGGTCTGGACGCAGGCGCTGACGACTACCTCATCAAGCCCATCGACCTGCACGAGCTTGCGGCCCGCCTGCGCGCGCTGGTACGGCGTGCCCACGGGCAAAGCGAAACCCGTCTCGCCGCCGGCAACGTGGTGCTCGACCCCGCCGCCCACCAGGTGCTGGTGGACGGCCAGCCCGTGGACCTGTCCAACCGCGAATACGACCTGCTGCACGCCCTGCTTCTGAACGCCGGGCGGGTGCTCAGCCGCGAGCAGCTGGAGCAGCGGTTGTACGAGTGGGGCAGCGAAATCAACAGCAACGCGGTGGAAGTGCACATCTACCATCTGCGGCGCAAACTGGGCACGCCGTTGATCGAAACCGTTCGCGGCGTGGGTTATCGCATTGCGCGGGATGCGGCATGAATGCGGCAACCGCCCCCCGGGCACCACGCTCACTGCAAACCCGCCTGCTGACCACCGTGCTGGCCCTGGTGCTGCTGGCCTGGGCCGCTGCCGCGGCACTGGCCTGGCACGAGACCGACGATGAAGTCAGCGATCTGCTCGATGCCCATCTGGCGCAGACCGCCGCCCTGCTGCGCCTGCAGCCGCTCGACGAGCTCAACGAGAACCAGTTGAACGAAGCCCCCGAGCTCGACAAGCACCAGCCGCGCGTGGTGTTCCAGCTATGGCACGAAGACCAGTTGCTGGCCCGCTCTTCCAACGCCCCTGCCGAAGCGCTCACCCTGCGGCGCAAGCGCGGCTTTGCCGACAGCGCGGTGGACGGCAAGGCCTGGCGTGTGTTCGTCACCCAGGGGCGCGAGCAGGATGTGCGCATTCTGGTGGGTGAGCTGCAGTCCGTGCGGCAGGAGATCATCCTGGCCAGCCTGACCAGCATCCTCAAGCCGCTGGCCTGGGCATTGCCGCTTCTGGCCTTGGGCATCTGGTGGGCCGTGCGCGGGTCGGTGCGGCCCCTGGGCCGGTTGGGGCACGCCGTGGCCACCCGCCAGCCTCAGTCGCTTGAACCCCTGTCCACGCAGGACGTGCCGCCCGAGGTGCTGCCACTGGTGACGGCTTTGAACGACCTGTTCGAGCGCATGGCGCGGCTGCTGGCCACCGAACAGCAGTTCACCGCCGACGCAGCACACGAACTGCGCACGCCCATTGCCGGCATCCGCATGCAGGCGCAGGTGGCGCAGGGCGCCACCGATGCGCAGGAGCGCGCGCAGGCACTCGAGGCCACGGTGCAGGGCTGCGACCGGGCCACCCGGCTGGTGGAGCAACTGCTGCAGCTTGCACGCCTGGATGCCGAATCACCCACCGGCAACAGCAGCACCCCCCTGGCCGACGTGGCCCGCCAGGTGGCCGCCGATCTGCAGGCCGCAGCAGAGCGCCGGCAACAACGCATCGTGCTGTCCGATCCTCTGGCACCCGATGTGCACATTCCGCTGCCCGAGCCCCTGGCCCGCGTGCTGCTGCGCAACCTGCTGGACAACGCCCTGCGCTACAGCCCCGAGGGCGCCGAGGTGCGGCTGCGGATCAGCGGACAGGCGGGCGGAACTGCGCAACTGTGCGTGGAAGACAGCGGCCCGGGCCTCACGCCCGAGCAGCAGGTACGGCTGGGTGAGCGGTTCTTTCGGGTGCTGGGCACGGGCCAAAGCGGCAGCGGCCTGGGCTGGTCCATCGTGCAACGCATTGCGCGCCTGCACCACCTGCGGGTGGGCACCGGCACCAGCCCCGACCTTGGCGGTTTGCGCGTCACGGTGGGCTGGGAGCCCGGGCGCCCATAGCCACGGGCTACGTGGTCCGGGGCTTCAGGACGCTGCGCGCAGTGCCTGCGCTTCGCGCGCCAGCTGCGTGATGCGGGTCCATTCACCGGCCCGTACCGCATCCGCCGGTGTGAGCCACGAACCACCCACGCAGCGCACGTTGGGCAGTGCGAGGTAGTCGGCCGCAGACGCGCTGGTGATACCGCCGGTGGGGCAGAAACTTACCTGGCCGAAGGGGCTGGCCCAGGCCTTGAGCAGCGGAATACCGCCCACAGCCTCGGCCGGAAACAGCTTGAGGAACGAGAAGCCATCGGCCAGCGCGGCCATGATCTCGCTGGACGTTGCCACTCCGGGCAGCAGCGGCAGGCTCAGCGCCCTGCAGGCGCCGCCTATCTCGGACGTATAGCCAGGGCTCACGGCAAAGCGGGCCCCGGCTTCGCTGGCGCTGCGGGCGTCGTCAGCGTTCACCACGGTGCCCACGCCCACCACCGCCTCTGGCAGATGGCGCGCGATGGCCTCGATGGCCGGCAGGCCTGCCGCCGTGCGCAGCGTCACTTCGAGCACTTTCACGCCCCCTGCCAGCAGCGCTTGCGCCAGGGGCAGGGCATCGGCCACGCGGTCGATCACGATGACCGGGATGACCGGGCCATGGCTGGCAATGTCGATGGGGTTCAGGGATGCGATGGAAGACGGGTTCACAGCCATGTGCAGGCTCCTTGTTCGGCGCCGCCTGCGTGGCGGCGAAAGTTGGCAAACAGTTCACGCCCGAAACCGATGGCAGGGGGCGCCGTGCAAGAAGCCAGTGGGCGTGCCGCCCACTCAGCCTCATCGACCAGCACGTCGAGGGTGCCGGCGACCGCATCCAGGCGCACGATGTCGCCGTCGCGCACCTTGGCCAGCGGCCCGCCCGCCCACGCCTCGGGCGTGACATGGATGGCGGCGGGCACCTTGCCGGACGCGCCGCTCATGCGGCCGTCGGTGACCAGCGCCACCTTGAAGCCCTGGTTCTGCAGTACGGCCAGCGGCGGCGTGAGCTTGTGCAGCTCGGGCATGCCGTTGGCCTGCGGGCCCTGAAAGCGCACCACGGCCACCATGTCCTGCTGCACCTCGCCGGCGCTGAATGCGGCGAGCAGCGCCTCCTGTGAATCGAACACGCGCGCAGGGGCCTCGATGATGTGGCGGTCGTCCGGCACGGCAGACACTTTGATCACTGCGCGGCCCAGGCGGCCCTGCAGCAGACGCAGCCCCCCGGTGGCCGAAAACGGCCGGCTAACGGACCGCAGCACCGACTCGTCGCCCGACACCGCCGGCGCCGTCCGTCCGCCAGCGGCAATACCGCCCGCGTTCACGCTGCCCACGTCCGGGTGCATGAAGCCGGCATTCAGCAGTTCGCGCAGTATCCACGGCGGTCCGCCTGCGGCCTGGAACTGGTTCACATCAGCGTCGCCGTTGGGATACACGCGCGCCAGGAGCGGCACGGCAGAGGACAGATCGTCAAAATCGGTCCAGTCGATCAGGATGCCCGCGCTGCGGGCGATGGCCACCCAGTGGATCAGGTGGTTGGTCGAGCCACCGGTGGCCAGCAGCGCCACCATGGCGTTGACGATGCAGCGCTCATCCACCAGGCGCCCGATGGGCGTGAAGCGCTGGCCGCGCTTGCCGATGTCGAGCACGGTGCGCACGGCCTGCCGCGTGAAGGCTTCTCGCTCGGCCGTGCCGGGCGGTGCGAACGCGGCGCCCGGCACATGCAGACCCATGGCTTCGAGCAGCATCTGGTTGCTGTTGGCGGTGCCATAGAAGGTGCAGGTTCCTGGGCTGTGGTAGGCGGCCGACTCGGCCTTGAGCAGTTCGTCCCGCCCCACCAGGCCCTGAGCGTACTGCTCGCGCACCTTGGATTTGTCCTTGTTCGACAAGCCCGTGCCCATGGGCCCGGCAGGCACGAACACGCAGGGCAGATGGCCGTAATGCAGCGCGCCAATGAGCAGCCCCGGCACGATCTTGTCACACACGCCCAGCAACAACGCCCCGTCAAACACGTCATGGGATAGCGCTACCGCAGTGGCCATGGCAATGGTGTCCCGCGAGAACAACGACAACTCCATGCCGGGCGTGCCCTGCGTGACACCATCGCACATGGCGGGCACGCCGCCCGCGACTTGTGCGGTAGCGCCCTGGCGGGCCGCCTCGTCGCGCACGATGGCGGGATAGCTGTGGTAAGGCTGGTGGGCCGACAGCATGTCGTTGTAAGCCGTCACAATGCCGATGTTGGGTACTTTCTCGACCGTCACCTTGAACTTGTCGGCGCCGGGCAACGCGGCGTAGGCATGGGCCAGATTGGCGCAGCCCATGCGGTCCTGCGAGGGCTTGCGCCCAACCATGGCATCGACGCCCGCCAGGTAGGCGGCGCGGGTGTCTGCGCTGCGCTGAATGATGCGGGCCGTCACGCGCGCTACGACTGAATGCATGGTTTGCTCCATCGATGGGTGCCCGGCGGGTGCGCCGTGGCGGTGGGTGGAACCCTGGAATGTAACTAGATAACCAATCCACATCAAGCCATGTCCCTTCAGGTCTTGCCACTGCTCCCCTCTGAACTCGGCGAATCGCCCTTCTGGCATCCCATGGAACAGCGCCTGTACTGGTGCGATATCAGTGGTCAGACTGTGCATGCCTGGCAGCCGTCAAGTGGCGCGGCACAGGCTTGGCGCATGCCCAGCGAACCTGGCTGCTGCGCACCTGTAACCGGCGGAAAAATAGTAATCGGGTTACGCGACGGGTTTTACCTGCTGTGCACCCACACAGGCGCCTTGCGGTGCCTGGCCACTTTGCCGGCGCCCGTCCACGACATCGCAACGATGCGCCTGAACGACGGGCGCTGCGATACGCGGGGCCGCTTCTGGGCCGGCTCCATGGTCAGCCCCCGCACCGCCCCCCACGCGGCTTTGTGGCGCCTCGAGGCCGTTGCCGGCGGCTACCGGGTGGAGCGCATGGCGGGCGACAACTTCACCGCGAACGGGCTGGCCTTCAGCCCGGACGACCGCACGATGTACTGGTCGAACACTCCCGAGCACCGCATCGACCGCTTCGATTTCGACGTGGACACGGGCACCCCCTCCCACCGCCGGCCCTGGGTGCAGTTCGAGCGCAAGGCAGAAGGCCAGCCCTACGGGGGCCGCCCCGACGGGGCCGCGGTGGATGTGGAGGGCAATTACTGGGTGGCCATGTACGAGGGCGCGCGCGTGCTGCAGCTCTCGCCCGCTGGCGAGGTGCTGCGGCGCATCGATGTGCCGGTGCAATGCCCCACCATGGTGTGTTTTGGGGGCGACGACTTGCGCACGCTGTTCATCACATCGGCAGGGGCGGGGCGGCCAGCGCACGAGAGGCAGGCCGCCATACCTGCCGGGTCGCTGTTCAGCCTGAGGGTGGCCGTGGCCGGATTGCCGGTGAATTTCTTTCGCTGCTGATGCAGTGGCGCTTGAACGCCACCGCACCAGGGCCGCTGCGCGCCGGGCTGCGGGTTCAGCGCTCGGTGTCGTTGCCCTGCTTGCCATTGATGGCTGCGCCGAGCCATTCGACGGCGAAGGACAACACAAAGACCAGGGCCGCCGCCTTCGCCTGCCCCGCCATCCAGAGCGCAAGCGCGGCGACGGTGCATGCAGCGCAGATGAAATGAATGCGTTTCACGGATGTCTACCTTGATGCGCCAGGAAGGTTGCACTGCCGCCCCTGGATGCACCGGGCTGCAGCGCCACGGCTTTCCACGGTGGCCACGACCACCCTGCCCCGCTTTGGTACCGGGGTCACTGGGCAATAGCGAGGGCTGCGGTCTACCCAGCGATGCACCAACCTTGCGCAACGCGCTTTCGCCTGCCACGCCCCTCACCCGACCCGGACGGCGCCAGCAAATCACCTGCAATGCTATTCAGACAGCACCGCGCAAACGGTCCAGCAGCCCGGCCGTAGAGCCATCAAGCCCGGCAACGTCACCACTCTCCAGCCGAGCTTCCAGATCCCTGGCCAGCACCTTGCCCAATTCGACGCCCCATTGGTCAAAGCTGTTGATACCCCAAAGGCTGCCGTCCACGAACACGCGGTGTTCCTGCAATGCGATCAATGCACCCAGCGAAGCCGGGGTGAGCGACTCGAGCAGAAGAAACGTGCTGGGGCGATTGCCCGGAAAATGCCGGTGGCCATCGGCACCAGACTTGCCCACCATCAGGGCTTGGGTCTGGGCCAGGGCATTGGCCAGCACCTTGGGCTGGTGGCCGGCCAGACCATGGGAGGCCTGCCGCACCGCCACAATCTCCAGCGGCAGCACGTCGCGCCCCTGGTGGAGCATCTGGAAGAAGGCATGCTGGCCATTGGTGCCCGGCTCGCCCCACAGCACGGGAGACGTGGCGTAGGGCAAGACCCTGCCCTGGTGGTCCACCCGCTTGCCGTTGCTCTCCATCTCGAGTTGCTGCAAATAGGCTGAATACCGGCCGAGCGCCGCATGGTAGGGCGCAATGCAGCGGCTGGTGAAGCCATGGAAGTTGCGATACCACACGTCCAGCAGCCCCAGGCGCACCGGCAGGTTGCGGGCCAGCGGCGCAGTGCGAAAGTGCTCGTCCATCGCATGCCCGCCTGCAAGGAGGTCACGAAAACCCTGTGCACCCACGGCAATGGCGACGGGCAGGCCAATGGCCGACCACAGCGAATAGCGCCCGCCCACCCAATCCCAAAAGCCGAAGGTGGTGGTAATGCCCAGGTCCGCGGCGGCACCAATATTGGTGGTGAGCGCAACAAAGTGGCGGCCAACATCACGCCCGCCCCGCCCAGAGAACCATGCCAGCGCGGAGCGTGCATTGGTCATGGTCTCGGTTGTGGTGAAGGTCTTGGACGCCACCAGAAACAGCGTGTTCGCAGGCCGAAGGCCTTGCAACAGGTCGCTCAGCTCGTGCCCGTCCACGTTCGAGACGAAGTGAAAGCGCTTGCCCGGCACATGGAACTGCGCGAGTGCACGCACCGCCATGTGAGGGCCAAGGTCGGAGCCGCCGATGCCGATATTCACCACATCGGTGATGGCCGCATCGGCACGCACCTGCTCGGCGTAGGCCAGCATGGCGTCGAGCGTGGCATGGACATCGGCCAGGCGCTGCGCGTTTTCCGGCACATCACCGGGCAGGCGCAGGCCGGCGGGCCGGCGCAGCAGCGTATGCAGCACGGCACGGTCTTCAGTGGTGTTGATGGCCTGCCCGCCCAACATGGCGTCGCGGTGCCGCTCCACGCCGCAGTCACGGGCCAGTTCGAGCAGCAGGGTTTCAGTGTCCTGGTCCCACAGGTTCTTGGAAAGGTCGGCAAACACGTGGGGCGCCGACTGGCTGAAATGCGCAAAGCGGCCCGCGTCGCGCTCAAAGGCCCGCCGCATGTCCAGATGGCGGCCCTGGATGGCGAAGTGGGCCTCAAGCAGGGGCCAAGTGGGGGTCTGGTCGCACCGGATGGTCATGGACATGTTGGGCAGATATTCTCAGGCCCCAAAATGGTAACTTGATTACACAAAAACAATCGACTTCGCAAGTTTTTCTGGTTACAAAACACTGCTATCCATTGACGGAAAGCACATAAATCATGTAACGAGATTACAATTTGCCCACAAAACAATCCACACACCACAAGGGCACCATGAGTTTTGACCTCGTCCTGTTCGGCGGCACCGGCGATCTTGCATGGCGCAAGCTCATGCCCGCATTGTTTCAGGCCTTCCGGCACGGCACCCTGCCCGAGGGCGGACGCATTGTCGCCGTGGCGCGGGATGATCTCAGTGACGAGCAATACCGCAGCCTGATCCGGTCGCGTTTCGACAATGTGGAACTGGCCAAGCGCCCCACGCCGGACGAATTTGCGCGGTTTGCCGCGTTGCTGCATTACCTGCGCATGGACTTGTCCAAGACCGAAGACTACCAGCGCCTGGCAGATCTGCTGAACGCGCGTGGCGCAGAGTCGGTGGTGATGTATGTGGCCACGGCGCCCAGCCTGTTCACCAACGTGTGCGAGCAGATCGCCGCCGTGGGCCTGAACGGCCCCGCCACGCGCGTAGTGCTGGAAAAGCCGCTGGGCCACGACCTGCAGTCCAACCGCGCCATCAACGACACGCTGCGCCGCGTGCTCAAGGAAGAGCAGGTCTTTCGCATCGACCACTACCTGGGCAAACCCTCGGTGCAGAACCTGTTTGCACTGCGTTTTGGTAACGCACTGTTCGAGCCCCTGTGGCGCCGCGAAACGATTGCCAACATCCAGATCACCATCGCCGAGGAACTGGGCGTGGAGTCGCGCGGCGCGTTCTACGACCAGACCGGCGCCCTGCGCGACATGGTGCAGAACCATGCGCTGCAACTGCTGTGTGCGATCGGCATGGAGCCGCCCATCAACTCCAGCGCCAACGCCATCCGCGACGAAAAGCTCAAGGTGCTGCAGTCGCTCAAGCCCTGGACCCTGGAGACCATCGGCCAGCATGTGATCCGCGGCCAGTACGCGGCAGGCAACCACCACGGCCAGCCCGTGCCCGGCTACGCGCAGGAAAAAGGCGTGGCCCCCGGCAGCACCACCGAAACTTTCGTGGCCCTGCGCACCGAAATCAGCAACTGGCGCTGGGCCGGCGTGCCCTTTTACATCCGCACCGGTAAGCGGCTGGCGGGGCGCGACGCGCACATCGTCATCAACTTCCGGCCCGTGCCACACCCCATCTTCAAGACACCGGCGGGCGCGGCCAACCGCCTGGTGATCAACCTGCAGCCCAAGGACGGGCTGGAGCTGCACCTGATGGCCCAGGGCGCCGCCCAGCACCAGACCGAACCGGCCCTCTCGCAGGTGCACCTGAACCTGGATTTCGATCAGCGCTTTGGCACCGGGCGCGTGGGCGCCTATGAGCGCCTGCTGCTCGACGTGATCGCCGGCCGCCTGAACCTCTTTGTGCGCAGCGACGAGCAGGAAGAAGCCTGGCGCTGGGTGGAGCCCATCCTGCAGTACTGGAAGAACGACCCCGCAGGCCCCCGCCCCTACGCCGCCGGTAGCTGGGGTCCGCGCGCGGCGAGCGCCATGATCGCGCGCGACGGGTATTGCTGGAGCGAGGAGATGTGACGTACCCGAAGGCGCCGGCTGTCGGCGCGAAGCGGCCGAGCCCACGGCATGAAGGCGCCTGGCAAGCTTCCGCCCCGGGGTGACAACACAGCACCGCGCCGCGCCGCCCGGGGACCGCACGGGGCCGGCGGGCCATCCGTCAACGCCATCAACAAAGACAAGCCGCGCCCCCACCACTGGATCTGTGCACTGGGCACCTTTCGCCAACCAGCACGCTGCAGGCCGGGCACCCAGGGCAGTGCCGCGGTGCCAGCACCACCGCTCCGCGCCGTCGATGGAGGCTGTGCCCGGCAGTGGTGATGGGAAGGAGAACCGCCCCAGCAGCGCCCCATCCAACCACGGCAATGCACGCCGGTGCGACAGGCGCTGAAGCACCGCGGACAGCCCAGATGCCACGCGTTTCACGCCGCACCCGCCATATCAAGCGCCCGCGCAGCGCCTAGCAGGGCGGGTGCGGCGCCGGGGTCGATCACCCAGCAGGGGATGGCGGCCAGGTACGACTGGAAGCGCCCCTTGGCCTCGAAGCTCGCGCGGAACGGCGACTGGTCAAACCACGCGCCCAGGCGGTGCACCACGCCTCCGCCGATGTACACACCGCCGCGCGCGCCCAGCGTCAACGCGAGGTTGCCGGCCACCGATCCCAAGAACCCGCAAAACAGTTCGAGCGCCTGCAGCGCGAGGGGGTCGTTGCCCTGCAGCGCCAGTTCGGTGACCTGGGCGGCAGAGCCGACCTCGGCGCCACCGCGGCGGGCCAGCTCGCGCACGGCGTGGTACAGGTCCACCAGCCCGGCGCCGCACACCGCGCGCTCGGCAGAAACGTGGCCGTAGCGGGTATGCAAGAGGCGCAGCACCTCGCATTCCAGCGGGGTCTGCGCCGCCAGCGTCACATGGCCGCCCTCGCCCGCCAGGGGAATACCGTGGTCAGAACCTGGCGGAAATACCAGCCCCGAAACGCCCAGCCCCGTTCCCGGCCCAATCAGGGCCACGGCACTGCCCGCCACCGCCTCGCCCCCGCCCACCCGCCGAAGCTGCGCGGGTCCAAGCATGGGCAGGGCCAGCGCCAACGCCGTGAAGTCATTGATGACCACCAGGCGCCGCAAACCCAATGCCTGCTGCAGGGCGCGCTGCGAAAAGCTCCAGCGGTGGTTGGTCATGCGCACCTCGTCCGCGGTGACGGGGTTGGCAATGCCCAGGGCCGCATCGGGCGGAGCAGCAATGCCCACCTCTTCAAGGTAGGCCCGGATGGCCGCCTCCACCGAGGCGTACTGCGCACAGGGCAGCAACCGGGTGTCGTACAGCGGCCCGCCGGGCTCCTCTTGCCAGGCCAGGCGTATGTTGGTGCCGCCGATATCGGCCAGTAAACGCAAGGGGGTCATGCGATATATCAAGTAAAAATGGCCTCATGCGCTTTATTTACGCCATTTTCAGCTATCAACAAAATAGCAATTCAGATCCAACGGGAGTCAGGCATTCGTACGCGGGCGAGGTCACAACATACCCCAGGCCCCCGCTCGCCCTTGTCAGCATTTGCCGGCAATTGCACGCTTGGCGGCCCATAGGCCACACACAGTCAGGAGGCAATGGGCTGCGGCCGGAAGATCCAGGAATGTCCTTGGCAGGCGGTGTCACCTGCGCCTCCAGACCCGTCGGCGTGGCTCTGCAGGCGCTTGGCACGGGGCGACTCCACGAAGGCGCATTCCCGCGCGTGCCGACCAACGGCAGCCGTCTTCAGTCACGCCAAGCGCAGGTGCATTGCGCAGCCCCCGTCTTCCTTACCACCAGGAAATCTGCAATGCGCCAGTTCCCTGGGGTCGGGCCGCTCACCCTCTGCACAGCACCCGAAACAGCTCCATCCACCGGTGCAAGCCGGCAGCTCGCGCGGCGACTCAGCGCTGCGCGCGCCTCAGGCGGCCAGGATCAGTTTCTCGAGCTTGATCGCGTCCGCCGCGAACGCGCGGATGCCTTCGGCCAGTTTCTCGGTGGCCATGGCATCTTCGTTCAGGGCGTAGCGGAATCCGGCTTCGTCGTAGTTGACGGCAGGAAGGTCCATCGCCTGGGCCGCGTCGGCGCTGAGCGCGCGCTGCAGAGGCGCTTCGCTGGCGGCCAGCTGTGCCAGCAGCTCGGGCGCGATGGTCAGCAGATCACAGCCCGCCAATGCCGTGATCTGGCCCACGTTGCGGAAGCTCGCGCCCATCACCTCGGTGGCGATGCCAAAGCGCTTGTAGTGGTTGTAGATCTGCGTCACCGACTGCACGCCGGGGTCGTTGGCACCGCTGCGGGCGGCTTCGTCCCACTGGGTCCCTGCCTGCTTCTTGTGCCAGTCGTAAATGCGCCCCACGAACGGCGAAATCAGTTGCACCTTGGCCTGCCCGCAAGCCACGGCCTGGCAGAAGGCAAACAGCAGCGTGAGGTTGGTGTGGATGCCCTTGCGCTCGAGCTGCTCGGCCGCCTTGATGCCCTCCCAAGTGGCGGCGATCTTGATGAGTACGCGGTCGATGTGGATGCCTTCGGCCTGGTACAGCTCGATGATGCGCTCGGCACGCGTCACGGTGGCACTGGTGTCGAAGCTCAGGCGGGCATCGACTTCCGTGGAGACGCGGCCCGGAATGGTGGCGAGAATTTCGCAGCCAAAGCGCACCAGCAGTCGATCGATGATCTCGTCCATCGGACGGCCCTTCCACCGGGCCACGGTGTCTTGCAGCAGGGGCGCGTACTCAGGCTTTTGAACGGCCTTGAGGATCAGCGAAGGGTTGGTGGTGGCATCCCGGGGCTGGAATTGCGCCAGCTGCCGGAAGTCGCCGGTATCGGCAACCACGGTGGTGAACTGTTTGAGGGCGTCGAGCTGGTTCATGGCGAAAGTCTCAAGGGTGGACAGTGGACAGACAGGCCGCGCCGCAACTGCTTGAATGGCCGGCGCGGCCACCGCAATGGGCAAGTGTAGACCGGCCTGTTACCGGCATGGCCCGGCGCGTGAAACCAAGTTACATTGCAGCTACCTCGTTTCTGTTTTTCCGTGGCACTGACATGCTCGACCGCATTACTGCATCTCTGAGTTCCCTGGCGCCTGCCGAGCAGCGGGTGGCCAAACTGGTGCTGGCCGACCCGCGTGCGTTTGCCCGCCTGCCCGTGCGCGAACTGGCCGAACGGGCCCATGTCAGCAAGCCCACCGTGGTGCGCTTTTGCCGCAGCATGGGCTACGACGGCCTGGCGGACTTCAAGCTCAAACTCGCCGGCAGTGTGAGCGAGGGCGTTCCCTTCATCCACCGCAGCGTGGACGTGGACGACAAGACCGGCGACGTGCTGGTCAAGGTGGTCGACAACGCGGTGGCGGCCTTCCTGCAATACCGCAATGCCGCCAGCACGGTGGCCCTTGAGCGCGCCGCCGAGGCCATCACCAGCACCTGGCGGGCGGGCAAGCGCATCGAGTTCTATGGCGCCGGCAATTCGGGCTTCGTGGCCCAGGACGCACAGCACAAGTTCTTTCGCCTGGGAGTGACCTCCATCGCCACCAGTGACGGCCACATCCAGGTCATGAGCGCCACCTTGCTCGGGCCCGGCGACTGCGCGGTGATCATTTCCAATTCAGGCCGCACCCGCGACCTGATGGATGCCGCCGAAATCACCCGCAAGAACGGCGCCACCACCATCGCGATCACGGCCAGCGGCTCGCCGCTGGCCAGCGCCTGCAACATCCATCTTGCAGCCGACCACCCGGAAGGCTACGACCGCTACAGCCCCATGGTGTCGCGGCTGCTGCACCTGCTGGTGATCGACGTCCTGGCCACCTGCGTTGCCCTGCGCATCGGACCGTCGCTGCAGCCCATCCTGCAGCAGATGAAGGAAAACCTGCGCGCCAAGCGCTATGCATAGCGCAGAAGCGCGGCCCGCGCACAGCTTGCAGATACGGGCATAGCCCGCAGCACGGGCACAGGCCTCAGCGCCATTGACCGGGCCTTCCCAGCACTACGGCGCTGTCAGAGATTGATCGGAGCGCTGCATGTCGAGTTGCACGTGGTACAGCTCGCCGCCCCGAGGGGGCAACTGGTTTCATCGGTGGTGTTGCCGTCATCGCAGACCTCGCCGCTGCCGACAACGCCATCG
>NZ_ACQT01000080.1 GCF_000175235.1 Acidovorax delafieldii 2AN | reverse complement strand
ATGGTGCTGGTACTGGGCCATGTGGCCGCCAGGGCGGCGCTCGGGCGCACCGAGCCCCTGGGCCGGCTGCGGGCCGACCTGCACCAGATGGCCGGCTGCCCGGCCATCGTGACCTACGACCCCGCATTCTTGCTGCGTTCGCAAGACACCAAGCCCTCTGCCTGGGCCGATCTGTGCCGGGCGCTGGCCCTGGTGGCGGCGAACGCCGGCACCTGACGGCAGCACCGCCGGGTCAGCATCCCAGGCCCTCGCTGCCTGCTCCGGCCTGCCCTTGGGCGGCTTTCGCCTGCGCTGCCGTCACACCCATGCCACGCGGCCGATGCCATAATCCGCAGCTTGAATTTTTGACGGAGACAGCTCCTTGGAAACCTACCCGAGTTGGTAGCTTTCAGCTCCCGGCCTGCCGCGGGGTTGAAAGCACCCCATGCCCCCACTGCAGACGCCTCATAACAAGGGAGTGAGCCCATGCTCAACATCTTCACGCTTGCCAATGGCCGGCTGTTCCAGGAAGAAATCGAATCACTGGAAGAGCTGACGAAGTTCCAGCCCATCTGGGTGGACCTCGAAGCGCCCACCCTCGAAGAAAAACGCTGGATCAAGCAGCACTACGGCCTGTCCATCCCCGAAGACGCGATGGACGAGGACATCGAGGAATCCGCCCGTTTCTACGAAGAAGACAACGGCGAGCTGCACATCCGCAGCGACTTTCTGATCGACGACGACGACGACCCGCGCTCGGTGCGCGTGGCGTTCATTCTGAACCAGCACAACGCCAACCTGAAAAGCCGGGGCGTGCTGTTCTCCATCCACGACGAAGACGTGCCCGTGTTCCGGCTGCTGCGCATGCGCGCACGCCGCGCGCCCGGGCTGATCGAGGATGCCAAGGAAGTGCTGCTCAAGCTGTTCGACGCCGATGCCGAGTATTCGGCCGACACGCTCGAAAACATCTACGACGAGCTGGAGAAGGTGAGCAAGCAGGTGCTGGCAGGCGACGTGACCGACACCCGCGCCGGCGAAGTGCTGGCCGCCATCGCGCGCCAGGAAGACTTGAACGGGCGCATCCGCCGCAACGTGATGGACACGCGCCGCGCGGTGAGTTTCATGATGCGCTCCAAGATGCTCAACGCCGAGCAGTTCGAGGAAGCGCGCCAGATCCTGCGCGACATCGAATCACTGGACAACCACACGGCCTTCCTGTTCGACAAGATCAACTTCCTGATGGACGCCACGGTCGGTTTCATCAACATCAACCAGAACAAGATCATCAAGATCTTCTCGGTGGCCAGCGTGGCGCTGCTGCCGCCCACGCTGATTGCGAGCGTGTACGGCATGAACCTGAAGTTTCCCGAGCTGGAGTTCCTGGGCACCGGCGCCTACCCGTACGTGCTCGGCCTCATGCTGGCCAGCGCCCTCGGGCCCATGTGGTACTTCCGCAAGCGTGGCTGGCTGAAATAGCACGCTGGCGCTGCGTGCTTTTCGGGCCGAGGCGCCATCCATTCGGCATAGCGGTGGTCCGGTGCATTAGACAGCAGGTGCCGAGATAAAAATGCACCAAAACAACCGCACGCGCTTGTCCAACGGACGTTTACCGCTATTTTTTTGATAGTTTTCACAGACGTGCCCAACGGGGTGGGCACAAAGTCGCCACGCGCCACAGGAACCGCGTGCGAGCTGCGGGGTGCTTGCAGTTCACTGGAACGGACGGCTGCGGGCGGCCGAAGCATTGGCCCAGCAGGGGAACGGGATGCGCAAGCGCCAACGGCTCCCTGTACACCGGTGGCACCCACCGCCACCGCCACCGCCACCGCTTCCTGCTTCCTGCTTCCTGCTTCCTGCTTCCTAATTGAAGCCTGCAGCGTGCCGCCTGCTTTACAGTTTTTCCAGAAACGACTGCACCATGTGGTCGGCATAGCGGCTGGCCACGGTCTGCACGAACAGCGCGAAGTCACCGTGCGCAGTGTCGTCGGCGCGGTCGGAGATGGTGCGCACCGCAGCAAACGGCACGCCGTAGTCCATGCACACCTGCGCCACGGCGGCACCTTCCATCTCCACCGCCAGCACCTCGTGGCCGGCTTCGCGCAGCGCCGTGCGCAGCCGGTCGGACTCGTGCGCGGCCGACACGAAGCGGTCGCCGCTGGCCATCAGGCCGTGGTGCACCTGAAGGGTGGCGTTGGCGGTTTTGAGGTCAAATTGCCCCTGCGCGCTTGCCACACAAGCGTGAGCAGCTTCCAAAAGCAGAGCAGAAAGAGCCGCGTCGCAGGCCAGGCGCGCCCGTGCATAACCGGGCAGCTCCCAGCGCGGAAAAAGCGGCGAAGCATCCATGTCATGTTGCACGTAGTCCTGCGCCACCACCACGTCGCCGACCCGCACGCCCTCGCCCACGCCCCCGGCCACGCCCGTGAACACGATGCGGGCCACGCCAAACCGCTCGATCAGGGCCGTGGCCGTGGTGGCGGCCGCGACCTTGCCGATGCCCGAGAGCGCCAGCACCACGCTGCGCCCGTGCAGCGAACCCGTCCAGAACACCCGCCCCGCATGCACCCTGCGCTGCGGGTACTGCAACATGGCGACAAGGCCGGACTGTTCTTCAAGGAGCGCGCTGAGGATGGCGGTGGTCATGGCCACATTCTTTCTGCATAAAAAAAACCCTGGGCCCAGGGGCGCCAGGGTTGGGCGACCGCGCAAGGCGGCCCTGGAAACTCAGTTCTTGATGTCCACGCCGTAGAAGTTGTGGCGACTGAAAGGGCTGAGCTTGAAGTCCACCACTTCCTTGCGCACCGGCTTGAGCTGCACGGCATGCGCAATGGTGAACCACGGCGCCTGCTCCTTGAAGATCACCTGGGCCTTCTTGTACAGCTCGGTGCGTTCGGCCTGGCTGGTCACGGTTTTGGCCTTGACCACGAGGTCTTCATAGGGCTGGTAGCAAAACTTGGCGATGTTGCTGCCGCTGTTCGACTGTGCCGACGCACAGCCCAGCAGGGTGTAGAGGAAGTTGTCGGGGTCGCCATTGTCGCCCGTCCAGCCCAGCATGCCCATCTGGTGCTCGCCTTCCTGCAGGCGCTTGCGGTACTCGCCCCATTCAAACGACTTGATCTCGGCCTTGACGCCGATCTTGGCCAGGTCGGCCTGCATCAGCTCGGCAATGCGCTTGGCGTTGGGGTTGTAGGGGCGCTGCACGGGCATGGCCCACAGGTCGGTGGTGAAGCCGTTGGGGTAGCCGGCTTCGGCCAGCAGCTTCTTGGCGGCTGCGGGGTCGTAGGGGTCGTCCTTGACGGCATCGTTGTACGACCACATCGTGGGCGGAATCGGGTTCTTGGCCGCCACGCCGGTCGACAGATACACGCCTTCGATGATGGCCTTCTTGTCGATGGCCATGTTGACGGCCCTGCGCACGCGCACGTCGTCAAACGGCTTCTTCTTGGTGTTGTAGGCCATGTACCCCACGTTCAGGCCGGGCTGCTCAAGAAGCTGCACGTTCGGATCCTTGCGGATGGCGTCGAGGTCGGCCGGGTTCGGGTAGGGCATCACATGGCACTCACCCTTTTGCAGCTTGGCCCAGCGCACCGAGGCATCGGGCGTGATGGAGTACACCAGGTCGTCGATCTTGGCCTTGCCGCCCCAATAGGCAGGGAAGGCCTTGTAGCGGATGACGGCGTCCTTCTGGTACTGCACCAGATAGAAGGGGCCGGTGCCGATGGGGTCCTGGTCGATCTTCTCGGGGGTGCCGGCCTTGAGCATGGCGTCGGCGTATTCCTTGGACTGCACGGCGGCATAGGGCATGGCCAGGTTGGCCAGGAAAGGCGCCTCTGGCTTGTTGAGCGTGATCTTGACGGTGAGGTCGTTCACCTTCACCACCGAGACCAGCAGCTTGGGCATGCCCATGTCGTTGAAGTACGAGTGGTTGGGGCTCGTGACCTTGAAGAAGGGGTTGTCTTCCTTCCACTGGCGCTCGAAGGCGAACAGCACGTCGTCGGCGTTGAAGTCGCGCGTAGGCTTGAAGCTCTTGCTAGTGGTGTGCCACTTCACGCCCTTGCGCAGGTGGAAGGTGTACTCCTTGCCATCTGCGGAAATTTCCCACCGCTCGGCCAGGCCGGGCACCACCTTGGTGCCACCGCGCTCGAATTCCACGAGGCGGTTGTAGATGGGCTCGTTGCCGTCGAAGGAAGTGCCCGTGGTGTTCACGCCCGGGTAGAAGTTTTCCGGGCTGCCTTCCGAACAGAAGACCAGGGTCTTGGCCGACACCGCACCGGCGGCCATCAACACTGGCAGGGCCAGGGCGGCCAGGGCAAATCGCTTGCGCGATGGGATATTTCTCATCACAGGACTCCTTCAGGTTGAAATCAGGCCACCGGGATCGGCAGCGCGCCAGGTGGGGCCGGACTCGTGGCCGGCTCCAGAAAATTTTCCGCGTGGTGGCAGGCCACCTGGCGTTCGTCCAGCAGACGCTGCAACGGGCGTTCGGCGCGGCAGCGGTCGGTGGCGTGGACGCAGCGCGTGGAGAACACGCAGCCCGGCGGGGGGGTCAGCGGCGAAGGCAGTTCGCCCTTGAGCACGATGCGTTCGCGCCGCAGCCCGCTTCCCGCCTGCAGCCCGGGCGTGGAGGCCAGCAGCGCCTGCGTGTAGGGGTGCAGCGGCCGCGCGAAGATCTTGTCCTTGGGCCCCTGCTCCACCGCGTGGCCCAGGTACATCACCAGCACCTCGTGCGCAATGTGGCGCACCACCGCCAGGTCGTGCGAGATGAAAAGGTAGGCCAGGCCCAGCTGGGCCTGCAGGTCGGCCAGCAGGTTCAGCACCTGTGCCTGGATCGACACATCGAGCGCAGATACCGGCTCGTCCGCCACCACCAGACGGGGGTTGAGCATGAGCGCGCGGGCGATGGCAATGCGCTGGCGCTGGCCGCCCGAGAACATGTGCGGATAGCGGTTGGCGTATTCGGGCCGCAGGCCCACGCGCGCGAGCATGGCACGCGCCTGCTCGGCACGCTCGGCCTTCGAAAGGGATGTGTTGATGGCCAGCGGGTCTTCGAGGGCCGCGCTGATCTTCTTGCGCGGGTTCAGCGAGGCATAGGGGTTCTGGAAGACGAGCTGTACGGTCTGGCGCAGCTTGCGCCGATCGCTCTCGGTGGCGTGTGTGACATCGGCGCCATCGAGGAGCAGCTGGCCCGCGGTGGGCGTCTCGATGAGAGACACCATGCGCGCCAGCGTCGATTTGCCGCAGCCCGACTCGCCCACCACGGCCAGCGTTCGGCCCGCGCGCACCTCGAACGAAACGCCGCCCACGGCCTGCAGCTGTGCCGGCGGGCGCATCCAGCCACGGCGAATGGCATAGACCTGGCGCAGGTCACGGGCTTGCACCACGGCATTGCCGTCAGGGGGCGGTGTACCAAAGGGTTGGACGCTCATGCCGCCACCTCGCGGGCAACGCCCAGAGGGCCGTCCGCTGCCATCCGTGCTTGCCGGCCGGCATCGCCCAGGGGGTAGTGGCAGCGCGCCAGGGCCGTGGATCCGGCCTCGCCGACGGGGCGCAGTTCAGGCCGCTGCGCCTGGCAGCGCGCCGTGGCGTACGCGCAGCGCGGCGTGAACAGGCAACCCGATGGGCGGTCGTACACGCCCGGCACCACCCCGGGAATGGTGGCCAGCCGCCCGTCTGAGCGCACCTGCTCCGGCATGGCCGCCAGCAGGGCCTCGGTGTAGGGATGGCGGGGCGCGGCAAACAGGTGCTCCACAGCGCTTTGCTCCACCACCTGGCCGGCATACATCACGGCCACGCGCTGCGCCATCTCCTGCACCACGCCCATGTTGTGCGTGATCAGCACCAAGGCCATGCCGCGCTCCTTCTGCAGGGTACGCAGCAGATCGAGTATCTGGGCCTGGATGGTCACGTCGAGCGCGGTGGTGGGCTCGTCGGCAATGAGCAGGCGCGGGTTGCAGGCAATCGCCATGGCGATCATCACGCGCTGGTTCATGCCCCCGGACATCTGGTGCGGAAAATCATTCAGGCGCGAGGCGGCGGCTGGAATACCCACCTGCTCAAGCAGCGCGATGGCCTGCCGGCGGGCCTCGGCCTTGTCCAGCTTCAGATGCAGACGCAGCACCTCGATGATCTGGAAGCCGATGGTGAAGCACGGATTCAGGCTGGTGGTGGGGTCCTGGAAGATCATGGCCATGTCCTTGCCCACCAGGCCGCGCCGCTGGCGGTCCGAAAGACCCGGCAGATCGTGGCCCGCAAAGCGCAGGCGCCCGGCCCGCACCCGGCCCGGAAAGCCGATCAACCCCATGAGGGCCATCATGGTGACGCTCTTGCCAGAGCCTGATTCGCCCACGATGCCCAGCACCTCGCCCTCTTCCAGCCGCAGGTTGACGCCATCCACGGCATGCATGACGGCGCCCTGGGTGGGGAACTCGACGTGGAGGTCTTCGATTTCAAGCAATGCCATCGCGTTGTTCACCGTTTGAGCTTGGGATCGAGTGCATCGCGCAGCCCATCGCCAAGCAAGTTGAAAGCCAGCACTGCCACCACGATCATCAGCCCCGGCAGGGTCACCACCCACCAGGCGCGCATGACGAACTCCCGCGCATCGGCCAGCATGGTGCCCCACTCGGGCGATGGTGGCTGCGCCCCCAGACCCAGAAAGCCCAGCGCGGCTGCATCCAGAATGGCCGTGGAAACGCCGAGCGAGGCCTGCACGATGAGGGGCGCCGCGCAGTTGGGCAGCACCTCGCTGAACATGAGGCGCAGCGTTCCAGCGCCGCTGATGCGCGCCGCCGTCACATAGTCCTTGGACACCTCGCTGATCACCGCCGCCCGGGTGATGCGCACGTAGTGCGGCAGCACCACGATGGCCACCGCCAGCATGGCGTTGACCAGGCCCGGCCCCAGGATGGCGACGATCACGATGGCGAGCAGCAGGCTCGGCAGCGTGAGGACGATGTCCATCAGGCGCATGATGGCCACTTCGACCACCCCCCGGAAGAACCCCGCGATCAGCCCCAGGGCGATGCCCGCCGCCAGGGCGAGCACGACCACCGCCACGCCGATCGACAGCGACAGCCGCGTACCGTGGATCAGCCGCGACAGGATGTCGCGCCCGATGGCGTCGGTGCCCAGCAGGTAGGTGGCAGAGCCCCCGCTCTGCCACGCAGGCGGTTTGAGGAAGGCCGCACTGTTGGTCTGGTCGGGTGCATGCGGTGCGATCAGCGGCGCAAACAGTGCCACCAACAGCAGAGCCCCCACCACAAGCAGGCCGAACACCGCCCCCTTGTTGGCCACGAAGGCGCGCCAGAACTCCCGCAGGGGCCCGGGCGGCACGGGTGCGCCTGCGCCCTGGATGACAGACGATGAAGCCATGGAAATCGATGCCCTCAATGACCGGCGCGAATGCGCGGGTTGATGATGCCGTAGGTCAGGTCGACCAGCAGGTTGACCAGCATCACCACCCCACCCAGCAGCAGCATGCCGCCCTGCAGAACGGGGTAGTCGCGCCGGTTGATGGCCTCGATCAGCCATTTGCCCACGCCGGGCCACGAAAAGATGGTTTCGGTAAGGATGGCTCCGGTGAAGAGCACGCCGACCTGCAGACCGATGACCGTCACCACGGGAATCAGGGCATTGCGCAAGGCATGCAACGCCACCACCCGCAAGCTGGAAAGCCCCTTGGCGCGCGCCGTGCGGATGTAGTCCTCGCCCAGCACCTCGAGCATGGCCGAGCGCGTCATGCGAGCCACCACGGCCAGCGGATTGGTTCCCAACACGATCGCCGGCAGTACGAGATGCTTCAGCGCCGAGAAAAAGGCGTCGGTCTCGCCCGCGCGCAGCGCATCCACCAGCAGGAAGCCCGTGACGGGCTCAACATAGTGCATCACGTCCAGCCGCCCCGACACGGGCGTGATGCCCAGGTAGACCGAGAACCCCATGATGAGCAGGAGGCCCCACCAGAAGATCGGCATCGAATAGCCGGTGAGCGACACCGTCATCACGCCGTGGTCGAACCAGGAGTTGCGCTTGACGGCGGCGATGATGCCCGCCGGGATGCCCAGCAGCAGTGCAAAGGCAATGGCGCACAGCGCCAGTTCCACCGTCGCCGGAAACAGGGCCTGGAACTCCTCGATAACCGGAGCCTGGGTGATGATCGATTTGCCCAGATCTCCCTGGAGGACGCGGCCGATGTAGATGCCGTACTGCGTCAGCACGGGCTTGTCGAAGCCGTATTCGGCGCGCAGGGCTGCATGCCGCGCGGCGTCGATGCCCCGCTCACCCGCCATGGTCTCAATGGGGTCTCCGGGCACCAGCCGGATCAGGAAGAACGCCAGCAGCGTCATGCCGAAGAAGGTCGGTATGAGCAGGCCGAGGCGCGTGAGAAGAAATCGCAACATCGGCGGATGATGCAGCAAAAAGCGGGCCCGCCAGATCAGGGAATGCTCTGAAACCAGCGGCGGCGCGGATGTGCTGCGCAGGGACTCCGCCCACAGCTCGGCGGCTCACAAAGCCGCGCCAATACGGGCCCAAGCCCGCTGTGGGCCCGTATCGCGGGGAGTGCGCGGTTACTTTTTGTCGCGCAACTCGCGCCGCAGGATCTTGCCCACCGGCGTCTTGGGCAACTCGGTGCGGAACTCGATCACCTTGGGCTGCTTGTAGCCAGTGAGTTCATGGCGGCAGAACTCGCGCACGTCGGCCTCGGTGAGGTCGGGCGACTTCTTGACGATCACCAGCTTGACGGCCTCGCCCGATTTCTCGTCGGGCACGCCCACCACGGCGCATTCCAGAACGCCGGGACAGTTGGCCACGACCTCCTCGACCTCGTTGGGATAGACATTGAAGCCGCTGACCAGCACCATGTCCTTCTTGCGGTCCACGATCTTGAAGTAGCCACGCTCGTCCATCACCCCGATGTCGCCCGACTTGAAATAGCCGTCTTCGGTCATGACCTTGGCCGTCTCGTCGGGGCGTTGCCAGTAGCCCGCCATCACCTGCGGCCCCTTGATGGCGATTTCGCCCGCCTGGCCCAGGGTGGTGACTTCGCGGCCCTCGTCGTCCAGCAGCTTCAGATGCGTGCTGGGCAAGGGCACGCCGATCGTGCCGGTGAACTCCTTGGCGGTCACCGGGTTGCACGTGGCCGAAGGACTGGTTTCGGACAGGCCATAGCCCTCACAGATCGGGCAGCCCGTTTTTTCGAGCCAGAGCTTGGCCACCGCGCCCTGCACCGCCATGCCGCCGCCCACCGAGACCTTGAGGTTCTTCCAGTTGACGGTGTTGAAGTCAGGGTGATTGGCCAGGCCGTTGAACAGCGTGTTCACGGCCGGGAAACTATGAAAGGTGTGCTTGGACAGTTCCTTGAGCACCGCCGGCAGGTCGCGCGGGTTGGGAATGAGAATGGTCTTGCCCCCGGTGCGCATGCTCAGCATCATGTTCACCGTGAACGCGAAGATGTGGTACAGCGGCAGGGCGCAGATGCTGGTGGGCTGCTCGCCCGCCGGCACTTTCTTCATGACCGGGTCGTTCCAGGCCTCGGATTGCAGCACGTTGGCGATCACGTTGCGGTGCAGCAGCACGGCGCCCTTGCTCACGCCGGTGGTGCCGCCGGTGTACTGCAGCAGCGCGATGTCATCGGGCTTGATGTCGGGCTTCTTGAAGCTGCCGCGCGCACCTTGGGCCACCGCATCGTTGAACCGTACGGCCCCCGGCAAGTTGTAGGCCGGTACGAGCTTCTTGACGTTGCGCACCACGTAGTTGACGAGCGTCCCCTTGAGCAGGCCCAGCTGGTCGCCCATGGCGCACAGCACCACATGCTTGATGGGGGTGTGGGCAATGCAGTGCTCCAGCGTGGACGCGAAGTTCTCGATGATCACGATGGCCTTGGCGCCCGAATCCTTGAGCTGGTGCTCCAGTTCGCGGGGGGTGTACAGCGGGTTCACGTTGACCACCACAAAGCCTGCGCGCAGCACGGCCGCCACCGTTACCGGGTATTGCGGCACGTTGGGCATCATGATCGCCACGCGATCACCCTTGACCAGGCCCAGGCCCTGCAGGTACGCGGCGAATGCGCTGCTCAGCGAGTCGGTCTGTGCATAGGTGACGTCCTTGCCCATGAAGCTGTAGGCAATGCGGTCGGCGTATTGGGTAAAGGCCTCGTCCATGAGGGCGACGAGCGATGGGTAGTGTGACGGGTCGATGTCGGCGGGAACCCCTTGCGGATAGGCGGCCAGCCAGGGACGGTCAGTCATGCGTGTCTCTCCAGTTATCTCTTTTTCAATCGAACCCCGGCATTGTCCCTGCCGGTGGTGGTTCTGCGGGTTTGTGGTTTCCCTAGGCGCGGTCCGTGCCGGTGGCCGCGCGGTGTCGCCTGGCGGCGAAGGGTGCTATTCGATCGCCTTGCCGATGTCCTCGACCACCTTCTTGGCGTCGCCGAAGACCATCATGGTCTTGTCCATGTAGAATAGTTCGTTGTCCAGGCCTGCATAGCCGGCGGCCATGGAGCGCTTGTTGACGATCACCGTCTTGGCCTTGTAGGCCTCGAGGATGGGCATGCCATAGATCGGACTGCCCTTGGTGTGCGCGGCGGGGTTCACCACGTCGTTGGCGCCCAGGATGATCGCCACGTCGGCCTGGCCGAATTCGCCGTTGATGTCCTCCATCTCGAACACCTGGTCGTAGGGCACTTCGGCCTCGGCCAGCAACACGTTCATGTGGCCGGGCATGCGGCCTGCCACCGGGTGGATGGCGTATTTCACCGTGATGCCCTTGTGCACCAGCTTCTCGGCCAGCTCTTTCACCGCATGCTGGGCGCGGGCCACGGCCAGGCCATAGCCCGGCACGATCACCACGGTTTCGGCATTGCCCAGCACAAAGGCCGCATCGTCGGCACTGCCGGCCTTCACGGGGCGCTGCTCCTTCGCGCCCGCTGCGGCGCTACCGCCTGCATCTCCGCCAAAACCGCCCAGGATCACGTTGAAGAACGAGCGGTTCATGGCCTTGCACATGATGTAGCTCAGGATGGCCCCCGAGCTGCCCACCAGCGATCCGGCGATGATCAGCATCGAGTTGTTGAGCGAGAAGCCGATGCCGGCGGCTGCCCAGCCCGAATAGCTGTTGAGCATCGACACCACGACAGGCATGTCCGCACCGCCGATGGGAATGATGATGAGCACGCCCAGCGCGAACGACAGCGCCAGCATGGCAAAGAAGGCCGTCCAGTTTTCAGTGAACATGAACACCAGGCCCAGGCCCACGGTGGCCAGACCCAGCACCAGGTTGAGCAGGTGCTGCCCGGTGAACTGCACGGGCGCACCCTGGAACAGGCGGAACTTGTACTTGCCCGACAGCTTGCCAAACGCGATCACCGAACCACTGAAGGTGATGGCACCAATGGCCGCACCCAGGAACAACTCAAGGCGATTGCCCGCAGGGATGGGCTGGCCCTTGGCCACGATCTGGAAAGCCCAGGGCTCGGCCACGGCGGCGATCGCGATGAACACGGCCGCCAGACCGATCATGCTGTGCATGAAGGCCACCAGTTCGGGCATCTTCGTCATCTCCACGCGCCGAGCCATGATGGCGCCGGCTGCGCCGCCCACCAGCAGCCCGCCCAGCACATAGACCATGCCCTCGGCCTTGCCCCCTGCCAGCTCGACGATGAGCGCCGCCGTGGTCAGAACGGCAATCGCCATGCCCGTCATGCCAAAGACATTGCCGCGGATGGAGGTGGTGGGGTGCGAGAGCCCCTTGAGAGCCTGGATGAAGCAGACGCTGGCCACGAGGTACAGCAGCGTCACAAGGTTCATGCTCATGCTTGGTCTCCTTGCGCCTTGGCGGGAGCTTTCCTGTCTTTCTTCCGGAACATCTCGAGCATGCGGCGCGTGACAAGGAAGCCGCCGAACACGTTGACCGCAGCCAGTGCCACGGCAAGCGCACCCATCGTGCGACCCAGCGTGGTTTCGGTAAGCGCCGCAGCCAGCATCGCCCCCACGATGACGATGGCCGAGATGGCGTTGGTCACCGCCATGAGCGGCGTGTGCAGCGCTGGCGTGACGGTCCAGACCACGTGGTAACCCACGTAGATCGCCAGAACGAAGATGATCAGGTTGATCAGGGTGGGAGACACCGATTCCATGACGAAAGCCCTCAGTTGGGTAGAGCGATGGGGAAGGGTGGAACGGCCAGATAGCCGTCCATCATCGAGGTGCTCAGGCGCGCGGCCTCGGCCAGTTGGTGCGCCCATTCCTGCCCGGGTCGCCCCGCGCGCAGGAAATCTTCGTTGCTGCGCGTCTGCGGCCGTAACAGGCGCTGGTCAACGACTGCGTTGATCTCGATGTAGGCGCCGCCCTCGGTGGCGTAGCGGTAGTTCAGGTGCGAATAGGGCTGCGCTGGCGCCGCGCCCTGTCGGGCCAGCCACTGTGCCAGCAGGGGGTGGTTCTTGTCGAGCCAGCCCCCGCTTTGCGCAAATCGCTTGAAACGCAGGCAATCGACGCGCACGGCACTGTGCGCGGTGGCGTCCTCCACCATCAGGCCCTGCTGCGCGGGGCACGAGCCCGTCCACAGCGTCGTCGGCCGGGGATGGTTGGTGCTGTTGGTCTGCACGAGCAGTATGGCCAGCCAATCCTTGTTGGCCCCGCGCAACCCGACGGCGCGCGTTTGCAGGGGCACCGTGGCGCCGGGCTCGGGCAACAAGGGCAGGGCTTCTTCAGAACGGTCGAGCGCCACCCACTCCCCCTGGGGCAACACCAGGCGCCCGCGCCCCACAGGATATTCCGTGGTGCCGGGCTGCAGCGGTGCGCAAGCCGCCAGCGCCGCGAAGGCACATGTCGCCAACACCATGCCGCTCACCCGGCGACCAGACAGAGATTTCAATGCCATCCACATATTCACGCGCGCCTCACCGTTCCTTCATGGGCCACCAGACAGGCGGCCACGATGTCATCCTGCAGATCCACGTGCAGCGTCCCCTCTTTGTTGACAACGAGCTTGAGAAAGTCGAGCACATTGCGCGCATACAGCGATGACGCGTCAGCCGCCACCAGCGCGGGCAGATTGGTTTCGCCCACCAGGATCACCCCATGCTTTTCGACGGTGCGGCCCGGTTCCGTGAGCGGGCAGTTACCCCCCTGGGGGGCCGCGATGTCCACGATCACCGAGCCGGCCTTCATCGAGCGCACCATGTCTTCGGTGACCAGCACCGGCGCTGGCCGGCCGGGGATGAGCGCGGTAGTGATGACGACGTCAGCCTGGGCCACGCGCTTGGCCACCTCGGCCTTCTGGCGGTCCAGCCAGCTTTGCGGCATGGGGCGCGCATAGCCACCCACCCCCTCGGCCGCGTCCTTCTCTTCCTGGGTTTCGTACGGCACGTCGATGAACCGGGCGCCCAGTGACTCCACCTGCTCCTTCACGCTGGGCCGCACGTCGGAGGCCTCGATCACGGCACCCAGCCGCTTGGCCGTGGCAACCGCCTGCAACCCCGCCACCCCCACGCCCAGAACGACCACGCGTGCAGCCTTGACGGTGCCGGCCGCGGTCATGAGCATCGGGAAAAACCGCTGGTAGCGGTCGGCCGCGATCATGACCGCCTTGTAGCCCGCAATGTTGGCCTGCGAAGACAACACATCCATGCTCTGGGCACGCGTGGTGCGCGGCGCCGCCTCGAGGGCAAAGGCCGTTACGCCCGCCGCCGCCAGTCGCTGCAGGCCCGCCGCATCGAAGGGGTTGAGCATGCCCACGACGGTGCTGCCCGAACGCAACGCCGGCACCTCGGCCTCGGAAGGACAACGCACCTTCAGCACCAAGTCACATGCCCAGGCCTGGGCGGCCCCCACCACCTCGGCCCCTGCGGCTTCGTAGGCGGCATCGGGAACGCTTGCGGCCACGCCAGCGCCGGACTGCACACGCAGCACATGGCCCAGCCCCTTGAGCTTCTTCACCGTCTCGGGGGTTGCCGCCACCCGGGTCTCTCCTGCCATGGACTCCGCAGGCACACCTATCAGCATGTCGTCTCCTCGTTCGGGGGTCAGTGGTAATACTTACTGACCGCGAGCTTACATGAAGAAACCTCTGCTTCCGTCACGTTGGCACAAGGGCTGGCGCAATGCCCCGCCCAGGACACTCCAAAAACAAAAAAGCCGGTGACAGGCACCGGCTTGCAAAACCGCCACGCAGGGCGGCCAGCGGGGGGGATGAAGGCTCAGTTCACCAGCTGCGCCAAGGTGCCCGCTGCGTACTGTCCGGCCATCGCCTGCAGGTTCACGCCTTTGATCTTCGCGCCCTGGCCTTCGCAGCCGAATTCGAGGTAGCGCTGCTTGCAGATGGCCTTCGCGGCCTCGCGTGCGGGCTTGAGCCATTCGCGGGCATCGAATTTCTCGGGGTTCTCGGCCAGGAACTTGCGCACGGCGCCCGTCATGGCCAGACGGATGTCGGTATCAATGTTGATCTTGCGCACGCCGTACTTGATCGCCTCCTGGATCTCCGCCACGGGCACCCCGTAGGTTTCCTTCATCTTGCCGCCGTACTGGTTGATGATGGCCAGCAGGTCCTGCGGCACGCTCGACGAGCCATGCATCACCAGGTGGGTGTTGGGGATGCGGGCGTTGATCTCCTTGACACGCGAGATCGCCAGCACATCGCCCGTGGGCGGACGGGTGAACTTGTAGGCGCCATGGCTCGTGCCGATGGCAATGGCCAGCGCGTCGAGCTGCGTGGCCTTGACGAACTGTGCAGCTTCCTCAGGGTCGGTCAGCATCTGGCTGTGGTCGAGCTTGCCGACGGCACCGATGCCGTCTTCCTCGCCCGCCTCACCGGTTTCCAGCGAACCCAGGCAACCGAGTTCACCTTCAACGGTCACACCCACCTTGTGCGCCATCTCGACGACCTGGCGGGTCACGTCGACGTTGTAGTCGAACGACGCCGGCGTCTTGCCATCTTCGCGCAGCGATCCGTCCATCATGACCGAGCCGAAGCCCAGGTCGATCGCGCCCTGGCAGATCTTGGGCGAAGTGCCGTGGTCCTGGTGCATCACCAGGGGGATGTGGGGGTACATCTCGGCCGCAGCCTGGATCAGGTGCTTGATGAAGGGCTCGCCCGCATACTTGCGTGCGCCGGCGCTGGCCTGCAGGATCACCGGGGCGCCCACCTCGTCGGCGGCAGCCATCACGGCCTGCACCTGCTCCAGATTGTTGACGTTGAAGGCCGGAATGCCATAACCGTTGGTGGCAGCATGGTCGAGCAGTTCGCGCATCGATACGAGGGGCATGGTCGTGAAGTCCGTTCAGGGTTGATGGAGGCGCTGACAGGCAGCCGCAGCGGCGGTAACCGCTTGGTAACCGGGATTTTACCCGCCGGCCACCCTGGCAGGTGAGGGGAAATCCAGACGGTAGCAGGTGGTGAAGGGGGCCGGCGCCACGGCCGGGCCGAAGGTACCGCCATGCATCTCGGCCACGCGCTTCACAATCTCGTGCCCGAGATGCAGGCTGTCCACGGGGCGTACCTCCGGGGGCTGGTTGGCACCGGCGGGCATGCGCCGGCCGTCATCGCACACCTGTAGCCACACCGCCCCGCCTTCGGCCTGCCCGAGCTGAACGGCAATCCGCGTACCGCGCGGGGTGTGCCGCAGGGCATTCTCGACCAGATTGCGCAGCGCAAGGTCCAACAGCACCGCATGCCCCGCCAGCGCCAGGTGCTCGGGAGCGTCCACCGCGATCTCGCCGGTGCGCTGCCATGCCGCTTGCGCATAGTCGGCGCACACCGCGCGCGCGGTGGCGGCCAGGTCCACAG
>NZ_ACQT01000081.1 GCF_000175235.1 Acidovorax delafieldii 2AN | reverse complement strand
TGCTGCACGCCGGTAGCACCCCGCCCGCCAGTGCGGCCGCCAGCTACGCGCTGCAGCGCAGGCTGGCCAGCCAGGCACGGCGCGGCAACGGTGAGGTGGTCGACCTGGCATCGCTGAACGGCCAGCCCGTGCATGCCATGGCAGCCGTGGCGCGGCCCGCCGAATTCTTCGCCATGCTGCGCGCACGGGGCCTGCAGCTCGTTGGCACCGAAGCCCTTCCAGATCACTATGATTTTAATAGCTGGAAGCGCCCTGCCGACAAGCGCATCACGTTGATTTGCACCGAAAAAGACGCCGTGAAGCTCTGGCCCTTGCACCCCGATGTGCTCGCGGTGGCACTGGAGCTGGCCATCGACCCCGCCTTCACGGCAGCGCTCGACGCACGGCTGTCGGCTTGGCGGGCCGCGCCGGTATCATCCCCCCTCGCCTGACTCTCGAATAAGCCGCCGCCATGGATTCCAAACTGCTTGAACTGCTGGTCTGCCCCGTCACCAAGGGCCCGCTGACCTACGACCGCGAACGCCAGGAGCTGGTGTCGCGCAGCGCCCGCCTGGCGTACCCGGTGCGCGACGGCATTCCCGTGCTGCTCGAAAACGAAGCACGCACCCTGACCGACGAGGAACTGGAAGCGTGAACCCCGCCGAGGCCGCCGGCTTCACGGTGCTGATTCCGGCGCGCATGGCTTCCAGCCGCCTGCCGGACAAGCCCCTGGCCGATATCGCCGGACTACCCATGGTGGTGCGCGTGGCCCGGCGCGCCGCACAAAGCGGCGCCGCGCGGGTGGTGGTGGCGGCCGATGATCCGCGCATCGTGGAGGCCTGCCAGGCACACGGCGTGCAGGCCCTGCTCACCCGCACCGACCATGCCAGCGGCAGCGACCGGCTGGCCGAAGCCTGCGAGCACCTCGGGCTGGACGGCAATGCCGTGGTGGTCAACGTGCAAGGCGATGAGCCGCTGATGGACCCGGCGCTCATCGACGCTGTGGCGGCGCTGCTGCCTTCGCAGCCCGAAGCCAGCATGGGCACGGCCGCCCACGCCATTGCCACCCTGGCCGATTTCGAGAACCCCAACGTCGTCAAGGTGGTGCTGGATGCCCGGGGGCTGGCGCACTACTTCAGCCGGGCCCCCATCCCGCATGCCCGCGACCACGCCGGCCACGCCTGGTGGCAAGGAGCGGCAATCCAGGCTGCGCCCGGCGTGGCGGCGCTGCGCGGCTTCGCACCGCTGCGCCACATCGGCATCTACAGCTACCGTGCCGGGTTTCTGAGGCAGTTTCCCCGCCTGGCCCAGGCCCCCACGGAAGCCGTTGAGGCTTTGGAGCAATTGCGCGCCCTGTGGCACGGTCACCGCATAGCCGTCCACGTCACGGCACATGCGCCGGGCCCCGGCGTGGACACCCCTGCCGACCTGGAACGTGTGCGGGCTCTGCTGGCCTGACACCGCTTCGCCACCGCGCCCCCCGACTCGCGCTGCACTACTCTAGCAACGGTGGGCCACGCCCCAATCGGGTGGGCCGTCAGCACCTGCCGACAGGACAAGGCGAGGGCCGGGCGCCTTGCCCCTACAAGCCCGACGATGGCCGGCCCTGAAACCTCCCACGAGCGATTTAGAAACAGCGCTCACTGGCGGTGCGCGCCATCGCGCACGTCAGCGCGCTGAGCCATCCACCAGTTCAACACAAACCACCTTGCAGCCTCGAGGGGCCAGCCAGCGTCCTGGCCATGCTGATGGTGGTGCGGCGTTGCCCTCCCGGCCTGGCCACGAATCCGCAAGAAGTCCACTCCATCCCCCTCAATCCGCCTGCCGCTTGTTCGGATCCAAAGTGGGCAACCGCGTCTGCGCAAGCCCACCTTGGCGTAAGCCAGAGCAAGATGCACGCATGCTATCCTTGACCGCAACGAGAGCACTGCATCGTCGGCGTTCGGCCGCGCCCCGACAGCAGTGCCAGCCGATTTCTAACCTTCGAGGATTTCCATGAGACTGATTCTGTTGGGCGCCCCCGGTGCCGGAAAGGGCACGCAAGCCACGTTCATCTGCCAGAAATACGGCATACCCCAGATCTCGACGGGCGACATGCTGCGCGCCGCTGTCAAGGCCGGCACCCCGCTGGGCCTGCAAGCCAAGGCCGTGATGGATTCCGGCGCATTGGTCAGCGATGACATCATCATCGGCCTCGTCAAGGAACGCATCGCCCAGGCCGATTGCGCGCAAGGCTTCCTGTTCGATGGTTTTCCCCGCACCATTCCCCAGGCCGATGCCATGAAGGCGGCCGGAGTCAAGCTCGACTACGTGCTGGAAATCGATGTGCCGTTCGACGCCATCATCGAACGCATGAGCGGCCGCCGCTCGCACCCTACCAGTGGCCGCACCTACCATGTCAAGTTCAACCCACCCAAGGTGGCGGGCAAGGACGACGTGACCGGCGAAGAGCTGATCCAGCGCGAAGACGACAAGGAAGAAACCGTCAAGAAGCGCCTGCAGGTCTACAGCGACCAGACCCGCCCCCTGGTGGACTACTACAGCAACTGGGCCAAGGCCGAACCCGAAGCTGCGCCCAAGTACCGCGCCATCAGCGGCACCGGCAGCGTCGAAGAAATCACGGCACGCGCCCTGCAGGCCCTGTCGAGCTGATCCTGCGGGCGGGGTTCGGCCCAGCCCTCTCCCGCTTGCCTCATCCGCAACCCTGCGCGCTCCCGGCGCGTGGGGCCTTACCGGGGCATCGCTCCACCGGGAACGCGCAAGGCGTTCAGCCCAGCAGATCCAGCACCATCGAGATGCGCGCCTTGACCGGCGACAGCCCGCCCGAATCCGGTATCGCATCGCCGGGCCGGGGCAGCACCTGGCCTTGCGGGCAGCGTGTGGACCGCACCACCCGCACCCCTGCGCTCTGGGCGCGCAGCAAGGCGGCTTCCAGCGCGTGGTGCAGCGTGCCATTGCCAGTGGCAGCAGCGACGATTCCTCGCACGCCATCGCGCACAAGCGCGTCGACCAAAGCACCACTGGCGCCAGCATGGCTCACCACCAGCTCGACCCAGGGCCAATTCGTCCGGCTAGCTATTTTTTCAATAGCAAAAGGTGCTTGATCCACGAGCACAGCCGGCCAATCCTGCACCAAACGCACCCGGCCTTCCTCCACCCAGCCCAGCGGACCGGCGTCTCCCGAGCTGAACGCATCGACCCGGTAGGGGTGCACCTTCTGCACGCGCTGCGCACCGTGCACCACACCGGCAGCCACCACGACCACGCCCCGGGCACCCTCGGCCGTCGCCACGGCAATGGCGTCGAGCAGATTCTGCGGGCCGTCCGGGGCCAGTGCCGTCGCAGGCCGCATGGCACAGGTCAGCACCACCGGTTTTTGGGCGCAAAGCACCGTGTGCAAAAACCAGGCAGTTTCTTCGAGGGTGTCTGTGCCGTGGGTGATGACGATGGCGCGCACGCCCGGGTCGGCAAGCGCGGTCGCGCAGCGCCGCGCCAATGCAGCCAGCACGTCGAAATCCATGTCCTTGCTGTCGAGTTGCGCAACCTGCTCGGCCTGCAGGCTGCCGCCTGCCGCGGCGTACAACCCCGGCACCGCCGCGAGCAACTGGTTCACCCCTACCTGTGCAGCGGTATAGCCAATATTGTCCCCAGGCGTGGTCGCCGTGCCTGCGATGGTTCCGCCGGTCGCCAAAACGATAATTTTTTGCCCGCTCACTTGCATCCTTTGAAAAACTGGTAAAAAATACAGCTACTGGATTAATAAACAGTTATTTGCCACCTGCGTGGCCCGCACCGGAACCCACCATGCTCGACAATCCCAAGCTCACCGCCCGCCAGCAACAGATCCTCGACCTGATCCAAACGGCCATTGCCCGTACCGGTGCGCCGCCCACCCGCGCCGAGATCGCCACCGAGCTGGGCTTCAAGTCAGCCAATGCGGCGGAAGAGCACCTCCAGGCGCTGGCCCGCAAGGGGGTGATCGAACTGGTCAGCGGCACGTCCCGCGGCATTCGCCTTCGCAGCGAAACGGTGCGCTCCATCAATGCCGCGCGCGGCACCCAATTCAGCCTGCCCCTGCCGGGATTGTCGCAACTGGTTCTGCCCCTGGTGGGCCGCGTGGCAGCCGGTTCGCCCATTCTCGCGCAGGAACATGTAGACCAAACCTATAGCGTAGAAAACAGTCTTTTCCAGCACAAACCTGACTACCTCTTGAAAGTTCGCGGCATGTCCATGCGCGACGCCGGCATCATGGACGGCGATCTGCTCGCCGTGCAGGCCACGCGCGAAGCGCGCAATGGCCAGATCGTGGTGGCACGGCTGGGAGACGACGTCACCGTCAAGCGCCTGCGCCGCACCGCCAGCTCCATCGAACTGCTTCCCGAAAACCCCGACTACCCCATCATCGTGGTGCAACCGGGTGAAGTGTTCGAAATCGAGGGGCTCGCAGTGGGCCTGATCCGCAACACGATGCTTATGTAATTGCTGCTTTCAGCGGCACACCTCAGGTGGCGGGCGTTTGGGTAGCCTTTGCGGCTGCCCAGCCCTGAGGCCGTGCGCTATTCGCAATCCTGCCTGTGCTCAACCCCATCCACGGAGTTTTCACATGGGACTTGCTTTGTTCGCTCTCTCGACTCTTTCACAGCCCTTCCAGGCTTTTGCCCAATGGCTGCGCCCCCACCGCCGTGCCTCATCGTCCAGGGCCTCGCGCAGCGCCCTGCGACCACGCTCCGCGCTCGACCCATCCTCCCCCTGGGCCGCTGCCTCTGGCTTGGCGCCCCAAAAACGGTTGTTTTCTGCGCCAAACACTTCTGGCAGCGCAACCGCGATGGCATCACGCCAGGGCAGCGGGGTAGTGCGCTTTTCGCAAGCCCTTGCAGCTCCGCGCGAAACAGCAAATGTCAATTGCCATAGCCCTCGGCGCGCTGTGCGTGTGCTCCAAGGCCCGTCCCGCGCGGAAGCGGGGCGCTTGGTGATTGCAGGGCGCATGGCCGATGTGTGCGCAGAACTCGAACGCATGGCGGCTGGCGAGCCACAGCCTCATTGAGGGATACGCCCACCAACCCGCACCCGCGACAAAGGGTTGCACACTGGGGCGTGCGGTGGGCTGGAGCAGCCTGCCCCGCTGCTTGCGCCGAGGCACAATGGCGGGATGAATATTGTGATTCTGGATGACTACCAAGACGCGGTCCGCAAGCTCCATTGCGCAAGTCGGCTCGATCCCTACTCGGCAAAGGTCTACACCAATACGGTCAAGGGGCAAGGCCAGCTGGCCGTTCGCCTGAAGGATGCCGACATCATCGTACTGGTGCGCGAACGCACCCAGATCACGCGCCCACTGATCGAAAAACTCCCCCGGCTGAAATTGATAGCCCAGACCGGCAAGATCGGAAACCACATCGACGTAACGGCCTGCACCGAACGCGGCATTGCCGTGGCCGAGGGAGTGGGCTCACCCGTGGCGCCGGCTGAACTTACCTGGGCATTGGTGATGGCCGCCATGCGTCGCCTGCCCCAATACATATCCAACCTCAAACACGGCGCCTGGCAGCAGTCGGGGCTCAAGGCCGCATCCATGCCGCCCAACTTCGGCATCGGCAGCGTTCTGCGCGGCAAGACGCTGGGCATCTGGGGCTATGGGCGCATCGGCCAATTGGTGGCCGGCTATGGCCGGGCCTTTGGAATGAACGTGCGTGTCTGGGGTCGCGAGGCATCGCGGGCGCAGGCCCTTACCGATGGCTATCAGGCCGCCACCAACCGCGAAGAGTTCTTTTCCCAATGCGATGTGCTTTCGCTGCATTTGCGCTTGAACGACGAAACGCGGGGCATCATTTCGTTAGAGGATCTCTCGTGCATGAAGCCCACTGCGCTGCTGGTGAACACTTCACGCGCCGAGTTGATTGAGTCTGATGCGCTCATCGCAGCCCTCAACCGCGGCCGACCCGGGTTGGCGGCGGTGGACGTCTTCGAAAGCGAGCCTATCCTGCAAGGCCATGCCCTGTTGCGGCTCGAAAACTGCATTTGCACGCCCCACATCGGCTACGTCGAACAGGACAGCTACGAACTCTATTTCGGTGCGGCCTTCGATAACGTGGTGAACTTCATCAAAGGCACGCCCACGAATATCGTGAATCCGGGAGCGCTTCAGGTGCGGCGCTGATCCTCAGCTTCTCCGGTATGCGGGTGCAGCGAATGATACCCACCACGAAAAAAGGCCTCCCGATGGGAGGCCTTTCGCATTTGCGGCACTGTTCCGTGCCGCCCTTTTTTGCCTGAAACTCAGTTCAGAGGGGTCTTCTTGCCATCCTTGTAGGTGTACAGGGTGATGGCGGGGTTCTTCATCTCACCGTTGGGCTCGAAAGCGATCGTGGAAGTCACGCCCTTGAATTGGGCCTTCAGCAGCTCAGGCGTGTAGACCTTGGGATCCACCGAGTTGGCGCGCTTCATCGCGTCCACAATCAGGTACGTCGCATCGTAGGTATAGGGGCTGTACACCTGGAACTGACCAGGGTACTTGGCATCGTACTTGGCCTTCCAGGCTTTTCCGCCGGGCATTTTGTCGAGCGAAGCACCGCCTTCGGCGCAGATCACGTTGGCCAGCGTCTTGGCACCGGCGGCCAGCTTGGCGATTTCGGAGGTGCAGATACCGTCACCGCCAAAGTACTTCACGTTGGTCATGCCAAGCTGTTCCATCTGGCGCAGCATGGGGCCGCCCTGAGGGTCCATGCCGCCGAAGAAGATGGCATCAGGGTTCTTGGATTTGATGGCCGTGAGAATGGCCATGAAGTCGGTCGCCTTGTCGGTGGTGAACTGCTCGTCCACCACCTTCATGCCTTTTTCTGCGGCCACTTTCTTGAACACGTTGGCCACACCTTGGCCATACGCCGTGCGGTCGTCCACGATGGCGACTGTCTTCAGCTTCAGCGTATCCGCAGCGTAGAACGCCAAGCCTGCACCCAGTGCGTTGTCGTTGGCGATGATGCGGAACGTGGTCTTGTAGCCAGGCTTCGTCAGGTTGGGGTTGGTCGCCGCACCGGTGACATGGGGAATGCCGCAGTCGTTATAAACCTTGGAGGCAGGAATGGTCGTACCAGAGTTGAGGTGGCCCACTACGCCCGCCACCTTGGCGTCGCACAGTTTCTGAGCGGCTGCAGTGCCTTGCTTGGGATCGGCAGCGTCATCTTCGGCTTGCAATTCAAACTTGATTTTCTTGCCGCCGATGGTGATGCCCTGGGCGTTCAACTCTTCAATGGCCATGCGGGCGCCATTTTCGTTGTCCTTTCCGTAGTGGGCTTGGGCACCGGAAACCGGAGCCACATGACCGATCTTGACCACTTGCTCTTGTGCAGAGGCCATACCAGCAACAGCCGCGATAGCAGCAACCACGGTCAGTTTCAACTTCAATTGCATATCAATCTCCAGTAAAGATAAACGCTGAGAATAATTCTTGTGTCTCAACGCAGGCGAACATATCGCAATTTACGGGCCAGATCATTAGGGAACACGATTAAATGCGGGCGAAACCACAGGGGAATACCCTGTCATCTCAAAGGCGCCGCAGAATTGCTACCAGCAAGCTCATCCGCCACCGCCTCGTAGACAGCGTGGCGCACCACAGACTCAACCTCTTCACGCAGGCGCGGCAGTAGCGAGCGGGTCTGTTCCTGCACCACCAACGCGATCGCTTCGCGCAACCTTTGGTCCAGCACCACGTCCACGCGCTGCATCACCCGATGCACCATGTACTCTTCCATGCCTTGCGGCAGAGAACGCGCTGCAGGCGCCGGACCATACGCAGTTCGAGAAACGGGCGCTGCGGGCATGTTGTACTGCACCGAGCTCTCACTCTCAGGGCCCCTGGCACGCGGTCTCTCAGGCGGGACAGGGCTCCCGACCTCGAATTGTTTGGAAAGCTGTTGTTTTGCCTGCGTAGAGCCCGCAGAAGATGTGCCGACCGGCACTGGAACGGGGAGAACGTCCGCCACTTGCACCACTTCGGTGAGCGTGGGCACGAAACGGGGAGGCGCCTTGGGTGGTTGAGACATCAATCAGCTTTCAGAACCAAGTCATGCCGGGTGATTTGGTAGCCTCGGGAGGCATAGTGGCGCCAGCGCGAGCGGGCCTCGCTGCGGTCTGATTCGTCCGTGGCACTCACCACCTCCACCAAACGCTCGAAACTGCTGAAACCCTCAGGCACCGCGTCCCCCAGGTTCAGGAGCAGTTCCTGGTGGGGAGCTTCGCGTGCATCTGCGGCAAGCACTACCGGCGAATGCTGCAGAAGCTCCTCGTCCGCATCGGCGCGGCAGTGGGCCACGAAATCCTGGGGCTGCATCCGCCAGAGCATGCCGTCGATTTGCGCCAACGCATCGGCAGAAGCCACGATCACCACGCGCACACCGCTGCGCTGCGCTTTGCGAGCGAACCTGCACGCGTACGCCAGCTTGTCGGGGGCGTTGAAATGGAAGGCGACTTCAGTCATGGATTGGTCAGGCAGCCGTTGAACCAGTCTTGCGCCGCGCAGTACCAGCTTTGGCCCCGGTGGCAGAACGCTCGGCCGCGCCCCGCAAGGCAGGAGCAGCCGCTTTTTCGAAGCCCAACAGGTAGTTCACCAGCAGGCCCACGGGCCGGCCTGTGGCGCCCTTGGCAGCGCCCCCCTTCCATGCGGTGCCCGCGATGTCGAGATGGGCCCAGGGGAAATCGCCCACAAACTTCTGCAGAAACTTGGCGGCGGTGATAGAGCCACCCGCCCGACCCGCAACGTTGCCCATGTCGGCAAAATTGCTCTTGAGGCCTTCGGCGTAGTCCTCATCCAGGGGCATGCGCCAGCACGGGTCCAACGCGCGTTCTCCGGCGGCTGAAAGCGCTGCCGCAAGCGCGTCATCGTTGGCAAAAAGTCCACTGCGCACACCGCCCAATGCGATCACGCAGGCTCCGGTAAGCGTTGCGATGTCCACCACAGCCGCAGGTTTGAAGCGTGCGGCATAAGTCAAGGCATCGCACAGGACCAGCCGTCCTTCCGCGTCCGTGTTCAGCACTTCGATGGTCTGGCCACTCATGCTCGTCACGACATCGCCAGGCTTGACAGCCCGGCCGTCGGGCATGTTCTCGCACGCCGGGATCAGTCCCACCACATTGACCGAAGGCTGCAATTCGGCAAGCGCGCGAAACACACCCAGCACACTTGCCGCGCCACACATGTCGAACTTCATTTCATCCATCTCGGCAGCAGGCTTGATCGAGATGCCGCCGGTGTCGAAGGTGATGCCTTTACCCACCAACACTACCGGCGCCTGGGCCTTGTCGGCGCCACTGTAGCGAAGTTCAATCAGACGCAAGGGCTCTTCCGAGCCTTGCGCCACTGCCATGAAGGCTCCCATGCCCAGTCGGGCCACATCGGCGGGACCATGAATCTTGCACTGGATGCGAGGTTGCCGCCCCAGCGCCTTGGCAGCCTGCGCCAGAAAATTGGGCGTGGCGTGGTTGGCGGGGCGATTGCCCCATTCGCGCGCAAGTTCAATCCCCTGCACCAACCCTACCCCTTGTGCAAAGGCTTCGCGCGCCTTTTCGACTTGGTCGACACCAATCACCACCCGGTTGAGCACGCGGGCCTCCGCCTTGGGCTTGGTGGTTGTGTAGACGTAGCTTGCTTCGGCTACAGCCTGTACCGCCGCAGCGGCGCTCTCTGCGCTGACCCCTTGCGCAAGACAGACCACCGCGCGTTTGACCTGCGGCTGACGGAACGCAGTGCCCACGGCTTGGACAGCCTGCTGTACGGCACGGGACGAGCCGTCCCCCACACCCACAAGGACTACGCGACGCGCGCTAACGGCAGGCGCAAGATACAGTTGAAGGTGCTTGCCGGCCTTGGTTTCAAAATCGCCGCACTTGAACGCGTGTGCTACCAATACCGACAAGGCGTCCTGTGCTGGCTGGAACCCGTTCGGCACCAACAGGACCAGCAGATCACATTTTTCTGCCGCTGCGGCCGACAGGCCCAGAGCCTTCAGATCAAAGTTCATAATCGGTGTTTTCCTTCGAGCCAATGTTATTCGATTCATCCATTCGCAAGGAGTTGGCGCGCAGTTTCGGCGCAACGCTCGTGGTGCTCGTTACGGTGGTCATGACCATGATGCTGATCCGCACTCTTGGCCAGGCCTCGCGTGGAAGCGTCAGCCCATCCGACGTGATGCTGGTGATGGGTTTCACCGTGCTGGGGCAGCTTCCCATCATTCTGAGCCTGAGCCTTTTCGTGGCGGTGGTTGGCGTTCTTTCCCGAATGTACCGGGACAGCGAGATGGTGATCTGGTTCTCAGGCGGAAGGGGACTTATCAGCCTGTTGCCGCCTCTGCTGCGCTTTGCCTGGCCTGTCATGGCGGTGATTGCCCTGCTGTCGTTGGGCGTGTGGCCGTGGGCCAATGCCCAGATCCAGGAACTCAAGACCCGCTACGAGCAACGCAGCGATATCGATCGCATTGCGCCAGGCGAGTTTCAGGAGTCCGCCAATGGTAGCCGCGTATTCTTTATCGACAAGGATGCGCCAGACACGCAGGTAGGCAACAACATCTTCATTGCGGCGAGCAATGGCCCCAAAGAATCCGTCACGTCAGCCCGCAGCGCACGGCTGGAAATCCGCCAGGGCGAACGCTTCGCGTTGCTGAGCCAGGGACAGCGGCTTGAATCCTCGAGCGACCATCCCGGACTGAAGATTAGCGAATTCGTCGAATATGGGACACGCATCGGAGGGGCATCGGCGAGTGCAACCGAGGAGCTTGCCGTGAAAACCCGCGCCACGCACGAGCTTCTGATGCAACCCGCCATTCCGGCCTTCCAAGCAGAACTGGGCTGGAGGCTGGGTTTGGCTCTGGCTGCCATCAACTTCGTGATTCTGGGCCTAGCATTGGCCAGCGTGAATCCGCGGGCCGGGCGCAGTGGCAGCATGCTGTTTGCGCTGCTCGCTTTTGTTGTGTACTACAACCTCATGACGCTGGGGCAAAGCTGGATCGGTGCCGGCAAACTGGGTCTGCTGAGCTTCATGCTGCTGCTTCATGGCGGCACGCTCATCATGGCCGGAATCATCCTTGCCATACGGCACAACCATTGGACGCCACGCCACCTGTGGACACACCGGAGGCCAGCTTGAAAGTTCTGCGGCGTTTCATTCACCGCGAAGCCTTTTTTGCCGTGGGGTTCGTGACCCTGGGGTTTCTGGCACTGTTTTTCTTTTTCGACCTCATCGACGAATTGCGGTGGGTTGGCAGCACCGGTCAGAACGGCTATCAGCTCTCCCACGCACTGCTTTTCGTGTCTCTGAGCATTCCCAGCCATCTCTATGAGTTGTTGCCCATCACTGTGCTCATAGGCACTATTTTTGTAATGGCACGCTTGGCGCAGAGTTCTGAATTCACCATCATGCGCACCAGCGGTATGGGGCCGTGGCGGGCATTGCGCACGCTGCTGACGCTGGGCGGTTTTTTTGTGCTGCTTACCTTTGCCATAGGAGATTACGTTGCCCCGCTGACGGAGCGCGCAGCGCAGCTCATCAAGGTACGCCACCTTGGGCGACTCACTTCAGGCGCAACCGGTGCATGGCTTAAGGAACGCCAGCAGGACCATTCATTTGCAGTGAACGTGCGTGCCCTATCATCTGACGGTGGAATGGTGGACGTGCGTATTTTCGAGTTTGATGAAAAAGGCCGGCTGGCATCCCAAATCCACGCAGCGACAGGGCAATTCGGATCGGCGGGAACCTGGGACCTGCAACAAGTACAGCGCAATAGTTTTGTACAGAAAAGCAGTGAAGAGGCCCGAGTCGAATCGATAAGTGCACCCGTATGGCAGTGGCCCACACGCATCAGCGCGGACATGGTGGCGGCCTCGCTGCTCAAGCCCGACCGCATGGCAACCGTCGATCTATTTCAATATATCAGGCACCTTGAAGCCAACGGGCAGTCGGCCCAACGCTACGAAATCGAGTTCTGGCGCAAGGTGTTTTATCCCCTCAGTTGCTTGGTGATGGTCGTGCTCGCCCTTCCTTTTGCCTACTTGCATTTTCGTGCCGGCGGCATCGCAGGGTACGTGTTCGGCGGCGTTATGGCGGGTATCAGCTTTTTCCTGTTAAACAACGTCTTCGGGTATGCAGGCAATTTGCAAAACTGGTCACCATGGCTTACAGCTGCTGCACCTGGCTTGATTTACTCCGTTTTATCGCTTGCCGCTTTTGGCTGGCTGGTATTGCGCCGCTGACTTTTGCTTTTGCCCCATGTCCATCAACTCTTCAGCTATCGTGCTCTTTTCCCACGGTTCGCGGGACCCGCTTTGGCGCGCCCCCATTGCAGCCGTTGCCGCGCGCATTTCCGAGAGACATCCCGACCGGCACGTACGGTGTGCCTATCTGGAGCTGTGTGAGCCCACCCTGGTCCAAGCAACTGACGACTTGGTGCAACAAGGGGCTGCCCATGTGACTGTGGTGCCCATGTTTTTGGGCACGGGTAAACATGCGCGCGAAGACCTGCCCGTCTTGATCGAGGAACTGCGAACACGCTACAAGGACGTGCAGTTCACCGTACAAGGGGCCATTGGCGAAGACGATCGGATGACCGAATTGATGGCAAAGATCGCCTGCGAGTCCCCAGGCTGACGCCCAATCTTTAGACTCATGCAGCATAATGATGCGACTTTTTAGGCGCATCAGAATATGAACCTGCACCAATTTCGCTTTGTTCAAGAGGCCGCACGGCGCAACCTTAACTTGACTGAGGCCGCCAAGGCGCTGCATACGTCCCAACCCGGCGTGTCCAAAGCCATTATTGAACTCGAAGAAGAACTGGGTATTGATATCTTCGCGCGCCATGGCAAGCGGCTCAAACGCATCACCGAACCCGGGCAGCATGTACTTCGCAGCATCGAGGTCATCATGCGTGAGGTAGGCAACCTCAAGCGCATCGGAGAGCAGTTCAGCGCGCAGGATAGCGGCACGCTTTCGATCGCGACCACGCACACCCAGGCCCGTTACGTGCTGCCTGTACCGGTTGCCCGGCTTCGCGAAGCCTATCCTAAAGTCAACATCAGCCTGCACCAAACCACCCCGGATCAGGTGGCTCGTATGGTGATTGATGAGGTAGCCGAAATCGGTATGGCAACGGAGTCACTCGCAGACTATCCCGAATTGGTGACCCTTCCCTGCTATGAATGGGAACACGTATTGGTGCTCCCGCCAAATCACCCTCTCGCTCAGAAGGAACGCATTGGGCTGGAAGACATTGCCCAGGAGCCGCTCATCACTTACCACCCCACGTTCACGGGTCGCGGCAAAATTGACCATGCATTCCTGAATCGGCGTCTTCAACCACGCATCGCGCTGGAGGCCATCGATTCCGACGTGATCAAGACCTATGTTCGCTTGGGTCTGGGTATTGGAATCGTGGCCGAAATGGCCATGCGGGACGACCCTGTGGGCGACCTCGTGGTGCGCCCAGTGGGTCATCTCTTTGGTCAAAGCGTAGCCCGGGTTGCTTTCAAGCGCGGTGCGTACCTACGCAATTTCGTCTACAAGTTCGCGGAGCTGTTGAGTGACCGCCTGAGCCGTGAATTGATCGCACGGGCCATGTCTGGCCACGTGAACGATTACGAACTCTGAATCTCACCTATCTATCCGCTTACCAGATTCCAACGAGTAGCCGTTCATGGAACCCCCAACCATCATTCCCCATACTCCCACATTTACAAGCAAGCTACCACAGGTAGGCACGACGATTTTCACAGTGATGTCGGCCTTGGCTGCCGAGCATGGCGCTGTCAACCTCGGTCAGGGCTTTCCTGATTTCGAATGCGACCCGCTTCTCGTAGAAGCCGCGAACCATGCAATGAAAGCGGGCCACAACCAGTACCCACCAATGCCTGGGGTTCTTGCGTTGCGCGAAGCAGTTGCTAAAAAAATCGAAGCGATTCACGGCCGAAACTACAGCGCGAACGCCGAAATCACCATAACAGCAGGAGCAACCCAGGCGATCCTCACTGCCATATTGGCCGTCGTGCACCCTGGCGATGAAGTCATCGTGCTCGACCCGTGTTATGACAGCTACGCACCCAATATCACGCTGGCTGGCGGCACAGTGGTTCGCGTCCCTCTCACACCGGGGACCTTCCGTCCTGACTTTGGCCTCATCAGTGCAGCGATCACTTCCCGAACGCGGGCCATGATCATCAACAGCCCGCACAATCCCAGCGCTACCGTCTGGAGTGCCAACGAGATGCTGGCACTGCAAGACCTGCTGGCCCCGACCAATATCCTGCTCATTAGCGACGAGGTATATGAGCACATGGTCTTCGACCAGGCCGAACACCAAAGCGCGGCTCGTTTTTCAGGCCTAGCCGCCCGAGCCTTCATCGTATCAAGCTTTGGAAAAACGTTCCATGTCACAGGATGGAAGGTTGGCACTGTTGCCGCACCTGCACCACTGATGTCGGAATTCCGCAAAGTGCATCAATTCAATGTTTTCACCGTCAACACGCCGATGCAATACGGCTTGGCCGAGTATTTGCGCAATCCTGACCCATATTTACAGCTCCCCGCGTTCTATCAAGCAAAGCGCGATCTGTTCAGACAGGGCTTGGAAGGTTCACGCCTGAAGCTGTTGCCAAGCGAAGGCACTTATTTTCAATGTATCGATATTTCTGCCGTTAGCAACTTGAGGGAGTCCGATTTTTGCCAGTGGCTCACCCAAGAGATAGGCGTGGCGGCGATACCGCTTTCTGCTTTTTATGGTGGTGAATTCGATCAGGGAGTCGTGAGGTTCTGCTTTGCGAAAAAGAACGAGACGTTGCTCGCAGCCATTGAACGCTTACGCAAGCTTTGAATGCGTTCGTCAATATTATTCACGGTAAACGGCTGATCGATACTTCTAGCGGGCGCACGCGTCGACCCAGCTGTACCGGCTCCAAAGGCGGCATCCCTTTGCCGTGGCCCAGCTCTGCGACGAAGACCTGTGCATCGATTTTGCGCCGCTGACCACGGCGTCGGACCGGGTACTGCTGCTGGCCACGGAGCCGCTGACCCTGAACGAGGACTGGAAGGCATTTGGCTCCGGGGAGCTGAAGGTATTCACCGGCGGCCAGGAAGCTCTCTGAGGGCCTCACATTGTTCGGCTTGGGCTGCCGACTTCTCAAAACTCTGTCCCGCGAGCCAGCGCGGCCTACGGCGCTGCGCCTGTCACGTAGTGAATGCAGCTGGAGCTGAAGGCAGAGTTCTCAGGGCAAGTTTGCGAGGGCAACAGCTGAATATTTCGTGCTGTGGTTGCCGGAGGTGACCGCATAGGGAACCGAACTGAGGCGAGGGGGAATTGCAGCGGCCAGTGTTCGGATCTTTGGCGCGAATGGTTTTTGCGCGGCCAAAGCAGAAACGCCCCACTCAAAGGATGAGCGGGGCGTTGCTGGGCTGTAAGAGCCTGACGATGACCTACTTTCACACGGGAACCCGCACTATCATCGGCGCAAAGTCGTTTCACTGTCCTGTTCGGGATGGGAAGGAGTGGGACCAACTTGCTATGGTCATCAGGCATAACTTGGTGTCGTGCTGCTCTGC
>NZ_ACQT01000082.1 GCF_000175235.1 Acidovorax delafieldii 2AN | reverse complement strand
CGCACGGGGTACCGCTCGCCATCGGCCCTGACGGCCGCGTTGCGGCGCCAGGGCGTCCGCGCCGCCCCAATCCACACAGGCTGAGCGGCGCCTGCCCCCTCCAACGTCTGCAGTCCACACGCCGCTGCAGCGCGACGAAGGTCCGTCGTTGCGCGACGATGCGCGGCACCACGTCCGCATACAGTCGGAGCATGTCCGCCAATCTCTACGCACTGGGCGCCATTGCTCTCTGGGCCTCGCTCGCTTCGCTGGGCGTGTCGCTCACGCATGTTCCACCCTTTCTGCTCACCGGTATCGCGCTCATCATCGGCAGCGTGCCTGCATGGCCTTTTGTGCTGCGCGACCCGTCGCAATGGCGCATTCCGCTGCGCACGCTGGCGCTGGGCGTGTACGGGCTGTTCGCCTACCACTTTCTGCTGTTCATCGCGTTGCGGCATGCGCCGCCGGTGGAGGCCAACCTGGTGAACTACCTGTGGCCGCTGTTCATCGTGGTGTTGTCCCCCGTGGTGCTGCCCGGCGTGGCGCTGCGCCTGCCGCACGTTCTGGCGGCACTGCTCGGCTTCGCCGGCGCGGCCATTGCCATCGCCGGTGGGCGCGAGCTGAGCGGCACGCTGGCCTGGGGCTATGTGCCCGCGCTGGCGGCTGCCTTCATCTGGGCCACCTATTCGCTCATGACCAAGCGGGTGGCGGCCTTCCCGACCACGGCCATCGGCCTGTTCGGGCTGGTGTCGGGAGTGCTGTCGCTGCTGTGCCACGCCGCACTCGAGCCCTCGGTGGCGCTGCAGCCGCGCGACTGGGCCCTGCTGGCCGTCCTGGGGCTCGGGCCGCTGGGGGCATCGTTCTTTCTGTGGGACAAGGCGCTCAAGCTCGGCGATGCGCGGCACATCGGCATCCTGAGCTACATCACACCGCTGGCTTCCACCGCATTGCTGATCGTGGTGAGCGGCCGCCCGTTCAGCGCCAGCATTGCGCTGGCCACCGTGATGATCATCAGCGCTGCCGTGATGGGCATGCGCGCACGCTGAAAGCGCGCACGATCGGGGCACTGGCCAGCGGCGGGGCTTGCACGGCCCCTGCTGCATGTGGCTGCGCTGCGGCATGGTACCACGGTACGTTTTCCGCACCAGTTTTTGAAGGAAATGGGCCTGTTGCGCTTACTGGATATGCGCTATCAGCTACACATTCAGTAGCGTGAATTCCTTCCGACAGCGAGCGTGCCGTGGCAGCAACCGCATGCAATGCGGCAGCGCGCCGATGCAAGCAGCGCATGAGCGGCCCTGCCATGGCGCCACACACCCATCTCCAGCTTTGCGACGGCAGCATGACCGGCACCTCGAGGCCCTCACGTTGCCCTGGGCCATATCTCGGCCGAATCTCGGCCATATCGCGCGAGCCAACGGGCTGACGGCGGGCACCCGTCAACGGCGGCAGGTCGGCTGCATTGGCCACCTCCGCCATGCCGCAGCTGCCGCCCAGGAAACGCAGGGCCGCCCGGCTTGACCGCGGCGGTGCCGGGCGGCACATTCCGCATTCCTGCACGGCCGGGCGCGCGGCAAAATCCGCCGCCATGCCGGCCCTTTTCGCCCAAACCCGTGCTGCGCTTGCTCGCAGCCCTGCACCATGACGCTTCACGCATCCTCCCCGTCCATTCCCGGCACCGCGGGTTATGGCACCGAGGCCACCGCCTTGGCGGCGCAGTATGAAAGCATTGCATTTGTCGACGTGCACCGCGACGTGCTCCATCTGTTTCCGCAGCCGCCCAGCAGAGTGGTCGATATCGGCGCGGGCTCGGGGCGGGATGCAGCGGCGCTGGCCCGTGCCGGGCACCACGTGGTGGCCGTGGAACCCACCGCACTGCGGCTGGAAGGGCGGCGGATTCACGCCGGGCTGCCCATCGAATGGGTGGAAGACCACCTGCCAGAACTTGCGGTGCTGCACGGCGGCCACCGCCGCTTCGATCTGGTACTTTTGACGGCGGTGTGGATGCACCTCGACGCCGCCGAGCGCGAGCACGCGATGCGCAGCGTGGCGGCACTGGTCGCGCCGGGTGGGCGTGTGGTGATGTCGCTGCGCCATGGTCCCGTCCCGGAAGGCCGTCGCATGTTCGAGGTGTCCGCCCGGGACACCGCCGAACAGGGCGCCCGGTACGGACTGGGCCTGCTTTACAGCGGCCGACGCGAAGACACGCAGGGCCGCGCCGACGTGCACTGGAGCGTGTTGGTGCTGGAGCGCCCGGCACAGCCTGCTGGGCCCGGACCCACCGCCGGTTGAGGCCCCGCGCGCCGCCGCCACGGCGCGGGTACGAGCCGACTTCCCGAAAGGCAGATCAGGGCCCGGCAGCACGGCCGGCACTTCGCCTGCGAGCACCTGCAGTGCCCAGGGCGCCAGCTTGCGTGTATCGGCCCGCAGGATCTCCTGCTTCACCGCCAGGATCTGCGCCGGATGCATCGAAAAGCTGCGCAGCCCCAGCCCGAGCAACAGGCGCGTCATCGTCACGTCGCCGGCGGTTTCACCGCACACGCACACGCTCTTGCCCTGGGCCTGGCCCTCGGCGATCACGTCGGCCACCAGGCGGAGCACGGCCGGATGGAACGGGTCATAAAGATGCGCCACGGCCTCGTCGGCGCGGTCAATGGCCAGCGTGTACTGGATGAGATCGTTGGTGCCGATCGACAGAAAGTCGAAATAGCGCAGGAAGTTGCGCACCATCAGCGCCGCGGCCGGCACTTCGATCATGGCGCCCAGCTGCACGGGGCCGTACGGCACGCCCCGTGCGTCAAGTTCGGCACGCGCCAGATCGACTTGCGCCAGGGTCTGCTGGATCTCGTGCAAGTGCGCCAGCATCGGAAAGAGCAGCCGCACCTTGCCGTAGGCCGCAGCGCGCAGCACGGCACGCAGCTGGTTGCGGAACATCGACGGGTCGGCCAGGCTCCAGCGGATGGCGCGCAGGCCCAGTGCGGGGTTGAGGTGCGTGTCCTTGAACCCCTTGTCGAGCGGCTTGTCGGCTCCTACGTCGATGGTGCGGATGGTGACCGGCAGGCCCTGCATGCCGTCGATGGCTTCGCAATACGCGCGGTATTGCTCGTCCTCGCCGGGCAGGCTGCCGCTTTTGCCCATGAAAAGAAATTCGCTGCGGAAAAGGCCCACCCCCACGGCGCCGGCGCGCACGGCGGCGGCGGCGTCGCCGGGCTGCTCGATGTTGGCCAGCAACTCGATCTTGTGGCCGTCCAGGGTGACGGCGGGCGTGTGGCGCAGGCGCGAGAGGCGCTCGCGCTCCAGCTCGGTCTGGCGTTGGCGGAAGCCATATTCGGCCAGGATGATGGGCGAAGGGTCGACGATCATCACACCGGCATCGCCGTCGATGATGACCCAGTCGTCCTGGCGGACCAGCTGGCTGGCCGCGCGCGCGCCCACCACGGCCGGGATGTCCATGCTGCGCGCCACGATGGCGGTATGCGAGGTCTTGCCGCCCACGTCCGTCACGAAACCGGCGAACACGCTCTGCTTGAACTGCAACATGTCGGCCGGCGACAGGTCATGCGCCACCAGCACCAGCGGCACATCGACCGTATCGTCGAGCAGCAGGTCCTGCTGGGTCTTGCGGCGCGGGCTGCTGGCGGGCGGCGCCACGGGGCTCGACACCCCTTTCATGTAGCGCAGGATGCGCTCGACCACCTGCTCCAGATCGGCTTTGCGCTCGCGCAGGTATTCGTCTTCCATCTCGTCGAACTGGCGCGCGATCAGCTCGAACTGCGTGGTCAAGGCCCATTCGGCGTTGTAGAGCCGCTCCGAGATCCAGTGCTTGACGCCGCCGGTGAGCATTTCGTCCTGCAGCAGCATCAGGTGCACATCGAGCAAGGCGGCCAGCTCGGGCGGCGCATCGGGCGGCATGTCGGCCTGCAGGCGCTGCAACTCTTCGGCCACCGCGTTGCGGCCCTTGCGCACGCGCTCGATTTCCGACGCCACCTGCTCGGCCTGGATGAAATAGTGCGCCACATCCACGCGGCTCGAGGCCACCAGCACGGCCCGGCCAATGGCAATGCCCCGGGCCACCGCGAGGCCGTGGACGGAAAACGTCATTGCAGATCCTTTTCGGGCAGCGGTGCCGCGGCCGCGCCGGCATGCGCGGCCCCTGCGGGGCACGCACCAGCGGGGGCGGACACGGCCGCCATGGTCACTGGCCCTCGCCGAATTTGTCGGCAATCAGGGCAAGCAGGGCGTCCATGGCTTCCTGCTCGCGCTCTCCGCTGACCTCGAGCTCGACCTCGGTGCCGATGCCGGCGGCCAGCATCATCACGCCCATGATGCTCTTGGCGTTGATGCGGCGCTCGCCCCGGCTCATGTAGATATCGCAGGGGAAGCTGCCGGCAAGCTTGGTCAGCTTGGCGGATGCGCGGGCGTGCAGGCCGAGCTTATTGCTGATGGTCGTACGGGTCTTGATCATGGGAATTACGTCGAATCTGGTTCTGCGGCGCGGAAATGGCCACCTGCATCACGCCCTGGGTGCCCCCCACCACGGCCCGCGCCACTACGGCCTCCAGCGGTTCGGCTCGGTAGCTCACGGCGCGCAGCAGCATGGGCAGGTTCACCCCCGTGACGAGGCGGGCGCCCACGCCTTCCACCAGGCGCTGGGCCACGTTGCAGGGCGTGGCCCCGAACAGGTCCGTCAGCACCAGCGTGGAGTGATCGCCCAATTGACCCAGCAGGATGCGTGCCCGGGCCAGGCTGTCTTCCGGCGACGCGTCGGGCGGCACATCCAGGGCCGCCACGTCGGCGCCGCAGTCAGCAAACACATGCAGGGCGCACTCGCGCAGGGCATGGGCCAGGGGGGCGTGGGCAATAAGGAGAATGCGGGTGCTCATGGTGCGAAGGTTTGCACGGCATTATGGCGCCCCGCCCGGCGCACGAACCAGCCGTAAGCCAAGGCGTTGCATGCGAGGTAGACGGCCATCGCGGCCCGGAACGACGCCACCACCGGCATGTCGAGCGCCTCGAAGGCGTCCACGGCCAGCCCGATGCCCCACTGCACGACGAACACGCCTGCAAAGATCGCCAGATTGAAGGCCGAGAGCGCCCGGCCCGCCAGTGCCTGCGGCAACGCCATGGCCACGGCTGGCTGCGTCAACGCCACCGAGGTGCACGATACGCAGTACAGCGCCCAAGCCCCGCTGCCCGCCGCTGGCCCGGCCACCACAATGGCAGCCAGCACCAGCAGGCTCAGGGGCAGGCCGGCAGTCATGAGGCGATCGGCGTCCAGGCCCCGACGCTGGAACCAGGGGTTGACCAGGCCCCACGACCAGAAGGCGCAGAGCATCGACACATTGATCCAGAACAGGCCCGTGGCGGACTCCAGTGGCGAGTAGCCGGCCACGCGCTGCATCCACGGCCCCGCCCACAGCGTCTGCATCGCCACCATGCCGCCATAGGTAAAGAAACCCAGCGGCGCCACGCGCCGGAAATAGGGGTGACGCCACACCGCCGCATAGCCCTGCGGCGCAGTTGCCGGCCCCAACTGCGGGCCCTGTGCGCGGGCATGCCAGGCCGGCACACCCGCCGCCAACACACCCATTGCCACCACCAGCAGGGCGGCCAGCCCCCAGAACAAGGGCCGCCACCCCGCCACCGGCAACAGCCACTGCACCGGCAGCGTCGACGCCACCATCCCCAGCGATCCCGTCATCAACATCCACGAGTTGGCCCGCATCTGCGCCACCGGATCCAGCCAACGCCGGTAGCCGGTGAGGGGCGCCATCAGGCAGGCACTGACGCCCGCGCCGCACAATACCCGCCCGGCCAGCAGCGCCGCGAACCCGGTGGCCACCGAGAAAACCATGCAACCCAGCACGGCCACGCCCAGAAAGCCCAGCAGCACCTTTCTGGGGCCATGGCGGTCGAGCCAGCTTCCCAGCGGCAGTTGCGTGGCGGCGAACCCCAAAAAATAGCCCCCCGCCAGCAGGCCCAGGTCACTGGCCTGGAGTGCAAACTCCTGCGCAAGCACAGGCGCCAGGGTGGCGGTGATGGCGCGCAGCAACGCCGACAGAAAGTAGGTAAACGCAAAGACCAGAAAAACGGCGATGGCGGTGCGGCGCGGCAGAACGCTCATTGCAGCTCCAGGCCGGCAAACAGCGCGTCGGCCACGTCGGGCCGCGGTTTGGCGGTGTAGACCACCGCGTGGTACAGGTGCACCTGCACGCCCATGGTGCGGGCGAACCACACGGCCTGTGCGGTGACGGCGGTGCCATCCGGGCGGCGCCCCTGCGCCAACACCTGCACCGCAGATGGCAGCGCCAAGGCGCCGCGCGGGGCGAACGGCATTTCCGATGCCACCTGGGCGGCGCCCAGACGCGCCAGCATCGCGGCCCGCCAGTGCGCTAGCGCGGCATCGGCCCGCGCCGGGTCAGGAAGGGCGGTGTGCGAGACGGCGAAGGTGGCACCGTCGGCATCGCACCCCACCATGGCCAGCTCGACCTGCATGCCCGCCATCTCCACGGTGCGCGCCGCATGCTCGGGTTTGCAGGGCAAGGTGGCGGTCAGCGCCGCGCCGTCCAGGGGCACGCTGCGCCAGTTGAGTGCGGGGCTGCATGCGGCCAGCAGCAGGCTGGCGGCCAGGGGCAAGGTCCATTTCATGGGCCCATTATCGGAAGCGGTACGCCATCGCGGCACAAATGGCGGTTTGGTGCGAACTTTTCGCGTGGCCGAGGGTCTACTGCCGGTGGCCCTGAGGGGCAGGCATGGGTGCCGGGCGTCCGGCACAATACCGGCCTGGGCGTTGCCCCAGCTTTTGGATGAGGATGTCATGGGTATCAAGCATTGGGCGGCAGGCGCCGCGTTGGTGGCTTTCGTGGGCGTGGGGGCGTTTGTGTATCTGGGCGCCGGACGTTCGATGGCCCCCGAGTCCACTTTCGTGCTGCTCGACGGCTCCAAGCAATCCACGGCGGATCTGCGCGGCAAGGTGACCCTGGTGAATTTCTGGGCCACCAGCTGCACCACTTGCGTGGCCGAGATGCCCGAGGTCATCGCCACCTACAACAAGTACCACACCAAGGGCTTTGACACCCTGGCCGTAGCCATGAGCTACGACCCGCCCAGCTACGTGGTGAACTTTGCCGAGACACGCAAGCTGCCTTTCAAGGTGGCGCTCGACAATACCGGGACCGTGGCCAAGGCTTGGGGCGATGTGCGGTTGACGCCTTCGACCTTCATCGTGAACAAGCGCGGCGAGATCGTGAAAAGCTACGTGGGCGCGCCCGATTTTCCCGAGCTGCACCAGCTCATCGAAAAGCTGCTTGCCGAGACCTGACCGGCCCCGGCCCCGGCCCCGGCCCTTCAAAGGCCTGTTTCATTCAAACAGGCCTTTTGCGCTTATGCAGCGGCCGTTTTCAGCTATTCATACGATAGCGCAAAGCAGCTTATTTTGAGCGGTAGTCGTCATGGCAGGCCTTGCATGTCTGCGCGGCAGGGCCGAAAGCCGCCTTGAGGTTGTCGAGGCTGCCCGTCTTGGCAGCCGCAGCCAGCTTGACTGTTTCTGCCTCCAGCTTGTCGGCATGCTCCTTGAACCTGGCCTGTTCGGCCCAGACGGCGGGCTTGGCCTTGGTTAGCGCGCCCTTGTCGGTGCCCGGCGCGAAGCCAGCCCAGGGCAGGCGGGCGATAGAGGCCACCACGTCCGCATTCTCTTGTGCCAGTTTTGCGTCGAACGGCGCCTTGCCATTGGCCATCGCGCCCAGCCGGCCGAAATGCTGGCCCATCACGAACAAGGCGCTCTGGCGGTATTTGATGGCGTCTTCCGCCTTGGCGAACTGGGCGGCGGCGGGCACGCAGAGCGTGGCAGTGGCGGCGGCGAGGGTCCATACAGCAAAGGCCTTCATCGGGAGTTTCCTTTCTTGGAAGCGTTGAGACAAACCTGCAAGCGACGCCAAGTATGCCGTGGCAGCCTGCTTTCTCGCGGGCCGCGGCGGTTTACGCCCAGGCGCGCCATCGCCCACAATGCGGTCCACCACCCCATCCCACCCCCAAGCCATGAACCACACTGTCCGCATCTGGGATCTTCCCACCCGCCTGTTCCATTGGGCACTGGCAGTGTGCATTCCCGGCCTGGTCATCACGGCCAACGTGGGCGGCGATGCCATGGCCTGGCACTTCAGGCTGGGCTACTGCGTGCTGGCACTGATGCTGTTCCGGCTGGTCTGGGGCTTCGCAGGCGGACGATGGTCGCGGTTTTCTTCCTTTGCCTGCTCGCCCACGCGCGTCGTGCGCTATCTCAAAGGCCAGAACGGTGAGGGCGCTGATGTCGGGCATAGCCCTCTGGGGGCGCTGGCGGTATTTGCCTTGTTGGGTGCGCTCATCACGCAGGTGGGCACGGGCCTGTTCAGCGACGATGAAATCGCGGCCAGCGGGCCCCTTACCCGTTGGGTTTCCTCGGCGGTGGTCGAACTGTCCACCCGCTACCACACCGACTACGGCCAATACCTGGTGCTGGGCTTGGTGGGGCTGCATCTGCTGGCCATCGCTTTCTATGCGTTCTGGCGCCAACAGACACTGGTGCGCCCCATGGTGGGCGGTGACAAAACCCTGCCCTCGCCCGCCCAGCCGTCACGCGACGATGCCGCCAGCCGCGCTGGCGCCGCCGCCGTGCTGGCGATGTGTGCTACCGTGGTTTGGTGGATTTCGGGACTGGGGGCTTAGGGCCGGCCGGTTCGGGCCGGATGGCGCTGGCGTCGGTGGCATTTTCAAGGCAGCAGAAGGAGTCCGGTGCTTCGTTCAGCCTGTGCGCTTTCCATGCCATGTCGGGCGTTCTGCCCTGGCGAAGCAGCGCCGGTTGCAAGGCCATCCAAGAAGCCCGCCCGCCGGTGCCGGTACACTGGCCTTTTGCATTAGCCGGCTTGCGCTGTGGATAAGCTTCCCGTCACCCTGCTGACCCCGTCCCTGCCCCACGAATTGGATGCGGTCCGCACCATCTTTCGTGAATACGCCGACAGCCTCGGCGTTGACCTGTGCTTTCAGGATTTTGAAACCGAACTCGCCGATCTGCCCGGCGAATATGCGGCGCCGCGGGGCCAACTGCTGCTGGCCGAAGTGGACGGCGCCATCGCTGGCTGCTGTGCCTTGCGGCCGCTGGACACCGCCGATTACCCCAACGCTGCCGAAATGAAGCGCCTGTATGTGCGCAAGGCCTTCCGGGGTTTTGGCCTGGGGCGCGAGCTGGCCGAGGCCGCACTCGACGCCGCGCGGCAAAAGGGTTACGCCTGCGTGCTGCTCGATACGCTGGACGAGATGGAATCGGCACGGGCTTTGTATGCCGACCTGGGTTTCGAGGAAATTCCGCCCTACTACCACAACCCCATCGCCGGGGCCCATTACCTCAAGGCCGACATTTTTTAACCAAATACAGCGCTAGCGCCTACCCTGCAAGCGCCAGCAGCTATCTTTACAATAGCAAAATCACCCACGCGCCTGCGCCAACAAGGTGGCAGCGTCGCTCACGGCGAACTGGCCGGGCGCTTCCACATTGAGCGAGACGACCTTGCCGTCGCGCACGAGCATCGAGTAGCGGTTGCTGCGCAGGCCCATGCCCTTGCCATGGAGGTCCAGGGTCAGGCCCGTGGCCTTGGCAAAGGCGGCATCGCCGTCGGCCAGCATGCGGACCTTGCCCTCGGTCTTCTGGTCGCGCGCCCAGGCGCCCATCACGAAGGCGTCGTTCACGCTCACGCACCAGATCTCATCCACGCCCGCCGCCTTGAACTCGGCCGCCTTCTCCACATAGCCGGGCACATGCTTGGCCGAGCAGGTGGGCGTGAAGGCCCCGGGCAGCGCGAACAGCGCGATGGTCTTGCCGGCCGTGGCCTTGTCCACGGACACGGGGTTGGGGCCGATGCTGCAGCCCTCTCCCTCGACTTCCGAATATTCCATCAGGGTGGTGGCAGGCAGCGTATCGCCGACTTTGATCATGTTTTCATCTCCAGGAGGCTGAGATATTCCGCCGGGGCACACAGTGCACCCCACAAAGCAAAACGACCCACATTGTGGGTCGTTTTGAAGGGCCTTGCAGCCTGGAGCCTTTAGGGCTTAGAGCAAGCCGGCCTTTTGCACCAGACGGGTCGCAACCCAGTTCTTGGTCTTGGACAGCGGACGGCTCTCGGTGATCTCGATCACGTCGCCGATGTGGTACTCGCCCTTTTCGTCATGGGCGTGGTACTTGCTCGACTTGGCAACGATCTTGCCATAGAGCTCGTGCTTCACACGGCGCTCGACCAGAACGGTCACGGTCTTTTGACGCTTGTCGCTGACCACCTTGCCAACCAAGGTGCGCTTGAGGGATTTTTTAGGTTCCGTCATGTGGGCTCCTTACTTGGCGGCTTGCTTTTCAGCAAGAATGGTCTTGGCACGAGCGATGTCGCGACGGGTGGTACGCAGCGTGTTGGTGTTACCCAGCTGTTGCGTAGCCTTCTGCATGCGCAGACCGAAATGGGCCTTTTGCAGGGCCTTGATTTCGGCTTCGATGCCGGCAACGTCTTTTTGGCGCAGTTCAGTAGCTTTCATTGCATGTTCTCCTGAATTACGAGCCAATCAGGCGGCTGACGAAGGTGGTGCGCAGCGGCAGCTTGGCAGCAGCCAGGCGGAACGCTTCACGGGCCAGTTCTTCAGGCACACCCACGATTTCAAAAACGATCTTGCCAGGCTGGATTTCGGCCACGTAGTACTCGGGGTTGCCCTTACCGTTACCCATACGCACTTCTGCAGGCTTGGTAGAGATTGGCTTGTCCGGGAACACGCGGATCCAGATACGGCCGCCACGCTTGACGTGACGGGAAATCGCACGGCGTGCAGCTTCGATCTGGCGGGCCGTCAGACGGCCACGATCGGTGCACTTCAGACCGAAATCACCGAACGCAACGGAGGCACCCCGCGTTGCGACACCAGTGTTACGGCCCTTTTGCTCCTTGCGGTATTTGCGGCGAGCAGGTTGCAGCATCTTTATTCTCCTTTGCCGTCCGCTGCTGTAGCGGGCGCGTCAACTTTACGAACGCGCTTAACGGCGGTTGCATCAGCGCCACCGGCACCGGCGGGCTTGTCGCTGCCATCGGCAGGAGCGCTGTTGGCGCCCATGGGACGGCGGGGACCACGGCCTGCACCCGGACGATCGCCACCTGGGCGGCCATCGCGGCGCGGACCACGGGGGCGACGCTCTTCTTCCGGACGTGGGGTTTCCACGGCGGGCAGATCGTTGCGGCCCAGGGTGTCACCCTTGTAGACCCACACCTTCACGCCGATCACACCGTAGGTGGTCTTGGCTTCGGAGGTGCCGTAGTCGATGTCGGCGCGCAGCGTGTGCAATGGCACGCGGCCTTCGCGGTACCACTCGGTACGGGCGATTTCGATACCGTTCAGACGGCCGGACGACATGATCTTGATGCCTTGGGCACCCAGACGCATGGCGTTTTGCATGGCGCGCTTCATGGCACGGCGGAACATGATCCGCTTTTCGAGCTGCTGGGTGATGCTGTCGGCGATCAGCTTGGCATCGATTTCAGGCTTGCGCACTTCTTCGATGTTCACTGCGACAGGCACGCCCAGGCGCGACGCGAGTTCCTTCTTCAGGTTCTCGATGTCTTCGCCCTTCTTGCCGATCACCACGCCCGGACGTGCCGAGTAAATGGTGATGCGGGCGTTCTTGGCGGGGCGCTCGATCAGGATGCGCGAGACGGCGGCGTTCTTCAGCTTGGCCTTCAGGTATTCGCGCACCTTGATGTCTTCGGCCAGCATGCCGGCGAAGTCACGGTTGCTTGCGTACCAGCGGCTGGCCCAGTTGCGGCTGACCGCAAGGCGGAAGCCGGTAGGATGGATTTTCTGTCCCATAGTCTTCCTTGGCCTCAGTTACCAACCGTCACGTACACATGGCACGTGGGCTTGCTGATGCGATTGCCGCGGCCTTTGGCGCGCGCGGTGAAGCGCTTGAGCGTGGTGCCTTGTTCGACGTAGATGGTCTTGACCTTCAGTTCGTCGATGTCAGCGCCATCGTTGTGTTCTGCATTGGCGATTGCCGATTCCAGAACCTTCTTGACGATGCCAGCAGCTTTTTTCTGCGTGAACGTCAGGATGTTCAGAGCCTGGTCCACCTTCTTGCCGCGGATCAGGTCAGCGACCAGACGGCCCTTGTCGACCGACAGACGGACGCCCCGGAGGACTGCACGTGTTTCAGACATGGTCGTTCCTTATTTCTTCTGGACTTTTTTGTCCGCGGGGTGACCCTTGAAGGTGCGCGTCAGGGCGAATTCGCCCAGCTTGTGGCCCACCATCTGGTCGGTAACGTAGACAGGCACGTGCTGCTTGCCGTTGTGCACGGCAATGGTCAGACCGATGAACTCGGGCAGAACCATGGAGCGACGCGACCAGGTCTTGACTGGTTTCTTGTCCTTGGTGGCGACGGCCTTTTCGACCTTGGCCAGCAAGTGATGGTCAACAAATGGACCCTTTTTGAGAGAGCGAGTCATCTGTTACCCCTTACTTCTTGCGACGCGACACGATCATGATCTGTGTGCGCTTGTTGTTACGGGTGCGATAACCCTTGGTCAGATTGCCCCAAGGATCGACTGCATGGCGGCCTTCGCCGGTGCGGCCTTCGCCACCACCGTGAGGGTGATCCACAGGGTTCATGGCCACGCCGCGAACCGTTGGACGAATACCCATCCAGCGCTTCACACCGGCCTTGCCCAGTTGGCGCAGGCTGTGTTCTTCGTTGGCCACTTCACCAATGGTGGCGCGGCATTCGATGTGGATCTTGCGCACTTCACCCGAGCGCATGCGCACCTGGGCGTAGATGCCTTCGCGGGCCAGCAGCGTTGCCGAAGCACCTGCCGAGCGGGCGATCTGGGCACCGGCACCGGGCTTGAGCTCGATGCAGTGGATGGTCGAACCCACGGGAATGTTGCGAATCGGCAGCGTGTTGCCTGCGCGGATCGGGGCTTCCGAACCGCTCATCAGTGTTGCGCCGGCTTCCAGACCACGGGGAGCGATGATGTAGCGACGCTCGCCGTCGGCATAGCACACCAAAGCGATGTGGGCCGTGCGGTTGGGGTCGTACTCCACGCGCTCGACGGTGGCGGGAATGCCATCCTTGTTGCGCTTGAAGTCCACCACGCGGTAGTGGTGCTTGTGACCGCCGCCCTTGTGGCGCGTCGTGATGTGACCGTTGTTGTTACGGCCGGCCTTCTGGAACTGGGGCTCCAGCAGGGGGGCGTAAGCTTCACCCTTGTACAGGTGGTCACGCGTGACCTTCACCACGGCACGTTGGCCAGGCGAGGTGGGTTTCAGTTTTACGACAGCCATGATTACGCAGCCTCCCCGGACAGGTTCAGCTCTTGACCTGGTTGCAGCGTGACATAGGCCTTGCGCACGTTGTCACGGCGGCCCACAGTCTTGCCAAAACGCTTGGTCTTGCCTTTGGTGTTCACCACAGAGACGCCCTTGACCTCGACCTTGAACATCAATTCCACAGCGGCCTTGATTTCTGGCTTGGTAGCGTTCTGCAGCACCTTGAACGTCACAGCATTGGACTTTTCGGCAACCATAGTGGCCTTTTCAGACACGATGGGAGCGACCAGAACCTGCATCAGACGATCTTCGTCAAACTTGAGTGTGCTCATGCGAACATCTCCTTGAGTTTGTCGATTGCACCCTTGGTGACGAGCACTTTCTTGAAACGCACCAGCGACACGGGATCGGCGTAACGGGGCTCAACGACGAGCACGTTCACCAGATTGCGCGAGGCCAGGTACAGGTTTTCGTCCACTTCATCGGCAATCACCATCACCGATTGCAGGTTCATCGCCTTGAACTTGTCAGCGAGGACCTTGGTCTTGGGCGATTCGAGCTTGAGCGAATCCACCACGGCCAGACGGCCTTCACGGGCGAGCTGCGACAGGATCGCAGACATGCCGGCGCGGTACATCTTCTTGTTGATCTTCTGCGTGAAGTTTTCTTCAGGCAGATTCGGGAAGATGCGACCGCCCCCGCGCCACAGAGGCGAGGAGGTCATACCCGCACGTGCGTTACCCGTACCCTTTTGCTTGAAAGGCTTCTTGGTCGAGTGACGGACTTGCTCGCGGTCCTTCTGGGCGCGCGTGCCTTGGCGGGCGTTGGCCTGGTAGGCCACCACGATCTGGTGCACCAGATCTTCGTTGTATTCACGACCGAACACGGTTTCAGGGGCTTCAAACTTCGAAGCGGCCTGGCCCTGGTCATTCAGGAGTTCGAGCTGCATTAGTTCGCTCCTTTGGAGGCTTTGGCCTTGACAGCGGGACGCACGGTCACGAACCCACCCTTGGAGCCCGGAATCGCGCCCTTGATCAAGAGCAGTTGACGCGCTTCGTCGATGCGGATGACATCGAGGTTTTGCGTGGTCTTGGTGACGTCGCCGAGGTGGCCCGTCATGCGCTTGCCGGGGAACACGCGACCGGGGTCTTGTGCCATACCGATCGAGCCAGGCACGTTGTGCGAACGGCTGTTACCGTGCGATGCGCGCTGCGAGCTCATGTTGTGGCGCTTGATGGTACCGGCGTAGCCCTTACCGATCGAGGTACCTTGCACGTCGACCTTCTGGCCCACGGCAAACACATCCGCCACGGGCACAGCCGCACCAGCGGCGTACTTGCCGGCGGTTTCAGCGGTCACGCGGAATTCCTGGATGATTTCACCGGCTTCCACACCCGCCTTGGCAAGGTGGCCGGCTTCTGGCTTGGTCACGCGAGATGCCTTGCGCGAACCGAACGTGACCTGCAGGGCCACGTAGCCATCGTTCTCTTGGGTTTTGACCTGGGTAACGCGGTTGTTGGACACATCCACCACCGTGACAGGCACTGCGTCCCCATCATCGGTGAACAGACGCATCATGCCCACTTTGCGACCCAGCAACCCGAGGGAGTTGCTCAGACTCATTGGTTTTCTCCAAAACTTCCACCGCCACAACTTCAATTGGCTGCAGCGTTTCCGCAAGCTTTCACTTGCGTGTATGAAAGAAGGTTAATAAAACTCCGCCGACGCACGCCCTTTGAAAGGCGAAAATCGAGCGAAGCCCTAAAGTATAACGCGAACCGCTTTTTCAAGCAAGTTCGCGTTATTTCAGTCACTGCAAGCCGGGCGGGCCCACCTCGCAGCAGCCGTTACTACATCACTGCAGCTTGATTTCGACGTCCACGCCAGCGGGCAGGTCGAGCTTCATCAGGGCGTCCACGGTCTTGTCCGTAGGGTCCACGATGTCCATCAGACGCTGGTGTGTGCGGATTTCAAGCTGATCGCGCGACGTCTTGTTGACGTGCGGCGAGCGCAGGATGTCGAAACGCTTCATGCGCGTGGGCAGGGGCACGGGGCCCTTGACGATGGCGCCGGTGCGCTTGGCGGTGTCGACGATCTCGGCAGCGGACTGGTCGATCAGCTTGTAATCGAAAGCCTTCAGGCGGATGCGGATTTTTTGCTTGGACATGGCAAGTTCCTTTTCTGCCTAAATA
>NZ_ACQT01000083.1 GCF_000175235.1 Acidovorax delafieldii 2AN | reverse complement strand
CCGCCACGCGGCCTGCGGCGTCGAGCACGCGCACGGCGTTGGCGCTCCAGGGCCTGCACACGCCCGGAACGGTGTCGAGCGCCTGGGCAAAGCGCGGATCGCGGACGGTGAAATACTGGGCGCCGGCATCGAAGCCGCCAAAGGGCGACTGGATGGTGGTGGTGCGCCCGCCCGCGTGGGACGATTTTTCGAACACGGTGACGCGGTGGCCCGCCTGCACCAGCGTGCGCGCGCAGACCACGCCCGCCATGCCCGCGCCAATGATGGCGAAATGGCGCGAGGCACCCGCAGCCGGGGCAGAGGGGGATTGCGTGCGGGTGGTTGCGGAGGCGCTGGGGCGTCGAAGCCGTTGGGCGGAGCGTTTGGCAGGGGAGGTCATGGAATGCCTTTCGGAAACGGACGGCTGGAAAAATCTGACATGGGCCACTCTACACGCCTGGCGCCTTGCCGGCAGTCAGAAATGATGGTGGTTTTCCAGCAGGGCGCGGCGCGTGGCGGGGCTTTGCAATTGGGTCAGCCACCATTGCAGGGCGCGCCCCGGCGCCGTGAAGCCGGGCCCGCCCCAGGCGTAGTGCATGCGGATACTGCGCTCGGGCCGCGCCACGCGGCGTGCCACCAGGCGGCCAGCCTCGAGATAGGGGCGCACCATGGGCTCGGGCAGGAACCCGCCACCCAGGCCGCGCAACTGCACCTGCACCTTGGCCTGCATGGTGTCCACAGTGAGCACGTCCTGGCCGCCCAGCAGGCCCATGGTGGCGCCGCCGCGCGACGCAGAGTCGGCCACCGCCACGGCGCGGTGCTGCAGCAGCGTGGCGTCGGTGATGGGCTCGGGCACGGACGCCAGCGGATGGTGGGGCGCAACCACGTAAATGAACAGCAGGTCGCCCAGCGGGCCCTGCTGCAGTCCGGCCACGTTCGAGCCCTGCGCCGACACGCCGATGGCGAGGTCGGCATGGCCCGACGTGAGGGCCTCGAGGGTGCCGGTCATGATGCCGTCGCGCAGCTTGAGATGGGTGGGCGGGGCCATGGCATAGAAGGCTTCGACCAGCTCCAGCATGGTGTGGGGCGAGACCACGCCGTCCACCGAAATCGTGAGCTGGGGCTCCCACCCGGTGGCGACGCGGCGCACGCGGTTGGCCACGGCGTCGATCTCGCGCAGCAGCCGCGTTCCTTCGCGCAGCAGGTTCTGGCGCCCGGGCCTCGGTGGGGGCGGGCCTGGCGGGCGGCCCGGTCGAAGAGCAGCACGTCCAGGGCGTCCTCGATCTGGCGCACGCGGTAGGTGAGCGCGCTGGGCACCAGGCCCAGCTGGCGCGCTGCAGCCGCAAAGCTGCCAGCTTCGGAAATCACCTGTAGCATGGCGAGGCTGTCGGGGGTCAGGACGTCGTAGGCGTGGGGCATGGCAGCGGTGCGGAAATGACGGTTCAGATATTTTGAACGATACCGACAATCCGGCTGCCCCCGCGACGGCCCGCTGCTGCCTACAGTGGAGTCTTGAAAGGAGCAATCACCATGCTGACTGTTCGTAAATCGCAAGACCGGGGCCACGCCGACCATGGCTGGCTCAATTCCTTCCACAGCTTTTCGTTCGCGGGGTATTACGACCCGCGCCACATGGGCTTTGGCAACCTGCGTGTCATCAATGAGGACCGCATCGCACCGGGCACCGGCTTTGGCACCCACAGCCACCGCAACATGGAGATCATCAGCTACGTGCTGTCGGGCGAGCTGGCCCACAAGGACAGTATGGGCAACGTGAAAGGCATACCGCCGGGGGATGTCCAGCGCATGAGCGCGGGCACTGGCGTGACGCACAGTGAATTCAACCACGCTGCGGGCCAAACCACGCATTTCCTGCAGATCTGGATCCTGCCCAACGTGCAGGACATTGCGCCCAGCTACGAGCAAAAGACGTTCGCGGCCGCCGACAAGCGCGGTGCGCTGCGGCTGGTGGCTTCGCCCGATGGCGCGCAGGGCTCGGTGACCGTGCACGCCGATGCGTCGGTGTATGCGGGGCTGCTGGAGGGCACCGAAGCCGTGGAGCGCCCGCTGGACCCTGCGCGCAAGACCTATGTGCACCTGGTGCGCGGCGCGCTGCGCGTCAATGGCCAGCCGCTGGCGGCCGGCGATGCCGCGTTGCTGGAAAACGAGGCGTCTCTTGCGCTCACCGATGGGCGCGACGCCGAGGTGCTGGTGTTCGACCTGGCGGCCTGACGGCCTGTGCCCCGGCAACGTCGCTGCTTTCGGCCTTTTTGCCTTTTCATTTTTTTGTCCTTGCTTTTTCTTCACCCTGTTAAGGAGCTGACCATGCTTTCCTCTTTGCAAAATCCCCTGGCCCTGGTTTCCCGTCTGCTGTTCGCCGTGATGTTTCTGCCCGCGGGCATTGGCAAGATCACCGGGTTTGCCGGAACGGTGGGGTACATCTCGTCGGTGGGGATGCCCCTGCCCACCGTGGCGGCGGCCGTGGCCGCGGTGGTCGAAGTGGTGGGCAGCCTTGCGCTCATCGTTGGCTTTGGCACGCGCTTTGCCGCGCTGGTGCTGGCCTTCTTCACGCTGGTGGCCAGTTTCTTCTTCCATGCCTACTGGTCGGTGCCAGAGGCTCAGCAAATGGTCGTGCAACTGATGTTCTACAAGAACATCGCCATCGTGGGCGGCCTGCTGGCACTGACCGCATTCGGTGCGGGAGCCTGGAGCGTCGACGGCCAGCGCGCAGCGCGCTGAGGTGGGCAGGTGCCAGCCGTTTCCTGCGGCTGGCGGCCGCGCCGTCAGACGGCAGGCCGCGGCAAGTGGCAGACTGCGATACTTTCACTTCCTGTTCAGAAAGTTTCGTTCATGTCCCTGATTGCAGTGGTTTATCACTCGGGCTACGGCCACACCCAGCGCCTGGCCCAGGCCGTGGCCGATGGTGCCGGCGCCGAGCTCGTGGCGATCGATGCGGAAGGCCAACTGCCCGACGGCGGCTGGGAAACGCTGCTGGACGCACGGGCCATCATCCTGGGGGCGCCCACCTACATGGGCGGCCCCAGCTGGCAGTTCAAGAAGTTTGCCGATGCCTCGTCGCGGCCCTGGTACAGCCAGGCCTGGAAAGACAAGCTTTTCGCGGGCTTCACCAACAGCGCCAGCACCAATGGCGACAAGCAGGTCACGCTCGACTACCTGTTCCATCTGGCCATGCAGCACGGCGGACTGTGGGTGGGGGCCGGCCTACTGCCCGCCAACACCAAGGCAGCCACGCGCAATGACGTGAACTGGACGGGCGCATTCACCGGGGTGATGGCCCAGTCGCCGTCCGACGCGTCGGCGGCCGAGATGTTTCCCGGCGACCTCGAAACCGGCCGGCTGCTGGGCCAGCGGGTGGCTGCAATTGCCGCGCGCCTGGGCGCCTGATAGATTGTTCCCCTTTCGCAGGAGCTTCTGATGAGCATTGAACTCAACCGCATCGTTACCACACCCATGGCACAGACCCTGGCCATCCGCAGCCACTCTCTCGTGGTGGATGGCACCGCCGAGGAGGGCGGTGAGGACGCCGGCCCCAATCCGCACGACCTGTACGACGCGGCTCTGGGGTCGTGCAAGGCGCTCACCGTGCTCTGGTATGCGCGCCGAAAGGGCATTCCGGTGAACGACGTGCGCACGGTGATCGAGCGTGATGCTTCGGGTGAGCGGGCGGGCACCTACCGGCTGGCGGCGCGCATGCAGATCAGCGGCGATCTCACCGACGCCCAGCTGCAGGAGTTGCAGGCGGTGGCGCACAAATGCCCGGTGCACAAGCTCATGACGGTGGTCACCACCGAAATCACCACCACCGTGGAGCGCATGGCATGAGCGGCCCGGCCCTCATGCTGCGCGGGCACATCAAGGACCTGGGCGGCGGCTTCACCGTGCGCCGGCTGCTCCCGTCCGTGCAGAGGCAATCGGTGGGGCCCTTTCTGTTCTTCGACCACTTCGGCCCCGTGACCGTGCAGCCCTCGGACGAATACGACGTGCGGCCGCACCCCCATATCGGACTGGCCACCGTCACCTATCTTTTCTCGGGCGCCATCCTGCACCGCGACAGCCTGGACAGCGTGCAGCAAATCGAGCCCGGCGCCATCAACTGGATGACCGCGGGGCGCGGTATCGTGCACTCCGAGCGGCGCCCGCCAGCGCTTGCAGACACCAGCTACGTCAACCACGGCATCCAGCTGTGGGCAGCGTTGCCTCTGGCGCAGGAGGACTGCCCGCCGTCTTTCACGCACACGCCTGCCAGCGCCCTGGTGCAGTGCAGGGTGGCCGATGCCACGGTGCGGGTGCTGATCGGCTCGGCGTTTGGCGTGACCTCGCCCGTGGCCACGATGTCGCCCACCCTCTACCTCGATGTACTGCTGCCCGCGGGGGGCTTTCTTGAACTGCCGGCCCTGGCCCCTGAAATGGCCGTGTATGCCGTGGACGCGGCGGTGGAGCTGGATGGCCAGCCGCTCGAAGCGCAGGCCATGGCCGTGCTGCAGCCGGGTGCACCCGCGCGTTTGCGGGCCGGTGCTGCGGCCGCTCGGCTGATGGTGGTGGGTGGCGCGCCCCTCGACGCGCCGCGCCACATATGGTGGAACTTTGTCGCGAGCCGCAAGGAGCGCATCGTGCAGGCGGCCAGCGATTGGGAGAGCGGCCAGATGGGCCAGGTGCCCGGCGAAACCGAGTTCATCCCCTTGCCCGCGCACCGCTTCAAGCCCTGAGGCGGCGCGGAGCCAGCGCCGACGCCGACGCCGGTGCCGGAGGGTTGATGCGTGGAGGGTGGTGGAAGCGGATTTTGGGTAAAATATGCCTGCAGCGCTTATGCAGCGTGCGCAAGCAGCTCACTTATCAATAGCATTGCCAGCGTGGCCCGGTGCGGGGCTGGCGGCCAGGTCGGTGCCCAGCGTGTGGCGCTCGTCGAACACGAAGCAGCCGCCGTGGTAGTGTGCGCCGTCGGTTTCCTCGAAGTATTTGAGGATGCCGCCCTCGAGCTGGTAGACATGCGTGAGGCCTTCCTCGCGCATCAGGATGGCGGCCTTTTCGCAGCGGATGCCGCCCGTGCAGAAGCTCACCACCGTCTTGTCGGCCAGATCGTCCTTGTGGGCCCGCAGGGCGGGTGGAAATTCGGTGAATTTGCCGATGCGCCAGTCGATGGCATGGTCGAACGTGCCTTCATCCACCTCGAAGGCGTTGCGCGTGTCCAGCGTCACCACCGGGCGGCCCTCGTCGTCATGGCCCTGGGCCAGCCACCGATGCAGGGTGGCGGGCGTGACGGCCGGTGCCCGGCCCTGCGAGGGCTGGATCGCAGGATGGTCCATGCGGATGATCTCGCGCTTGACCTTGACCAGCATCTTGCGGAACGGCACGGAGTCCGACCAGCTTTCCTTCGGCGCCAGATCGGCAAAGCGCGGATCCGTGCGCAGGGCGTCGACAAAACCGCGCACGGCCGGCGCAGGGCCGGCCAGGAACATGTTGATGCCCTCGTGTGCCAGCAGGATGGTGCCCTTGAGCGCAGCGGCCAGGGCGCGCTCGTGCAACAGGTCGCGCAAGGCCTTGGCATCGGGCAGCGGCACGAATTTGTAGCAGGAGATGTTCAGGACAGTGTTCACGGCAGACCTCCTGGGGCAGCGCCGGGCCACTGGTCGGCGCCGGGCGCCACCGGGGCCGACCTCACGCGGCGGGCACCAGCAGCGTGGATTCGATCTTGTTGGCCAGCTGGGCAATCGCCAGCGCCGCAGGGCAGCCGGGCATCTGCAGCAGCAACAGCTGGCGCCGCATGACCGCATCGCGTACCGACGGGTCGGCCGGTATGTCGCCCATGTGGATCAGGCGCATGGCGCGGCCCGACTCGGTGCTCACGAAACGGTCCAGCACCTGCTGCAGCTGGCTGGTGATGGCGCGCCCATCGCCTGGCCGTGCAGCCTGGTTGATGATCATGCGCACATGCTGGCGCTTTTGCTGCATGGCCAGCACCTTGATGGCCGCGTAGGCATCGGTGAGCGAGGTGGGCTCGGGCGTGGCCACGATCAGCACCTCGGAGGCCAGCGAAATCGAGAACAGCACCACGTCGGAAATGCCAGCCCCCGTGTCGAGCAGCACCACGTCGTAATTGGGGGTGATCGCCTGGATCACGTTGAGGAACTGGTTGCGCACCTCGGGCGTCAGGCGCGAGTACTCGACCATGCCCGATCCGGCAAGCAGCACCGAGAAGCCGCCAGGCGCCTGGATGATGGCGTCGTCCAGCGATGCCTTGCCGGTGAACACGTCGTGCAGCGTGATCTTGGGGTGCAGGTTGAGCACCACGTCGAGATTGGCCAGACCCAGGTCCGCATCAAGGACCAGCACGCGCTGGCCGCGGCGGGTGAGGGCGGCCGCCAGGTTGGCGGAGACGAAGGTCTTGCCCACGCCGCCCTTGCCGCTGGTGATGGCGATGATGCGCGCACCCCCTCCGGCCGCGGATACGGGCGGTGCGGGCGGCACGGTGGCGGCCGGGTTGGTCGGTTGGGGGGACAGCGCGTCGTTCATCTCATCACTTTCAGTAGACGCTGCCTGCGGGGTCCAGCGGGGGCAGATCGCCCCAGCCGGACGGCGTGTAGAGCGGGCCAAACAAGAGGCTTTTTTCTTCGGCACTGACCGTGCTGTCGGGTTGCTCCTCGATGCTCACGCAATTGCGGCCCAGGGATTTCGCGGTGTACAACTGGTGGTCTGCCCGATCGGTCCACAGCAGTGTGGTGGATCGGATCCACTGCATGGCGAACGCCCCGCCGATGCTGATCGTGACCTGGACTTCCACCGACGGCGAAATGCGCACCGGTGTGTTGGCCACGGCGCGGCGGATGCGTTCGGCCACCACCTTGCCAAAGCCCGCCTGGCAAGCTGGCAGCACCACAGCGAACTCTTCGCCGCCGTAGCGCGCGAGGGTGTCCATGGGGCGAATGCAGGCGTTCAAGGTGCGCGCCACCGATTGCAGCACCACATCGCCGGCAAGGTGGCCGTGGGTGTCGTTGATCTGCTTGAAATGGTCGATGTCGAGCATCAGCAGCAGCGCCGCCTCGCCTGAGCGGGTCACGCGGTCGATTTCGCGCTCGAGCACCGCGCGGAAGTGGCGCCGATTGGCCAGCCCGGTAAGGGGGTCCTTGAGCGAGAGCTCGCACAGCCCGTCGATCAGACTCTGCAGATAGCGCGAAGGCCGTTCGCGCTGGAGAGCGGCCTCGCTTCCGCTGGCCTGGGCGACCAGGGCGTGCGCAGTGTCCAGGCGCAGGTCGCGCAGGTCTACGATGTGGGAAGCCGAATCAGACACGAATTTGCAGGGCCTTCAGGAGCCTGCGAGTGTATCAGCCGCCCCGGGCGTTGCGGCCCTTATTGCTGGCGAAACCGCGCTCTCGGCCGTGGCGTCGGGCGCCTGCCGCAACGCCCGCAGGGCTTCCGCGTCGGTGCGGTACAAGGCCAGCGCCGCGCCGGGTTCGAGCAGGCCGGCGCGGCGCAGCACCCGTTCAACGGGCAGCTTGAGCCCGCTCAGGTGCAGGGTGCCGGCGCGGCTTCGCAGGGTGGAGAGGATCTGCGCGAACGTCTCCACGCCCGTCACGTCGATGCGGTTGATGGGCTGGGCCAGCAGGCACACGTGCACCACATCGGGGTGCGTGCCCAGGTGGTCCATCACCCGCCGCTCCAGCGCGCTGGCGGAGGCAAAGTCGAGCTCGGCGTCCATGCGCAGCGCCAGCACGTGGGGTGCCAGGGGCGGCAGTTGCCAGAGGTGGCGGTCGCGCAGGCTGCCATCGGGGTGCATGCCCACCTCGATGATGCGCGGATGCAGCCGCTGGTAGAGGAAATGGCTCAGGTTCACCAGCAGGCCCACCAGCACGCCCCAGTACATGCGGGGCGCCGTGGCGAGCGTGAGGCCGAACGTGATGCCCGAGACCACTGCTTCGACGCGCGAAATGCGCCACAGCCGCACAAAAGTGCCCGGCTTGATGAGGCTGGTGACGGCGGTCACCACCACCGCCGCCAGCACCGACTGCGGCACATGGTAGAGCGCCGGAGTGAGCCACAGCAACGCAGCCAGCACCAGGCCGATCGCGAACACGGTGGCCCAGCCGCTGCGTGCCCCGGCGTAGAGGTTGATGGCGGAGCGGGAGAACGACGCACTGGTGGCGAAGCTGCCGCACAGGCCACTGCTGATCTTGGCCAGGCCCTGGCCGATCAGGTCCTGGTTTTCGTTCCAGCGCTCGCCCGAGCGCTGGCTGTCGACCTTGGCGCTCGATGCCGTCTCCAGAAAACTCACCAGGGTCACCACCAGCACCGGCATCACCAGCGCGCCAAAGCTGGTCCAGGGCAGGGTGCCGGGCCAGTAAAGGCTGGGCAGGCCCGCAGGCAGGGCGCCCACCACGGCGCCGTCCGCATCCGCGTAGCCAATGGCCCAGCTGACAGCGGCCGCAGCCGCCAGCACCACGATGGCGGCCGGGAAACCCGGGCGCAGGCGCCGCGCAGCCATCAGCAAGGCCAGGCTGCCGAAGCCGAAAGCCGCGGCCGTGAGATCGAAGTGGCCGAGCGACGGCGTGGTCCACAAGGCGCCCAGGTCGGAACGCAGCCCCGTCAGCGCAGCCAGCTGGGACGAGAGGATCAGCAATGCGGCAGCTTGCGTGAAACCGTTGAGCACCGGTGAAGTCACCAGGTTGAGAAGCCAGCCGAAGCGGGCGATCCCCATGACCAGCTGCACCAGCCCGGCGAGGATGGCCATCCACGCGGCCAGGGCCACCCACTGTGCGCTCCCCGGCTCTGCAAGGCCCGAGAGCGAGGCGCCGATCAGCAGGCTGGTGAGCGCCGTGGGGCCCACGCCCAGGCGCGTGGACGAGCTGAACATCACCGCCACGAGCGCCGGAACCAGCGAGGCATAGATGCCTGTCACAAGGGGCATTCCCGCCAGCGCCGCATAGGCGACGCCCTGCGGCACCAGCATCAGCCCCACGGTCATGCCCGCCCAGAACTCGCCCTTGAGCAGGGCCCTGTCGGGGCGGGGCCAGGCCAGAAATGGAAGCCATCGGGACAGTGCGTGCAGAGTCATGCGGCGATTGTCGCCGCTGCCGCGCGGCGGCGCCCCGGCAGCCATGGCCGAGGGGTGCATGCTGCGGTTGGCGACCACGCGCAGCGACGATGTTGTCCTACAGAGGCTTCGGCTGCGTCCGACCCGCGGTGGACAAAGCAGTCTCTACATTCACTGCATCGTCAATCTGGAAGGAGCCTGCATATGAAAAACCCTGTCACCCCACACGGTAGCCCATCCCGCATCTGGGCCATTTTGGCCGTCAGCACCATGGCGTTTGGCCTGGCCGCCTGCAACCGCCAGGAAGACACCACCGTGGGTCAGAAGCTCGATTCAGCCGTGCAGAAGACCGAGCAGGCGGCCGCTGATGCACAGGCCAAGGCTGAAAAAGCACTGAAAAATGTGGAAACCAAGGTGGAAGAGGGGGCCGCCAAGGCGCAGGCTGGCGCCCAGGATGCGGGCAACTCTGCCATGGCCACCATGGACGATGCCGCCATCACAGCGCAGGTGTCGGCGGGCCTGGCCAAGGATCCCGACCTCAGCGCGATCAAGATCGACGTGGACACCCGAGCGGGCGCAGTCACGCTCAATGGCCCCGCGCCCAACGCCGGCGCGCGCGACCGTGCCGAAGCCATCGCCAAGGGTGTGAAGGGCGTGGTCTCGGTGACGAACAATCTCAAGGTCACCAGTTGAGGGTGTGGGCCCTGGAATGGGGCTGTGTTCAGCGGGGCAATACGCGGAGGGGGGCAGTTCCGGGCCATGGTTGTGTAGTGCCCCGCTGCAACTGAGCGCTCCCGCAGGATTCCGGCAGGGGCGCTACCATGCCGGACATGAAAGAACCACCCGTCCTCGCGCCTGAGACCCGCATCGTCCACCACCCCTACATCCCGCCCGCTGGTTTCCTGGCCCCCCAGCCCGGGGTGTTCAAAGCGTCTACGGTCATTTTTCCCAACGTGGCCGCGATGCGGTCCCGCGAGTGGAAGGACAAAAGCGGCTACACCTACGGGTTGCATGGCACGCCAACCACGTTCATTCTGGAAGAGCGTTTGTGTGCGCTGGAGGGCGGGCTGCAATGCGTGCTTGTACCCAGCGGGCTGGCCGCCATCGCCAACGTCGCCCTGGCCTTGCTCGGGCCGGGCGATGAAGTCCTGATTCCCGACAACGCCTACGGGCCTGGCAAGGACCTTGCGCAGGGGGAGCTGGCACGCTTTGGCGTTCGCCATGTGCTGTACGACCCGCTCGATCCAGCGGACCTGGCCGCACGCATCACTGCGGCCACGCGGCTCGTGTGGCTGGAGGCGCCGGGGTCGGTAACGCTGGAGTTTCCCGATCTGTGCGAGCAAGTGCGCATCTGCCGCGAGCGCGGCGTGGTCACAGCGCTCGACAACACCTGGGGCGCAGGCCTGGCGTTCGCGCCCTTCGATCTGGCAGGCGACGGCAGCGGCAGCCTAGCGGTCGATATCTCCGTGCACGCACTCACCAAGTACCCCAGCGGCGGCGGCGATGTGCTGATGGGCAGCGTCATCACGCGCGACCCGGCGCTGCACATGAAGATCAAGCTCACCCATATGCGACTTGGGCTGGGCGTTGGCGCCAACGATGCCGAGGCCGTGCTGCGGGCCCTGCCCAGTGTGGGCCTGCGCTATCGCGCGCATGACGTGGCTGCGCGCCAGCTTGCACTGTGGATGCAGGAGCAGCCCGCCGTGGCACAGGTGCTGCATCCGGCGCTGCCCGGCTCGCCGGGCTATGCCCACTGGCAGGGCCTGTGTGGTGCGGCGAATGCCGGCGAGGGCGCGGCGGCCGGCCTTTTCAGCGTGGTGATGGACGCGCGCCACGGCCAGGCGCAGGTGGATGCTTTCTGCGACGCCCTGCGCCTGTTCAAGCTGGGGTACAGCTGGGGCGGCCCCATGAGCCTGGTGGTGCCGTACCAGCTGTCGGCCATGCGCTCGCGGCCGGTGCCGCACCTGCGGCCGGGAACGCTGGTGCGCTTCTCGGTGGGGCTGGAGGCCTTGGAAGACCTGCGCCAGGATTTGCAGCAAGCCCTGCATGGGGCATTCGGCACGGCGTGAGCGCGCGGCGGACCGCAATGCAGCGGCAGCGTTGGTAGTTTCCTTAGTGGCGCCGGGCGCCCAGGTGGCTTAGTGTGGGGCTTGCCGAAGGTGGAGACCGCTTCCTTTGGCGTCACCACCCTTCTTGCCCGCACCGCCATGTCCGCACCACCCGCAGCAGAGCTTCCTCCCATTGCCGTCAGTGCCATCACGCTGAACCCCTTGCGCCTGGGCGACCCGTTTCGCTGGCTGCGCAGAGGGCTGCATGACGTGATGGCTGCGCCCGGCAGCGCGCTGTTTTACGGCGCGTGGTTCTGGGGCATGGCGCTCGTGCTGGGATGGGTGTTCCGCACGCGGCCCGAATACACCATGTCGCTGGCCAGCGGCTGCCTGCTGCTCGGGCCGTTTCTGGCCATGGGCCTGTATGACACCAGCCGGCGCCGTGAGGCCGGGCAGCCCCCCGACCTGGGGCAATCCATCACCTGCTGGGACGCGCACATGGGCAGCATGGGCATGCTCGTCCTGGTGCTGGTGGTGCTGGAGCTGTTGTGGGGCAGGGCGTCGCTGGTGGTGTTCGCAGTGTTCTTCAACACCGGAATGCCGTCGACCACGGGCGTCATGGAGGCCATCTTCAACCCGAGCAACTGGGGCTTTGTCGCCGTCTACATGGCCGTGGGCGGGGTGTTTGCCGCGCTGGTGTTTTCGATCTCGGTGGTGTCCATCCCCATGATCCTCGACCGCGATACCGATGCGCTCACGGCCGGTATCACCAGCATGCGGGTGGTGATTGAGAACACCGCCGTGATGCTGCTCTGGGGCCTGCTGATCAGCCTTGTCGTGGCTGTATCGCTATGGCTGTGGGGCGCCGGCCTGCTGCTCGCGGGGCCGTTGCTGGGGCATGCCAGCTGGCACGCCTACCGGGGGGCTGTGGCATCACCGCCGCCAGCCCCGGTTTGAAGGGTGCCGCAGGGCGAACTGTTACAGTGGGTCTCAATTTTAGGAAGCAAACACCTTGGCAACACCCAACTACGGATACGAAAAGCGCCAGCGAGAACTCGCTAAAAAGAAGAAAAAAGAAGAGAAGCTCAAGGCCAAAAGCGAGCGCAGGCCCGATGAGCCGCATGACGCCGGCACACCCGCCGGGCCTGGGGATGTTCCCCCTGCCGGGCCTGCGGAGCCGGCCGGTAGCTGAAGGCAATCGCGCATCTGCGTGGGCAGGTGCGCTGGAGTTTTCGCACCAGGACAGCGTGCTTCATTCCCTTTGGAGGGGCGCTCGGCCATCGCTTGGAGTGCCGGGCGTTTCGCGGTGAACTCGCCTTACCCCGTGGCGCTTAACGTTGCAACCGGTGCGTAGAAGGTCAGTGACCGGCGGTGCATGCCGATGCAGCGCTGCGGCCAGGGGAGCGTTGGAGCCCGACGGCTTCAGCGCAACAGTTTTTGCAGTTCGGGCCACACATTGGCCAGCATCTGGGGATGCGCCTCCGCACGCGGATGGATGCGGTCGGGCTGAAAGAGCCGGGTGGGGTCGGTGCCGTCGGCTACACCCTTGAGAAAGAAAGGCACCAGGGCCACCTTGCGGGCCTTGGCCACATCGGCAAAAGTGGCAGTAAAGCGATTGGCATAGTCGGTGCCATAGTTCGGCGGCACCTGCATTCCCACCAACAGCACCTTGGCGCCGGCCTTCTGGGCGGTCTCCACCATCCACGCCAGATTCTCCTGGGTGTTCTTGAGCGGCAGCCCGCGCAAGGCGTCGTTGCCGCCCAGTTCCAGCACCACCACGCTGGGTTGGTGCTGGGCCAGCAGCGCCGCCAGGCGCGAGCGCCCGCCCGAAGTGGTTTCTCCACTCACGCTGGCGTTCACCACGCTGGCCGCTATCTTTTCCTGGGCCAGGCGTTTTTCCAGCAGGGCCACCCAGCCGGTGCCGCGCGCCAGGCCATATTCGGCGCTGAGTGAATCGCCCAGCACCAGAATGCGCCGCGCCTCGCGGGCGGGCGCCTGTGCCTTGCCCGCCTGCTGCGCCATGGCGGCAGGAGCGCAAAGCCCCGTCAACGTGCCGGCCGCGGTGGTCAGGATAAAGTGGCGCCGATGCAGATCGCAAATCACAATAAACAGCCTTTCATGTCCGAACCTGTCCCGCCACCCGCCACGCCCATCATTGCTGTCGAGCATGTCTTCAAGTCGGTGACGGATTCCACCGGTACGCTGGATATTCTGCGGGATATCGATTTCCGCCTGGCGCCCAGGGAAACCGTGGCCATCGTGGGGGCCTCGGGCTCGGGCAAGAGCACGTTGCTATCCATCATTGCAGGGCTGGACACGCCCACGCGCGGAACGGTGCGCCTGGACGGCCAGGATCTGTTCGCGCTGAGCGAGGACGACCGGGCCGCGCTGCGCGCCCAGAAGGTGGGGTTTGTGTTCCAGAGTTTCCAGCTCATGGGAAACCTCACGGCGCTTGAAAACGTGATGCTGCCGCTTGAACTGGCCAACCGCCGCGATGCGCGCAAGGCAGCGGCCGAAATGCTGGCCCATGTGGGGCTGGGCCAGCGCCTTTCGCACTATCCCAAGGTGCTGAGCGGCGGTGAGCAGCAGCGCGTGGCGCTGGCCCGGGCCTTTGTGGTGCAGCCGGCCGTGTTGCTGGCCGACGAGCCCACGGGCAGCCTCGACTTCGCTACCGGCGAAACCATCATGAAGCTCATGTTCGAGCTCAACCGCGAGTTGGGAACCACGCTGGTGCTGGTCACCCACGACCGCGCCATTGCCGAGCAATGCGAGCGGCGCATCACCATCGAAGCCGGGCGGGTCGTATGAAGTGCTCGTTGGCAGCACTGCGATGGGTGGGAAATCCGGTTTTTGAGTGTTTTTGAGCTCTTGTGCTTATCCATCAAGCGCTAGCAGCTATCAAATTGATAGTTCTCTAGGGCCGATGTCCGCCGCCAGCGGATAATCCCCCCATGTCCAGCCCCAAAGTTCTCTTCGGCTTTCACGCCGTGGGCGTGCGTCTGAAGACCGCGCCCCAATCCATCATCGAGATTTATTACGAGGCCACGCGGCGCGACGCGCGCATGCGCCAGTTTCTCGACCGTGCCCGCGAGGCCGGTGCCCGCCTCATCGAAGCCGACAGCGTGCGCATTGCCAAGCTCGCCGGCAGCCATGGCCACCAGGGCGTGGCCGCGCGCGTGGAGCCCGTGGCCCAGGTCACCTCGCTGGATGAATTGCTGGAAAACCTCGAAGCCGCAGGCATTGAACAGCCCCTCCTGCTGGTGCTCGACGGTGTGACCGACCCGCACAACCTGGGGGCCTGCCTGCGCGTGGCCGATGGCGCGGGTGCCCACGCCGTCATTGCCCCCAAGGACCACGCCGTGGGCATCAACGCCACCGTGGCCAAGGTGGCCAGCGGCGCGGCCGAAACCATGCCGTACTTCATGGTCACCAACCTGGCGCGCACGCTGGGCGAACTCAAGGAACGCAACATCTGGTGCATCGGCACCAGCGACGACGCGCCCAAGACCATTTACCAGGTGGACCTGAAAGGTCCCGTGGCCCTGGTGCTGGGGGCCGAGGGCGATGGCATGCGCCAGCTCACGCGCAAGACCTGTGATGAACTGGTGAGCATTCCCATGAAAGGGGCTGTCGAGAGCCTCAACGTCTCGGTGGCCAGCGGCGTCTGCCTGTACGAAGCTTTGCGCCAGCGGTCCTGAGCGCGTTCTGATCCGCCTCGCGCTGAACGCAGCTCCGTGAGAGGGCGGATCTCCGGGCTGTGCGCACCCGCGCAATCAGATGTGAGACCAGTTTCCCTGCCCCGGTCCAAACTGGCGCAATCGATGCGGCGGGTGGTTCTGGCACAGGTGGCACCGCCGAGGTCCACGGCGGTTTTTGCCGGCGGTGGGCGGGGCAGAGCGTTGAATCAAAGGTCGGCCCATGCAAGAACAAAAACAAGCGCAAGAACCTTCCTTGGAAACCGTACAGTCCTGGCTACAGCAGGCGCGGCACGTCGCCGTGCTGACGGGCGCCGGTGTGAGCGCTGAGTCGGGTGTTCCCACCTTTCGCGAAGCCCAGACCGGGTATTGGGCGCAGTTCCGGCCCGAAGACATGGCGACCGAAGAGGGGTTTCGCGCCCATCCCCAGCGGGTGTGGGACTGGTACCAGCATCGGCGCGACTTGCTCGCGGGCGTGCTGCCGAATGCCGGCCATGTGGCACTGGCGCGCTTCCAACAACGGCACCCGGGGCGCCTCACCTTGATCACGCAGAACGTGGACGGCCTGCACCAGCGCGCTGGCAGTACCGGCGTTTTGTGCCTGCACGGCGATATTTTTGCCAATCGCTGGCTCGACACCCCGCGCCCCTGCTGCGAGGCGGGGGCGGTCGAAGGGGGCCGCCCGCCGCGCTGCAGCCACTG
>NZ_ACQT01000084.1 GCF_000175235.1 Acidovorax delafieldii 2AN | reverse complement strand
GAACTGCGGGGCGGCCGCCGGCTTTCATGGCGCTGGCGGCAAGGCAGGGCGGTGCAGTTCTGCGCGCCGCCGCAGGGTGTGTTGTCGCCGCCGTCACTGGCATCTGCATGCCCATGGGCACCACGCCGCAGGTCTTGCCACCTTGCCGTTGAACGGCGCCATGCGGGCATTGCGGGCAGACGTGGCGTTTTTTGAGGTGAAATGCGTCGTTTGCGCAATATAGGCGGGCGCTGTCAGCTCTATTTTTGATAGCGTTGAGCGGGTTTGCAGCGGGGTGCGCACCCGCTGGCGCAATCTGCAATCCGCACGCCGGGTGCTACCTGCAGGCCGCCGGGTCTGCGGACCCGATCCACCCGCGGTGTTCAGGTGCCGGGTGGCCTCGTATTTTGAATGAAATAGGCCACTTGTCCAATATGCGCGGGCGACGGTTGCTCTTTACTTGATAGCAACGACGCGTCACGCTGGCGGGGGAGGAACCAGCCACTGGCGGGCCGCCGCCATCACGCACTGGGTCAGCCGTTCCAGGCTTGCCTGGGCGGAGCGGGCGTGCACCCAGTACAGCGGCATGTCCATTCCGGCGCCGGGCAGCAGCTCGACCAGTGTGCCTGCGTCGAGCTGGCGCTGGATCAGCGTGACCGGATGCATGCCCCAGCCCATGCCGACCTCGCAGCCGCGCACGAATCCGAAGTTCGATGGAAGGAAATGCTTGGGCGGGTGCTGGCGCGAGACCAGGCCTTGCTGCTGCATCCACTGCTCCTGCAGGCGGTCCTTGCGGTCGAAGGTCATCATCGGTGCCCGGGCCATGGCCTCGGGTGTCACGCCGCCAACGAAATGCTGCGCCACATACGCGGGGCTGGATGCTGCTACGTAGCGCACCGAGCCGAGTGGCCACGTGTTGCAGCCTGCGATGCTGCCAGCGCTGGCTGTGACGGCAGCCAGAACCTCGCCTTCCCTGATACGTTGGGCCGTGTGGTCCTGGTCGTCCGTGCGGATGTCCACCAGCTCGTTGCCACCTGCCGTGAAGGCCGCCATGGCGTCCATGAACCAGGTGGAAAGCGAGTCGGCATTCACTGCCAGCTTGAGGGTCGGCCGCGGAGCTTGGCCATCGGGCATCAAAGTGGGGTTGGCGCGCCGTAACTCGTTTTCCAGCAGCGCCACCTGCTCCACGTGCAGGCACAGGCGCCGCCCCGCATCCGTGCCGGTACAGGGGTTGCCGCGCAGAACCAGCACCTGGCCGGTGCGCTCTTCGAGCTGCCGGATGCGCTGCGAAACCGCCGATGGGGTGATGTGCAGCCTGCGGGCAGCGCGCTCGAAGCTGCCTTCGCGCACCACGGCGGCCAAGGCCTCGAGTCCGGTGTAGTCCAGCATGAAGTATTTCTAACTTTGATTCAGGTAAATTAATTTTACTTAATTTCACGGCATGGCCAGAATCGGGCACATGTGGACTGCCAATGCTTCTTCTTCATGGCTTGCGGGCTTTACCGTCTGCCTTTCGCTGATCGTTTCGATCGGGGCCCAGAACCTGTACGTGCTGCGCCAGGCCGTGAGCGGCCGCCATATCCGCGCCTGCGTGGCATGGTGCGTGGCCAGTGACGCGCTGTTGATCGGCGCGGGCGTGGCGGGCATGGCCCAGTTGCTGGCCCGTTCGCCTGCCCTGGCGTACTACCTGAGCCTGGGCGGGGTGGTGTTCTTGCTGGCTTACGGGCTTTTCGCGTGGTGGCGTGTGCTGGCCGCGCCGGATGCCAACCTGGCCACGGGGTCGGGCGCCGCACCGCGCGGCGTGTTCAGCGTGCTGGGCACGCTGGCGGTGATCACCTTGCTCAACCCCCATGTTTATCTGGACACCGTGGTGTTGGTCGGCTCGATCGGAGCGCGCCAGGATGGCGGGCTCAAGTGGGTGTTCGTGGCAGGTGCAGCCTCGGCCAGCCTGGTGTGGTTTGCAAGTCTCGCAGTGGCTGGGCGGCGCCTGCAAGGCCTGTTTGCCAGCCCCCGGGCGTGGCGCGTGCTGGACGCGCTCACGGGCTGCATGATGCTCGCCTTGGCGTGGTGGGTATGGCAGGGAATAGACGCTTGAAACGCCCCAATGCGGCGGTTTTGCGCGGCGTTCGTGGAAGGCCGGCGGGGGAATGCGCCGGGGCCCACGCGCAGCCCCCAGGGGGATTTTGTCAGGGATACTTGGGCCGTGGCCGTCCTCCTGCCCCTTGCCCGCGTTGTGCTTTTGAGCGTGACGCGCCTTCTGGCGGCCCGTGCCCTCAACCAAAGGACCCGGACCATGCCTTTGTCTTTGTCTCTGTTCGCCCGCCGCCTCTGGATGGCCCTTGTGCCCGGTCTGCTGCTTGCTGCGTCTGTGAGGGCGGCAGAACCGGCAACGTCGGCCACGATGGTGCCGTCGAAAGATGGCGCCTTTGTCATTGACCTTCGGGCCCGGCTGGCCTGGCCGCGTTGTGTCGAGGGAATGCAGTGGAGCGGAACGACCTGTACCGGCACGCCCAAGCGCATGGATTACGCCGAGGCCACGGCATTGGCCAACGCCCGCTGGAAGGCCGAAGGCGTGCGCTGGCGCCTGCCGCGCGCGCCTGAGCTCAAGCGTCTGGTGGACAAAACCGCCCGCCCTCCGGGGCCCAACCCCGCGCTCTTTCCGGCCGGTCCGTACGAGTGGTATTGGTCTGGCACGGCCAACGTACAGGTCGGCGCAGGCAATCAATACAACTACGGCAACGTGATGGAAGCGCGCTCGGGCGGCGGCCGGGCCGGTTTTCTGCAAGGGTGGGCCGTGAACATGGAAACCGGCGAGAGCCGCGGCGATGTACCCCGCAGCACCCGGTTGCCCGTGCGGTTGGTGCGGCCGCACGACGAATAGGGCCGGGCAGCCGATCGGTGCAGCCGCCGCGGGCCAGGGCTGCGCGTACAAGGCATTGTTGGGCGGCGCTTGTGCGCACCCATTGACCCCCTGCGCGCCGATGCAATCAGGGATGTGCGGTGTCTGCAGCCGCTGGATGGCTGCTGGCTTGCCCGCCGAACTCGGGCGCGTTGCCGAAGTACCCGAAAAACAGGTTGCGGGCGATGCCGTGGGCGGTCACTTGCAGGTCGTGCGCTACTTCGGGTGCGAAAAGCCGCTCTGTCTGTTTGCCCCACAGTCGCACCCATGCCGCGAAGTGGGCGGGAGTGACGCCCTGCAGGGCCATGTGTTTGCTAAAGACGTTGCCGCGAAAACTCTTGCTACCCAGCGCCACGGTGCACCAGAAATCCACCATGCGCGCCAGGTGAGGCTCCCAGCGGTCGCGCAGGGCTTCTTCGAACACCGGGCCCAGAAGGGCGTCGGCCCGGACGTCGGCATAAAACCGGTGCACCAGTTCTGTCAGGCTTTCGACACTGGGCGCGCGCCACCCGCCGGGGGCGGCGCCATCGGCCGCTTGGTGGGTGGAAGAGGCGTTCAGCTGCATGCGCAGCCCGACGAGCCGCAGCCACCGGCTGCGGCGGGCGCGGCCTCGAATTGGGGGAAAAGCACGTTGTTCTCGAGGTGGATGTGGTTGACCAGATCATCGCCGAACTGGGCAATGCCGGCGTAAAGAGCGCGCCAAGTGTTGCAGGCACCAGCGGGTGGCGTGGCGTCGTTCGTGAGGGCGTTCAGCTTGTCGAGGGCGGCGCCGTGGTCCACATGCTCGGCGCGCATCATGCCGATGGGCTGACCCACAAAGGGGTTGCCGCCCGACTTGAGCATGGGGAACAGAATGGCTTCTTCCTTGTGCATGTGCGAAAGCAGTTCTTCCTGGATTTCTTCGAGCAGGTCACCCAGCCCCGCAGGTACGTCCGGGTTCGCGCGGTGTACTGCCTCGACGCGATGGGCCATGCGGATGAGTTCGGGCAATTGCGCGCGATGGACGTCATGGTAGCGCGCAAGGATGTGGTCAACCAGATCCCCGGGTTCGCTTACCGCTGGCAGGTCGCTGGGGCGCTGCAGGGCTGTCAGCTCGGCCAGTACTGCATTCACGTCCAGGCCTTTCTCGGCCGCCGCCGCCGCGAGAGGGACCTGGCCGCCACAGCAGAAGTCGAGCTTCAGCCGCCGAAACACAGCGGTGGCGCCAGGCAATTGGACCGCAATCTGACCAATCTGCTGATCGGCACTCAGGGCTGCGGTGGCGGGGGCGGAAGCTTCCAGACGGGCGTTCATGGTGTGGTCCTATAAAGATTCATTTGGTATGAATATTTTATGGCATAAAATGCATCCTGACCATTCCTTCCAATTGATCTGCGGCAAATCGAATGCGACTGACCCAGTGGACCGACTACACGCTGCGCGTGCTGATGTACTGCGCGGCGAGTGAAGGGCGTGTGCAGCCCGTCACCATCAGCGAGGTGGCAGAGAGCTACGGCATTTCGCGCAGCCACCTCACCAAGATTGTCCAGGAGTTGTCCGCACAGGGCCTTCTGGAAACCACCCGTGGCCGGGGCGGCGGCATGCGCCTGATGAAGCCTGCGGGTGACATCAACATCGGCGCGGTGGTGCGTGCCACCGAAACCGACTTCAATCTGGTGGAGTGCTTCGATGCCGAGCACAACCAGTGCCGGCTGAGCGCCCACTGCTACCTCAAGGGCGTGCTGGGCCAGGCCATGCAGGCCTTCATTGCAGTGCTGGACAAGGTGACGTTGGCCGACCTGCTCACGCAGCCCTACAGCCCGGTCGCGATGCCGAAGTCGCTGCGCCTGGGTACGCCGGGGCTTTTGCCCGGTCTTCCTCACACCGGAGCTTGAGGCCTGCCGACGCCCCGCAGGACGGGACGTTGGCGAGGCCGCGCCCGGGCCTGCGGGCGAGGTGAACGGTTTACGGCCGAAGCACCTCCAGGATGCGATCCAGACCGCCGTGGTTGATGGCGATCTTGGCTTGTGCCCGCACGGCAGGCTTGGCGTGGTAGGCCACTGACAGGCCCGCGGCGGCCATCATGGGCAGATCGTTGGCACCATCGCCCACCGCAATGGCCTGCGATGGCGCAATGCCCATGAGCGACGCCACTTCGAGCAGGGTGCGGCGCTTCTCGGCGCCATCGCAGATATCGCCCCATGCCTGGTCCACCATGCGGCCCGTCAGCAGGCCGCCTTCCACCTCAAGCTGGTTCGAGCGGGCAAAGTCGATGCCCAGGCCCGCCCGCACGCGGTCGGCAAAAAAGGTGAATCCGCCCGACACCAGCAGTGTTGTGAGGCCCGCAGCCTTCGCGGCCGCGACAAGTTCCATGGCGCCCGGATTGAAGCGCAGGCGTTCGGTGAACACCTGTTCCATGTGCTGCACGGTAACGCCCTTGAGCAGGGCCACGCGCTGGCGCAGGCTTTCCTTGTAATCGGTGATGAGGCCTTGCATGGCGGCCTCGGTGATGGCCGCTACCTCGGCCTTGCGGCCCGCAGCATCGGCGATTTCATCCACGCACTCGATATTGATGAGGGTGGAGTCCATGTCGAACGCAATGAGCTTGTAGCTCGACAGGGACAGCGGGGGATTGATGCCCTGGACGATGAGGCCAGGGGCAAATTCGGTGGGGTGGATCATGAAAACGGGCTGCGTTCTGAATGCGAAAGGCGCAATGTTAGCCCGGCCACCCCGGCCGCATTCAGGGCCCTAGCGGGCTTGCTGCCTCAGTGCGGGCGCGGCGTGCCGCTGTGCGCTTTGGCGGGAGTGCTTGCGGCGGCAGCGCTCTGGTCCATTTTGCCCAGAAACAATCGGATGAAGAAAACCATCATGCCCAGCATGAAGACAATGCCGATGATGCTCATCAGGCCGTAGTCGGTGGAAAAAAGATCGGTCAGCAATTTCATGAAACCCTCCTGGTTGAATGGGTTTCTCAATATTGCGCCGTAGCGCTTTAAGCGGGTTGATTTGTATCAATTGCTATTGCAGAGCGCACTGCGGCCGATCAGGAATCCCCCAGGTAGAGCGGATCGGACCAGGTTGCCAGCCACTGCGGCTTGAACGCAACGAAGATGGCCGTGAGCATGCCGGTGACGAACGCATCGCCCCAGGCCATGAGCCAGCGCGCCACCAGCGATAGTTCATCGCCTACTCCCGGCAGCCGATGCCCGCTCCACTGCGACAGCGCCGCCGATGCGAAGAGGCACAGCACTGTGCCCAGAAAAGCGCGGCCGAGCACATAGACGAAGAGCTTGGCACCAATGAAGCGGCGCACCAGCGCCCCCAGGATCAGTGCCAGGGTTGCCGGTGTGACGCCTTGCCAGGCGATGGCGCCCAGTGCGTCGGGCCACGGCATGGCAGGCGAAAGCAGGCTGGCGATGACGCCCACCGCCACCAGCACGGGGATGGCCAGTGGCCAGCCCAGCATCAACACCACCAGGCATGCGCCAGACCATTGCAGTTGCAGCGGCATGGCGTGCAGCGTGGGCAGGGCCCACATCCAGGGCAGCAGCACCAGCGTGGCCAGCAAGGGGGTCAGCAGGGGTGAAAGTTCGCGCCCGGAGCCGTCGGCCGCCGCCCGGCTGCCGAGCAGCCGCCAGGGGCGCAACCACAGAGCGAGCAACAGCGCTATGCCGGTCAGCGCGGCTTCAAGTGCCATGGGGTCGATCACAAGGGGATGGTTGGCGCATGGTTCACGCCGCAGTGGGCTGTGCCAGGGGCTGCCCCAGGCTGCGCAGAATGTCCCGCACCATCTGTGCGCGGTCCTTGGGCTCCTTCAGTTCGCGCTCGATGCGCAGCTTCTCGTTGCCCGCCAGCTTGATGTGCTTGTTCTTCTGGATCAGCTCAATGATGCGCATCGGGTCAATCGGCGGCTGGGGCTTGAAGGTGATGTTGATCACGCCAGGGGCGGCGTCCACCTTCACCACGCCGTAGGGCTGGCTCAGCACGCGCAGGCGGTGCACGTCGATGAGGGTCTGGGCCTGCGGCGGCAGCTTGCCGAAGCGGTCCACGATCTCTTCGAGCAGGCCGTCGATCTGGTCGGGGTTCTTGGCCGTGGCCAGCTTCTTGTAGAACGACAGGCGCAGGTGCACGTCGCCGCAGTAGTCGTCGGGCAGCAGGGCGGGGGCGTGGAGGTTGATGTCGGTGGTGACCGACAGGGGCGAGAGCAGGTCGGGTTCTTTGCCGGCCTTGAGCGCCTTGACGGCCTCGTTCAGCATCTCGTTGTAGAGCTGAAAGCCGACTTCCAGCATGTTGCCGCTCTGGTTTTCGCCCAGCACCTCGCCCGCGCCGCGGATCTCCAGGTCGTGCATGGCCAGGTAGAAGCCGCTGCCCAGTTCTTCCATCTGCTGGATGGCTTCGAGTCGCTGCTGCGCCTGCTTGGTCAGCCCTTCGATGTCAGGCACCATGAGGTAGGCGTAAGCCTGATGGTGGCTGCGGCCCACGCGGCCGCGCAGCTGGTGCAGCTGTGCCAGGCCGAACTTGTCGGCGCGGCTCATGATGATGGTGTTGGCCGTGGGCACGTCGATGCCGGTCTCGATGATGGTTGAACACAGCAGGATGTTGTAGCGCTGGGCCACGAAGTCGCGCATCACGCGCTCCAGTTCGCGCTCAGGCATCTGGCCGTGGGCCACGGCGATGCGCGCTTCGGGCAGTATCTCTTCGAGCTTCTGGCGGCGGTTCTCGATGGTCTCCACCTCGTTGTGCAGGAAGTAGACCTGCCCGCCGCGCTTCAATTCACGCAGCACCGCCTCGCGGATCACGCCCGTGCCCTCGTTGCGCACGAAGGTCTTGATCGCCAGGCGCCGCTGCGGCGCGGTGGCGATGACCGACAAGTCGCGCAGCCCTTCGAGCGCCATGCCCAGCGTGCGCGGGATGGGCGTGGCCGTCAGCGTCAGCACGTCCACCTCGGCGCGCAGGGCCTTCATCTGCTCCTTGTGGCGCACGCCGAAGCGGTGCTCCTCGTCGATGATCAAGAGGCCCAGGTTGTGGAACTTGGTGGATTCGCTCAATAGCTTGTGCGTGCCGACCACGATGTCTACCGTGCCGTCGCCGATGCCCTTGATGGCGGCGGTGATCTCCTTGCCCGAGCGAAAGCGCGAGACCTCGGCCACCTTCACCGGCCACTTGCTGAAGCGGTCCACCAGCGTCTGGTAGTGCTGCTCGGCCAGCAGCGTGGTGGGCGCGAGGAACGCCACCTGCTTGCCGCCCGTGACGGCCACGAAGGCCGCGCGCAGGGCCACCTCGGTCTTGCCGAAGCCCACGTCGCCGCAGACCAGGCGGTCCATGGGGCGGGGGCTGATCATGTCCTGGATCACCGCGTGGATGGCAGCGTTCTGGTCGGCCGTCTCCTCGAAGCCGAAGTCGTTGGCAAAGGTCTCGTAGTCCTGCGGGCTGTAGCGGAAGGCGTGGCCTTCGCGCGCCGCGCGGCGGGCATAGATGTTCAGCAGCTCGGCCGCGCTGTCGCGTACCTGCTCGGCCGCCTTGCGCTTGGCCTTTTCCCACTGGCCGCTGCCGAGCTTGTGCAGCGGCGCCTCGTCGGCGTTGACGCCGGTGTAGCGGCTGATCAGCTGCAGCTGGCTCACGGGCACATACAGCACGGCCTTGTCGGCGTATTCCAGGTGCAGGAACTCCTGCATGGCGGGCGTGCCGTCGGGGTTCTTGTTGCCCACGTCCATGTTGACCAGGCCCCGGTAGCGGCCGATGCCGTGCGCGCTGTGCACCACCGGGTCGCCCACGTTCAACTCGGCCAGGTCCTTGATGAGCGCCTCGACGTCGCTCACCTGCTCCTGCTTCTTGCGGCGGCGCGTGGTGGGGCCTGCGGCGAACAGCTCGGTCTCGGTGACGAAGTCGATGCCGTCCTCGATCCAGCTGAAGCCCACGGTGAGGCCGGCGGTGGCAATGCCCACCTTTTCGTCGTCCGCGCCCTGGAACTCGGCCAGCGAGTCGAAGGCGGGCGGGTTCACGCCGCTGGCGCGCAGAAAGTCGAGCAGGCTCTCGCGCCGGCCATCGCTTTCGGCCAGGAGCAGCACGCGGTGCTGCGTGTTGCGGATGTGGGCGTGCAGCCGGGCCAGCGGGTCTTCGGCGCCGCGCACCACCGACAGGTCGCCGAGCTTCTGGAAGTGCGGGTTGTCGGCAATGTCCTCCACGCCGGGGCGGATGGACAGCTGGGCATGCTCTTTGGCGCGCGTGTAGAACTGGTCGGCCGAGAGGAACAGCGCCTCGGGTGGCAGCACCGGGCGCTCGGGGTCGCCCTGCACCAGGCGGAAGCGGTCTTTCGTGTCCTGCCAGAAGCGCTGGAAGGCGGGCTCCAGGTCGCCGTGCAGCACCACGGTGGCTTCGCCGCCCAGGTAGTCGAACACGGTGGCGGTCTCGTCGAAGAACAGCGGCAGGTAGTACTCGATGCCGGCTGTGGCCACGCCCGCGCCCATGTCCTTGTAGATGCGGCTCTTGGTCGGGTCGCCCTCGAGCATCTCGCGCCAGCGGCTGCGGAATTTGGCGCGCGCGTCATCGTCCATGGGGAACTCGCGGCCGGGCAGCAGGCGCACCTCGGGCACGGGGTACAGGCTGCGCTGGCTGTCGGGGTCGAAGGTGCGGATGCTGTCGATCTCGTCGTCGAACAAATCCACGCGGAAGGGCACGAGCGAGCCCATCGGGAACAGGTCGATCAGCCCGCCGCGCACCGCGTACTCGCCGGGGCTCACCACCTGCGAGACGTGGCTGTAGCCGGCCAGCGTGAGCTGGGCCTTGAACTTGGCCTCGTCGAGCTTTTGCTTGACCTTGAAGTGGAAGGTGTACCCCGCCAGGAAGGATGGCGGCGCCAGCCGGTACAGCGCCGTGGTGGCCGGCACCAGCACCACGTCGGCGCCGGTGTCCTTGTCCTTCTGGCTGATGCGCCACAGTGTGGCCAGGCGCTCGCTGATCAGGTCCTGGTGCGGCGAGAAGGTGTCGTAGGGCAGCGTCTCCCAGTCGGGAAACAGCGCGCAGCGCAGCGTGGGCGCGAAAAACGCCATCTCCTCGATGAGGCGTTGCGCGTCGGTGGCGTCGGCCGTGACGATGGCGGTGGTGCGGCCGGCGGCCTTGTCACGCTCGGCCAGCAGCGCCAGCAGCAGTGAATCAGCGCTGCCCGCAGGGCGGGGCAGGGCAAAGCGTTTTCCGGGGGAGAGTTTGGGGAGTTCCATGCGGACGGTGCGGGTCGTCTGGGCCCGCCGCATCCCCTGGGGCGCGAAACGCGTACGGGCTGGATCGGTGGGCAACGGGGGATTTTAGAATGAGAGCCTCATGACCGATTCGTCCATGCCTCAGCCACCATCCGTCACCGCCATGCCGGTCCCAGGCCGTTTCTGGGCATTGGTGCCCTGTGCGGGCATGGGTTTGCGCGCAGTGGCATCGGTGGCGGGGGCGCAGGATGCCGCTGCGAAACTATCCCCTGCCCAGCCCGGGGCAACCGCTGCGCCACCCGCAGCGGCGCAACCGGTGGGGGGCGTGGCCACGTCAACGGCACTGCCAAAACAGTACCACCTGGTGGCAGGCCACCCCATGGTCATGCACACGCTGGCAGCGTTTGCGGGCGTGGGGCGGTTGCTGGGCACGCTGGTGGCGGTGGCGCCGGGAGATCGTTTCCTGGATGCGTACGCCCATCCTTCGTTTTTCACCGTGGAGTGCGGCGGCCCCACCCGCGCCGATACCGTGCTGGGGGGGCTGCGTGCGCTCATGCAGCGGGGGGCTCAGACGACCGATTGGGTACTGGTGCACGATGCGGCCCGCTGCCTCGTGACGTCCGCGCAGATCGACACTCTGATCGACACCTGCATGCAGGACGGCGTGGGCGGCCTGTTGGCGCACAAGCTGGCCGACACACTCAAGACCTCCATCGACGGCCCGGGCGGCGTGCGCGTGGCGTCCACCGTTGACCGCAGCGACAAGTGGCTCGCGCAAACGCCTCAGATGTTTCGCATCGGGCCGCTGAAGGCAGCCATCGAGCACGTAGGCTCCGGGGCCACCGACGAGGCCAGCGCCATGGAGGCCATGGGCCTGCACCCGCGGCTGGTGCCTGGCGGCGCGCAGAATTTCAAGGTGACCTATCCGGATGATTTCGCCCTTGCAGCTGCGGTGCTGGCGCAACGCGCCCACAGCACCACGCTCGAACGCTTCGGCGGGGCACGGGGCCAGGTGGCGGCCCCCTTTGGCAAGAAGACCTTGTTTTGAGCCCCCACGCGGGCGAAAGTGACGCAATGAATTTCAGGATTGGCGAAGGCTGGGATGTGCATGCACTGGTGCCAGGGCGCAAGCTGGTGATTGGTGGGGTGGAAATTCCCCATCCGATGGGGTTGCTGGGCCATTCGGATGCCGACGTGCTGCTGCATGCCATCACCGACGCCCTGCTGGGGGCGGCCGCACTGGGTGATATTGGCAGCCATTTCCCTGACACCGACGCGGTGTTTCGCGGCGCCGATTCGGCGGTGCTTCTGGCCGAGGCGACGCGGCGCGTGCGCGCGGCAGGCTACGAGATCGGCAACATCGACAGCACGGTCATCGCGCAGGCACCGCGGCTTGCAGCCCACATTCCCGCTATGCGTGCGTCTATCGCGGCAGCCGTGCAGATCGCCGAAGCGCAGGTCAACATCAAGGCCAAGACGGCCGAGCGCCTGGGTCCGGTAGGGCAGGGGCTGGCGATCGAGGCGCGCGCCGCAGCCTTGCTGTTCCAACCCTGACTGCAGCAACCCGCGCGGCGACGGGCGGGCTTGCGGGGCTTCGCTTCGGCACAGGCAGCTTTTTTGCTTGCGCCGCGGCTTGGACCCTTTGCCAAGATGGCCAGCCTACCCTGTTGCGCTGGCGCAGTCAGGCCGCGTTGTCCTGGCCGCGGCGGCGCGGAAGCTGCCGCTTGACGGAGGGCCGCTGCAGGCGCTGCTTGGGGTCTTCTCCGTCGGGCGTCGGCGTGGCGCGCTGCAACTGGATGTGGGCCACCAAGCCGCCGCTGCTGGAGTTGGCCAGTGCGAAGATGCCGCCCATGCGCTGCACCGTCTTGTCGACGATCGACAGGCCGAGGCCGGCGCCCGCTGCCGCGGTGCGCGCCGAATCGCCGCGGAAGAAGGGCTTGGTGAGGTTGGACAGCTGCTCGGGCGGCACGCCCGGGCCATGGTCGCGCACCTTGATCAGCACCCAGTTTTCGCGGCCCTTGGCTGCAATGTCCACGTGGGTGACGGCCGTTTCAACCGTCTTGCCGTAGCGGCGTGCATTCTCCAGCAGGTTGGAGATCACGCGCGCCAGCTCCACCTCGTCGGCCAGCACGTTCAAGTCTTCGGGGACCGACATGGTGATCTGCAGTTCGCGGTGGTCCTGCACCGCATACACGCAAGACGACACCACGCCGTGCAGGTTCACGGGCGTGAGCGTGACATGGTCGGGCCGGGCGTAGTCGAGGAACTTGTCGATGGTGGCGTCGAGCTGCACGATGTCGGCCACCATGTGCTCACGGGCGATTTCGTCGGTCACGCTCATTTCGGTTTCGAGCCGCAGGCGTGCCAGGGGGGTGCGCAGATCGTGCGAAATACCTGCGAGCATCACCGCCCGGTCCTGCTCAAGCTTGGCGAGCTTCTGCGCCATGCGGTTGAAGCCGATGTTCACCTCACGGATCTCGCTGGTGACGGCCTCTTCATCCAGATGGCTGGCCGCGAAGTCGCCATCGCGCACGCGGTTGGCGGCATAGGAAAGCTGCTTGAGCGGGCGGTTGATCAGCCGCGCAATGGCAGCAGCGCCGGCCAGCGACAGGGCGCCGGCGGTGATCAGCCAGATCAGCCAGGTGCGACCGCCCGCGGGGCTGAAACGCGACCGGTCCATCAGCAGCCAGTTCGGGTCGCCGTTGATGTTGAAGCCCACCCACAGGCCGTTTTCGCCATTGACGTTCTGGGCCACGATGGTGTCGGGGCCCAGGCGTTGGGTGAGCTCATCTGTCAGGCGGTTGCCCAGGGCGGTGCTGTCGAGCAGTGTGAACTTGTCGCCAGGTTCGCGCGGCAGAATGCGCACGCCCTCCTGGTCGGCCATGGTCTTGATGAGCGAGACGCGCGCGATGGCGTCCGCATGCACCAGGGCTGCACGGCTGAGATTGACGAGTGACGCGATCTGCTGCGCCGTGTGCAGTGTGCGCGGCTCGAACTCGAGGGCGCGCAGCGTCTGCAGCCACGCCAGGATGCTGCCCACCAGCAGCAGCGCCAGCAGAAAGAAGGTGCGCCAGAAAAGATTCAGGCCCACCCGGGCGCGTTGCTCGCGTGCGAGCCGCAGCGCCTCGAGCGGCGCCGGGCTGGTGGCGTCTGAAGGTGCGGTCACAGGTTGCCGGGGGCGGGGTGCTGACGGGCCATCCGATTTGCGCATGAAAGGATCAGCTCGTCCCGTCCGGCACGAAGACGTAGCCCACGCCCCACACAGTCTGGATGTAGCGCGGCGCTGCGGCGTCCACTTCGACCAGCTTGCGCAGGCGCGACACCTGCACATCCAGGCTGCGGTCGAAGGGCTCGAACTCGCGGCCGCGCGCCAGCAGGGCGAGCTTCTCGCGCGACAGCGGCTGGCGGGGGTGGCGCACCAGCGCCTTGAGCATGGCGAATTCGCCTGTGGTCAGCGGTAGCTCCTCTCCGTTGCGCTGGAGGGCGCGGGTGCCCAGGTCGAATGTGAACGGTCCAAACGTGACCACTTCGTTGTCGCCGGACGGCGCGCCGGGTGCTTCCTGCGCGGGGCGGCGGCGCAGCACGGCGTGCACACGGGCCAACAGCTCGCGGGGGTTGAAGGGTTTGCCCAGGTAGTCGTCGGCACCCACTTCGAGACCGACGATGCGGTCCACGTCCTCGCCCTTGGCGGTCAGCATGATGATGGGAGTGCGGTCATTGGCAGCACGCAGGCGGCGGCAGATCGACAGACCGTCTTCGCCGGGCATCATCAAGTCCAGCACGATGAGGTCCACGGTCTCGCGCAGCAGCAGGCGGTTGAGCGCCTTGCCGTCTTCGGCGACCATGACTTCGAAGCCTTCCTGGGTGAGGTAGCGGCGCAGCAGATCGCGGATGCGTGCATCGTCGTCCACCACCAGAATCTTGTCGGTACGGTTGGTTGAAGTGGCCATAGTGATTCCGGGTCCAATTTGTAACAGAGCCAATTCTGACCAGCTTCCGCCCGGAAGTTCGGATTTTCGCCCGGGGTTTGACCAACTGTTACAAGTTTTGCCGGGCTGTGATCCGCACTGCACGCCGCTTCGCAAGGACGGTGGGCCACAGCGGTTACTGTGGAGGCCTGCGTGCCCCGTGGAGGGGTTGCGCGCTGCTTGCAAGGATGGATCGGATATGAAAAATGCTATTCGTTTGATAGCTGCTGGCGCTTTCCTGTTGTGCGCAGGGGCCGCCTTTTCTCAAAATACTGCTGCCAGCGAGCCGCACAATGTGGTGCAGTTGTCGGCTTCGGGTGCGGTCGAGGTACAGCAGGATCTGCTCGTGCTGGTGCTGGCGACCAGCAAGGAAGGGGCGGACGCAGCCACCACCCAGGCGCAACTCAAGCAGGCGCTCGATGCAGCTCTGGCCGAGGCCAAGCGCAATGCGCAGCCGGGCCAGCTGGACGTGCGCACCGGTCCGTTCGGGCTGTACCCGCGCTATGGCAAGGACGGCAAGATCAACGGCTGGCAAGGGCGCGCGGAACTCGTGCTGGAGGGGCGCGATTTTTCGCGCATCACCGCCACTGCCGGAAAGATCCAGACCATGGCGATCAGCCAGGTGGGGTTTGGCCTGTCGCGTGAAGCCAGGGCCAAGGTGGAGGGTGAGGCGCAGACGCAGGCCATTGATCAATTCAAGGCGCGGGCCGCAGAACTGGCGCGCAGCTTCGGCTTTGCGAGCTACAGCCTGCGCGAGGTGTCCGTCAACAGCAACGAGATGGCAACCGGCCCTCGGCCACGCGCCATGGCCATGGAGGCCAAGGGCGCCGCGTTTGCCGATGCGCCTGTGCCGGTCGAGGCCGGCAAGGCGCAGGTGATCGTCAATGTGTCGGGGTCGGTGCAGATGCGCTGATGGGCGCTAGAGGTTGCAGGCGCCGGTTTGGTATAAAAACCGGTGCTCGCGCTTGTCCTGTAT
>NZ_ACQT01000085.1 GCF_000175235.1 Acidovorax delafieldii 2AN | reverse complement strand
GGTGCGCGATGGTCTGGGGCAGCACGGCCTGCACGTCGTCGGGCGCCACGTAGTCGCGGCCGCTGATCAAGGCCTGCGCCTTGGCGGCGCGCACCAGCGCAATGCCCGCGCGGGGAGACAGACCCTGCAGAAACCAGCGGCCCGAGCGGGTGGCCGCAATCAGGTCCTGCACGTAGTTGAGCAGTGGTTCGGCCGTGTGAACGGCCAGTACCTGCTGCTGCAGCTGTGCCAGCTCACCTTGCGACAGCAGGGGCAGCATGCCGTCCACCATGTCGCGCCGGTCGCTGCCGGCCAGCAGCAGGCGTTCGGCTGCGCGGTCGGGGTAGCCGATGGAGATGCGCATCAGGAAGCGGTCAAGCTGCGATTCGGGCAGCGCGAAGGTGCCGAGCTGGTCGTGCGGGTTCTGCGTGGCGATCACGAAGAAGGGGTGGGGCAGCGCGCGTGTCTCGCCCTCCACGGACACCTGCTTTTCTTCCATGGCCTCAAGCAGGGCGCTTTGGGTCTTGGGGCTGGCGCGGTTGATTTCGTCGGCCAGCAGCACCTGTGCAAACACCGGGCCGGGATGGAACACGAACGCTTCCTTGCCGCGCTCGTACACCGATACACCCGTGAGGTCGCTGGGCATGAGGTCGGCCGTGAACTGCACGCGCGAAAACTGCAGCCCGAAGGTGCGCGCCAGCGCGTGGGCCAGCGTGGTCTTGCCCACGCCAGGCACGTCCTCGATGAGCAAATGCCCGCCCGCCAGCAGGCAGGCGACGCAGTCCTGTACCTGCGCGCTTTTGCCCACAATCACCGTGTTAAGCTGATCCAGAAGAGATGTGATTTTTTGCTGTGCATGCATGGCATCACGTTATCCGAAAATAAGAGACACGGGGATTTCACAGTGAGCAAGACGGGCTATTTCACCCATCCAGACTGCCGAAAGCACGAAATGGGGCCAGGGCATCCTGAATGCCCCGAACGTCTAGACGCCATCGAGGATCGGCTGCTGATCACGGGCGTGTCCGACGCCCTGGAGCACTACGAAGCCCCCGAGGCCTCGCTGGCCGACATCGAGCTGGCGCACGACAGGCTCCACGTGGCGGCCATGCGGGGCATGTCGGACCGGCTCAATGAAGAACTGCTGGCGGGCGGGCCCACCTATTCGCAGCTCGACACCGACACCTCGATCAACGCGCACACCTGGAAGGCGGCGCTGCGCGCGGCCGGCGCGGCGCTGGCGGCCACCGATGCGGTGATGGCCGGCGAAATCTCCAACGCCTTCTGCGCGGTGCGCCCGCCGGGGCACCACGCCTGCCGCGACAAGGCCATGGGGTTCTGCTTTTTCAACAATGTGGCGGTGGCCGCCAAATACGCGCTGCAGCGCTACAACCTGCAGCGTGTGGCGGTGGTCGATTTCGACGTGCACCATGGCAACGGCACCGAGGACATCCTGGCCAATGACCCGCGTGCGCTGATGGTCGGCATCTTCCAGCACCCGTTCTATCCCTACAGCGGCGACCACGATCCGGCCCCCAACATGGTGAACGTGCCGGTGCCGGCCTACACGCGCGGCATGGACATCCGCGAGATCATTGAGATGATGTGGATACCGCGCCTCGAAGCCTTCAAGCCCGAGATGATCTTCGTGAGCGCGGGCTTCGACGGCCACCGCGAGGATGACATGGGCCAGCTCGGCCTGACGGAAGCGGATTACACCTGGATCACCCACCGCGTCATGGACATCGCCCGACGCTACGCCAAGGGCCGCATCGTTTCGTGCCTGGAGGGTGGCTACGTGATGGGCCCGCTGGCGCGCAGCGTGGAGGCCCACGTGCGTGCGCTGGCGGACTTGTGAACATCTCCCTGAGCCGCTGCGCGGCTTCACCCTTCTCTCGCTTCGCTGCGCGATGCGTGAAGGGGGACGCAGCCAGCGTGGCGGCGTCCGTGCGCGGCGTCCGCTAATCCGGTGCACGCCAGTTTTAACCGTCGCGCTCCATACAGTGCAGCAAGGCAACTGACATGACGATTTCGAATTCCAACGGGCTACTGCAGGCCACGCGCGACGCGCGCGGCGTGGTGACGCTCACTTTGAACGACCCCGCCCGCTTCAATGCGCTGGGTTCCGAGATGCTCACCGCGTTGCAGCAGGCGCTGGACGCGGTGGCCCGGGATGAAGATGCCCGCGTGGTGGTGCTTGCGGCCGAGGGCAAGGCGTTTTGCGCCGGCCACAACCTCAAGGACATGGCGGCCCACCCCGATCTGGCGTGGTACCAGCAGTTGTTTGCCCAGTGCAGCCGCATGATGCTGAGCATCCACAAGCTGCCGGTGCCGGTGATTGCGCGGGTGCAGGGCATGGCCACCGCGGCCGGCTGTCAGCTGGTGGCGCAGTGCGACCTGGCCGTAGCGGCCGACACCGCCAGCTTTGCCACCAGCGGTATCCACTACGGCCTTTTCTGCGCCACGCCCAGCGTCCCGCTGGTGCGCAACGTGCCGGCCAAACGCGCCATGGAGATGCTGCTCACCGGCGATTTCATCGACGCGCCCACCGCGCTGGCGCAAGGCCTGGTGAACCGCGTGGTGGCCCCCGAGGCGCTGGATGCCGAGGTTGAAAAACTGGTGCAATCGATTGTGCAGAAACCCCGTGTGGCCGTGGCCATGGGCAAGGCGCTGGTCTACCAGCAGCGCGAACTGGGCCTGGATGCGGCCTACCAGCTGGCCGGTCAGACCATGGCCGCCAACATGATGGACGCCGCCGCGCAGGAAGGGGCGAGGGCATTTGCCGAGAAGCGTTCACCGGCATGGAAGGCCTGATGTCCACACGGTCTGAGTTGCCGATGTTTGATGACGTCGGGCAGTGGTTGCGGGCGTTTGCACAGCCCACGGTGTTGCTCGAGATCGCCGCGTTGGCGGTGTGCGTCGCCTTGGCATGGCTCATGGTGTCGGCATTGCGGCGCACGCTGCGGCGCAATGAGCCGCGCTCGATCCTGTTTGGCCGCAGGGTGATCGACGGCGTGCTGTTTCCCCTCACCCTGCTGGGGTTGGGCTATGTGGCGCGATCGCTGCTGGCGCAGTGGGTGCCACTGGCGGCATTCAAGGTGGTGATCCCGGTGTTGATATCGCTGGTGGTGATCCGCGTGGGCGTCAAGGTGCTGCAGGCGGCGTTTCCGCAGTCCGCGTGGGTGCGGCCCATCGAACGCAGCATTTCATGGGTGGCCTGGCTGGGAATGGTGCTGTGGGTGACGGGGCTCTTGCCTCTGATACTGCAGCAACTGGAAGGGATCACCTGGAAGGTGGGGTCCACCACGCTGTCGGTGCGCACCATGATCGAAGGTTTCGTCACCGCCTGCGCCGTGCTGATCGTGACCCTGTGGATATCGTCGGCCATCGAGTCGCGCCTGCTGCGTTCGGTCACCGGCAGCGAACTCTCGGTACGCAAGGCACTGAGCAACGCCGCGCGCGCGCTGTTGATGTTCGTGGGCCTGATCATGGCGCTGTCCGCCGTGGGCATCGACCTGACGGCCCTGTCGGTGCTGGGCGGTGCCGTGGGCGTGGGCATCGGTTTTGGCCTGCAGAAGCTGGCGGCCAATTACGTGAGCGGTTTCGTGATTCTGGCCGAGCGCAGCGTGCGCATTGGCGACAACGTGCGGGTGGACAGCTTCGAGGGGCGCATCACCGACATCACCGGGCGCTACACGGTCATTCGCTCGGGCGTGGGGCGCGAGTCCATCGTGCCCAACGAGATGCTGATCACCCAGCGGGTCGAGAACCTGTCGCTGGCCGATCCACGGGTGTGGATGTCCACCGTGGTCAGCGTGGGTTACGACAGCGATGTCGACCTGGTCATGCGCCTGCTGGCCGACGCTGCCCTTGTCAACCCGCGCGTGCTGCGCGACCCGGCGCCCGCGGTGGCACTGTCCGCCTTTGGCGCCGATGGGCTGGAGTTCACCGTGGGGTTCTGGATCACCGACCCGGAAAATGGGTCGCTCGGGCTGCGTTCGGACATCAATCTCGCGATACTCGCGGCGCTGCGTGCGCACAAGATCGATATTCCCTATCCGCAGCGTGTCGTGCATCTGAAGCCGCAGGAATGGCCCTCGCAGCCGCCCGCGCGCCCCACCCCCGTGGCCTGAGATGGTGGCCCCCGGCGTGCCGATCGCCGCAAGGCCGATGGCTCCGTGGCGACAGGGGTGTCGGCACCAGGGGCGAAGCAGTGGCCTATAATTCGCAAAAAGCACGATCGTTCTTTTTTGTATTCCCCCTTTTTGCACCGCTGCGCGCAAGGTTTGCGTTGCAGTGCGGCATAAAATGTTTCAGTTTACGTAAACGTCAATTCAATCAACTCGAGGAGCCGCAGCAATGAAGGTCTTGGTCCCTGTCAAACGCGTGGTGGACTACAACGTGAAAGTCCGCGTGAAAACGGACGGCAGCGGTGTGGACATCGCCAACGTGAAGATGAGCATGAACCCCTTTGACGAAATCGCCGTTGAAGAGGCCGTGCGCCTGAAAGAAAAAGGCCTGGTGAGCGAAGTGATCGCCGTCAGCTGCGGCGTGGCCCAGTGCCAGGAAACCCTGCGCACCGCCATGGCCATCGGCGCCGACCGCGCCATCCTGGTGGAGACCGACGCAGAGCTGCAGCCCCTGGCCGTGGCCAAGCTCCTGAAGGCCCTGGTGGACAAGGAACAACCTGGCCTCATCATCCTGGGCAAACAAGCCATCGACGACGACGCCAACCAGACCGGCCAGATGCTCGCCGCCCTGGCCGACCTGCCCCAAGCGACGTTTGCCAGCAAAGTGGAACTGACGGCTGACAAAGTCAGCGTCACCCGCGAAATCGACGGCGGCCTGGAAACCCTGGCATTGAGCCTGCCCGCCGTCATCACCACCGACCTGCGCCTGAACGAGCCCCGCTACGTCACCTTGCCCAACATCATGAAGGCCAAGAAAAAGCAGCTCGACACCCTGAAGCCCGAAGACCTCGGTGTCGATGTGGCCCCGCGCCTCAAGACCCTCAAAGTGAGCGAGCCGCCCAAGCGCGGCGCCGGCGTCAAGGTGGCCGACATCGCCGCCCTGGTCGACAAACTCAAGAACGAAGCAAAGGTGATCTAAATGTCGGTACTCGTTATTGCTGAACACGACAACGCGTCCATCAAGGGCGCCACGCTGAACACCGTCACGGCCGCTGTGGCTTGCGGCGGCGACGTGCACGTGCTCGTCGCTGGCCACAACGCAGGCGCTGCAGCCGCTGCAGCAGCCCAGATCGCCGGCGTCGCCAAAGTCCTCCACGCCGACGCCCCCGGCCTGGAACACGGCCTCGCTGAAAACGTCGCCGCACAAGTCCTGGCCATCGCATCGAACTACAGCCACATCCTCTTTCCCGCCACCGCCGGCGGCAAGAACGTGGCCCCCCGCGTGGCTGCCAAGCTCGACGTCGCCCAGATCAGCGACATCACCAAAGTGATCGCAGCCGACACCTTCGAGCGCCCCATCTACGCCGGCAACGCCATCGCCACCGTGCAAAGCGCAGACAGCGTCAAGATCATCACCGTGCGCACCACCGGCTTTGACGCCGCAGCTGCCACCGGTGGCAGCGCAGCCGTCGAAACCGCCGCCGCCACGGCAGATGCTGGCAAGAGCAGCTTCGTGGGCAGCGAAATCGCCAAGAGCGACCGGCCCGAACTCACCGCCGCCAAGATCATCGTCTCGGGCGGCCGGGCGCTGGGCAGCAAGGAAAAGTTCGACGAAGTCATGACCCCGCTGGCCGACAAGCTGGGCGCGGCCATTGGCGCCAGCCGGGCGGCGGTGGACGCGGGCTACGCCCCCAACGACCTGCAGGTGGGGCAGACGGGCAAGATCGTGGCGCCGCAGCTGTACGTGGCCGCCGGCATCTCGGGTGCCATCCAGCACCTGGCGGGGATGAAGGACTCCAAGGTGATCGTGGCGATCAACAAGGACCCTGAAGCCCCGATCTTCAGCGTGGCCGACTATGGCCTGGAGGCCGACCTGTTCACGGCCGTGCCCGAACTGGTCAAGGCGCTGTAACGCGGATTCGCTTCAACCGGCCAACGTTGCAGGTTCGCCTTGCCGCCTGGTTATCCGGTTGAACGCAAACCCGTATGAAGAACGCCACTTTGGACACAAAGGCATCGCTTGCGATGCCTTTTTTTTGACATTGCTTTCCCCCGGAGAACCCCATGAGCTATACCGCCCCCGTCAAGGACATGCTGTTCGACATGCAGCACCTGGCCAACATTGAACAGATCGCCCAGATCCCAGGCTTTGAAGACGCAGGCCTGGACACGGCCGCTGCCGTGCTGGAAGAGTGCGCCAAGTTCAACGAAGGGGTGCTGGCCCCGCTCAACTTCGAGGGCGACAAGAACCCGTCGAGCTGGAAAGATGGCGTGGTCACTACCACCCCCGGCTTCAAGGAGGCCTTCCGCCAGTACGCCGACGGCGGCTGGCAGGGCCTGCAGCACCCGGCCGACTTCGGCGGCCAGGGCCTGCCCAAGACCATTGGCGCGGCCTGCATCGAGATGACCAACAGCGCCAACATGAGCTTTGCGCTGTGCCCGCTGTTGACCGACGGCGCCATTGAGGCATTGCTCACGGCGGGCAGCGATGAGCTGAAGGCCACGTACCTGGAAAAGCTGGTGACGGGCCAATGGACCGGCACCATGAACCTGACCGAACCCCAAGCAGGATCGGACCTGGCCCTGGTGCGCACGCGCGCTGAACCCCAGCCCGATGGCACGTACAAAATCTTCGGCACCAAGATATTCATCACCTACGGTGAGCACGACATGGCCGAGAACATCGTGCACCTGGTGCTGGCCCGCGTGCAGGGCGCGCCCGAGGGCGTGAAGGGCATCAGCCTGTTCGTCGTGCCCAAGTTCCTGGTGAACAAGGACGGGTCTTTGGGCGCGCGCAACGATGCGCACTGCGTGAGCATCGAGCACAAGCTGGGCATCAAGGCATCGCCCACGGCGGTGCTGCAGTTTGGCGACCACGGCGGCGCGGTGGGCTACTTGGTGGGCCAGGAGAACCGGGGCCTGGAGTACATGTTCATCATGATGAACGCGGCGCGCTACGCCGTGGGCATGCAGGGCATCGCGATCTCAGAGCGCGCCTACCAGAAGGCCGTGCAGTACGCGAAGGACCGCGTGCAAAGCCGCCCGGTGGATGGCAGCATCAACGCCAGCGCCGCCATCATTCACCACCCCGACGTCAAGCGCATGCTCATGACCATGCGCGCCACCGTAGAAGGCTGCCGCGCCATGGCGACGGTGGCGGCTGCTGCGTTCGATGCCGCCCACCACCACCCCGATGCCGACACGCGCAAGCAGAACCAGGCGTTCTACGAATTCATGGTGCCGCTGGTCAAGGGCTACAGCACCGAAACCAGCCTGGAAGTCACCAGCCTGGGCGTGCAGGTGCATGGCGGCATGGGCTTCATTGAAGAAACCGGCGCGGCCCAGTACTACCGCGACGCCAAGATCCTGACCATCTACGAAGGCACCACGGCCATTCAGGCCAACGACCTCGTGGGCCGCAAGACGGCGCGCGACGGTGGCCAGGTGGCCAAGGGTATTGCGGCGCAGATCGAAAAGACTGAAGGCGAACTGCTGGCCAGCGGCACCCCGGCCGCGCTGGCCGTGGCCAAGCGCCTCACGGCCGCACGCAAGGCGCTGCTGGACGTGATCGACTTTGTGGCGGGTGGCACCAAGGCCCAGCCCAACGCCGTGTTTGCGGGCAGCGTGCCCTACCTGATGCTGGCGGGCAATGTGGTGGCGGGCTGGCAGCTGGCGCGCAGCCTGCTGGTGGCGCAAGACCTGTTGCACAAGGGACAGGACCAGGCCTTCATGCGCGCAAAAATCACCACGGCCCAGTTCTATGCCGACCACATCCTGGTAAAGGCCCCGGGCCTGCGCGACAGCATCGTGGAAGGCGCTGCCAGTGTGACCGAGCTGGCGCTGGAAGCGTTCTGAGAGCGATCGCTGTTCCTTGAGGAGTGAGACAAGGCCTGCGCAGCGCGCAGGCTTTTGCTGTAAAAATAGTAGCTATTGGCGCCGGTGGAATAAGCGCTAGAGGGCTATTTCAATCAAAACCTGTATCTGGAAGCCGTTGCCATGTCCACATTGCCACCCGTATTGCAGAACCTGTCGCTGCCCGTCATTGGTTCGCCGCTGTTCATCATCAGCAACCCCAAGCTCGTGATCGAGCAGTGCAAGGCCGGCGTGGTGGGCTCGATGCCTGCGCTCAATGCGCGCCCGGCCGAGCTGCTGGACGAATGGCTGGCCGAAATCACCGAAACGCTGGCCGCCTACAACAAGGCCCACCCCGACAAGCCCGCCGCGCCCTTTGCCATCAACCAGATCGTGCACAAGAGCAATGACCGGTTGGAACACGACATGCAGGTGTGCGCCAAGTACAAGGTGCCCATCATCATCACGTCCCTGGGCGCGCGCGAGGACGTGAACCAAGCCGTGCACGCCTGGGGCGGCGTGGTGTTGCACGACATCATCAACAACAAATTTGCCCACAAGGCGATCGAAAAGGGCGCGGACGGCCTGATCGCCGTGGCCGCGGGCGCCGGCGGCCACGCGGGCACCAAGAGCCCGTTCGCGCTGATCCAGGAAATCCGCCAGTGGTTCGACGGCCCGCTGGCGCTGTCGGGCTCCATCGCCTCGGGCGGCGCCATCCTGGCCGCACAGGCCTGTGGGGCGGACTTTGCCTACATCGGCTCGGCCTTCATCGCCACGCAGGAGGCGCGAGCTTCGGACGCCTACAAGCAGGCCATCGTGGAGGGCAGCTCGGACGACATCGTCTACAGCAACCTGTTCACTGGCGTGCACGGCAACTACCTGGCGCCATCGATCCGCGCAGCGGGCATGGACCCGGACAAGCTGCCCGAATCCGACCCGAGCAAGATGAACTTCGGCGGGGACGCCAAGAAGGCGTGGAAGGATATCTGGGGCTGCGGGCAGGGCATCGGTGCCATCAATACCGTTGCCAGCACGGCCGACCTGGTGGCCCGGCTGCGTGGCGAATACGAGGCGGCGCGGGCGCGACTGAAGTTGTAGATTGGGGTGTTTTTGGCCTCTGGCGCTTGTGCATCAAGCGTCAAATGCTATTGTTTTTGGGGATAGCTGGCATTGCCGGCAGAAGGGTGGCGTCAAGACCAGGCGGTAGAGCGGCTGCGAATTCGGGGGCTGACGCGGCCGGCCATTCAACCGCCATTGGCCTCTGTGGCAGGCGTGGCATGCTCCCCCATCGGGCATGAACCAGCGTCACTCAGACATCAGCGGTGCGCCGGGGCCGCTCCCCGGGGGGCGCCGGCTGCGCAAGTGCACTCCGAATGGGAGAGGGGCCGGGCGTTCGATGACGGGCTGGCACCGGGGGTACGTAGCGCACCACGCGCGGCAGGGCCTCGTTTTCACAACCCGTAAGTCAATTCGCGCGCCTTGCCCCAGAACACGCGGTACATGAAGATGGTGTACAGGATGATCGCCGGCAGCGTGATCGCCACGCCCACGCCAATTACCATCAGCGACTCGGTGGCACTGGCGGCATCCCATACGGTCAGGCGGTCGATCACGATGTAGGGGTAGATGCTGTACGCCAGTCCGAAGAAGGCCAGCACGAAGATCAGCACCGTGGCGGCAAACACGATCCAGCCATAGCCCGCCTGCACGATGCGCGGCGTGGCCAGCACGTGGCGAATGGCGAAGAAGGCGGCCACGCAGGCCAGCGGAATGGGCAGCAGGGCAAACAGCTCGGGCAGCACAAACCATTTGGCGAACACCGTGCGGCTGATCAGCGGCGTGGCCAGCGAGATCCCCATGAGTGCAAAGCCCATGGGCCACAGGGCGCCCTGGCCCCAGCGCGTGGCCTTGCGCTGCAGGTCGCCGTCGGTTTTCATGATGAGCCAGCCCACGCCCAGCATGGCGTAGGCAGCGGGCAGGGTGAGTGCGATGCCCGTGGAAAACATCAGCGCCCACGGGTCGTGCGCAAAGCCCGTCACGTAGGCCCCCAGCATCCAGCCCTGCGCCAGCGTGGTGACCAGCGAGCCCGCAGCGAAGATGCGGTTCCAGGTGGCCTTGTGGGCATCGCGGGCCTTCACGCGAAAGTCGAACGCCACGCCGCGCAGCACCAGGCCCAGCAGCATCACCGCCACGGGCAGGTAAAGGGCCGATAGCACGAGGCCGTGCGCCATCGGAAAGCAGATCAGCAGCACGCCAATGCCCAGCACCAGCCAGGTTTCGTTGGCATCCCAGAAGGGGCCGATGCTGGACACCATCACGTCCTTTTCTGCATCGGAGGCGAAGGGCAGCAACATGCCCACGCCGAGGTCGTAGCCGTCCAGAATCACATAAGCCAGCAGTGCCAGGCCCATCACAGCCATGAAGATCAGGGGCAGGGCCGTGGCCCAGGTCAGCGTTTCCATGGGGGGCTCCTCAGAGGGCTTGCGGGGCTGCGGGGGACGCGGCGGCGGTGGGCATGGCCGAGTGCTCGGCCATGTACTTGATCACGCCCACGTAGGCTGCCAGCAGCAGCACGTACACCGAGAGGTAGGCGGCAAGCGTGCCGGCCACCATGGCAGGAGCGTGGGGTGCCACGGCGTCGGCAGTGCGGAACAGGCCGTAGACCAGGTAGGGCTGGCGTCCGATCTCGGTCACGTACCAGCCGGCCAGCGTGGCCACCCAGCCCGAGAACGTCATGCCCACCAGCGTGAGCAGCAGGGGGCGGGGCAGGGTGGCAGGGTCCCGCAGGCGGCGGCGGTAGAGCACGAAGGCAGCCACCCAGGCGACGGCCAGCATCAGCAGGCCCAGCCCCACCATCACGCGAAAGCCCCAGAACACGGGCGCCACGGGCGGGTGCGCGTCGGGAAATTCGTTCAGGCCCTTGAGCTCGGCTTCGGCATCGTGCGCCAGGATCAGGCTGGCGGCCTTGGGGATCTGCAGGGCGAAGTCGGTGCGGCCTTCCTTCTCGTTGGGCCAGCCGAACAGCGTGAGGGGCGCGCCCTTTTCGGTGTGCCAGATGCCCTCGATGGCGGCGATCTTGGCGGGCTGGTGTTCCAGGGTGTTCAGGCCGTGCAGGTCGCCCATGAAGATCTGCAGCGGTATCGCGATGGCCACGGCCGGGATGGCGGTGCGCAGCGCCTTGCGCGTGCCTTCGGTGGCCGTGCCCTTGATGAGCTGCCAGGCACTCACCCCCGCGATCAGGAAGCCCGCCGTGAGGGCCGAGGCCAGCAGCTTGTGGCCCAGCCGGTAGGGAAACGAAGGGTTGAACACGATGGCCAGCCAGTCGACCGCGTGGAACTGGCCGTCGATGATTTCATAGCCGGCGGGCGTCTGCATCCACGAGTTCAGGCTCAGGATCCAGAAGGCCGACAGGGTGGTGCCGAAAGCCACCATCAGCGTGGCGACCAGGTGCATGCGCTCCGACACGCGGCTGCGGCCGAACAGCATGATGCCCAGGAAGGTGGCTTCCAGAAAGAACGCGGTCAGCACTTCGTAACCCAGCAGGGGCCCCGCGATGTTGCCGGCGTGCCGCATGAAGCCTGGCCAGTTGGTGCCGAACTGGAAGCTCATGGTGATGCCCGATACCACGCCCATGGCGAAGGTCAGCGCGAACACCTTGGTCCAGAAGTAATAGGCCTGTTCCCAGCCCGCCGCCGCGGGGGTGCCGCGCGTTGCGCCGTGGCGCAGCCGAAAGAACACCAGGAACCAGCACAGCGCGATCGTGATGGTGGGAAACAGGATGTGGAAACTGATATTGGCCGCGAATTGCAGCCGCGACAGCATGAAGGCGTCCATCGTCAAACTCCCTTGTCCTTTGCGCTGCCGGCCTTGCCGGTCAGCCGGTCCTTGAACTCGAGCACGCGGGTGACGGCCGTGCCCATGCCCATGAGCTGCATCGCCGTTTCGGGGGCGAGCCGCTGCACATCGTCAAACCAGGTCATGAGCCGGTCGATGAGCTCGTGCATTTCGCGCATGCGCTCCTGGGCATGGCGCTCTTCATCCGAGCCGGGTTCTTCGAGCAGGGCCATGCGCAGCATCGACAGCGTGGGCTCGATCTCGCGGCGGCGGCGTTCCTCGGCCAGCACGCGAAAGATCTCCCATACATCCTTGGGCGCCTCGAAGTACTCGCGCCGATCGCCCGGCTGGTGGCTGAGCTTCACGAGGCGCCAGGCCTGCAGTTCCTTGAGCCCCATGCTGACGTTGGAGCGAGAGAATTCCAGCGCCTCTGCCATCTCGTCGGCATTGAGCGGGCGGGGCGAGAGAAAGATCAGGGCATAGATCTGGCCCACCGTGCGGTTGATGCCCCAGCGGCTGCCCATTTCGCCGAAATGCGCCACGAACTGGCGGTTCAGAGGAGGTAAATGATTGACATAGGTCATGGAAACGCATTGTGCCTGTAATTTCTTGAATTTTCAGTAATTACTGAAAATTCAAGAAACAAGCTGTCCATTTGGGTTGAGCAAGCCTCGCCGCCAATCTATCGGGTCCAGTTGCCGCCGTTCGCCGCGGACGCCTGGAACGGGCCGTCGTGCGCGCGCCAGCAAGAATTTGTTTGACGGAGGACAATAGAGGGTTTTGGTGGCCCCGCCTTGCGGAGCATTCCACTCCCGATTCTTACCGCCGATGACATCTCCTCAATCCCGCACACCCCTGATCGACATGGTCAAGGGTGTGGCCTGCGCCACCATCGTGTGGCACCACCTCGCGTTCTATGGCCCCATGTCGGACATCGCCCATCCCCTGGCGCCGGACTTGATGTCCTGGCTCTACGAGTACGGGCGCATGGCTGTGCAGGTGTTCCTGGTGCTGGGGGGGTACTTGGCGGCGGGTAGCCTGGCGCCGCAGGGCGTGGCGCGGTTTGAAAGTGCGAGCCAGCAGATCGCTCGCCGCTTTGTGCGGTTGGTGGTGCCCTATGCCGTGGCGCTGGTGCTGGCCGTCGTGGTGGCCGCGCTGGTGCGCAACTGGACGGACCACCCGTCCGTGCCCGGCGCTCCCGGCCTTGCGCAACTGGTGGCCAACGCGCTGCTGTTGCAGGACATCGTGGGCGAAGAGGCCTTGTCGGCGGGTGTCTGGTACGTGGCCATCGATTTCCAGCTTTTCGTTTGCTCGGTGCTGCTGCTGTCGCTGGTGCGCGCGGTGTCGGGCGGGCGGGTCGCGCCCTACGTGGCTTGGTTGGGGCGTGGGCTTGTGTTGGTGGGCGCTGCCGCATCGCTGCTGGCCTTCAATCGCCAGCCGCAGCTCGACATGTGGGCGCTGTATTTCTTCGGGGCTTACGGGATGGGCATGATGGCCCATTGGGCCGTGCGCGCCCCGCGGGCCGGCGGCTGGGTGGCTGCCATTGCCGCCATGGGCGTGGCCGCGATGGCGCTCGATTTCCGCGGCCGCATCGCGGTGGCCGTGGTGACGGCGCTGGCACTGGTCTGGGCGCTGCGCTCACCCCGGTGGCGGCAGTGGCAGGGCTTTGCACCGGTGGTGCAATTGGGCCAGATGTCGTATTCGGTGTTTCTGGTGCACTTTCCAGTGTGCCTGCTCGTCAATTCGGTGGTCGGCCATGTCTGGCCGCAGTCGCCCGCCGTGAATGCGCTGGGCATGCTGCTGGCCTTCGTGCTTTCGCTGATGGCCGGGCGGCTGCTCTATGAAAGGGTGGAGCGCCATGTGCCGTCCTGGACCACGGCGCTGCGCTGGCAGGCCGGCCTGGTGGGTACGGGCATGCTGGTGGCGGTGACCACCAGCCATTGGGCCTGAGCGCGGGACGCAATCCGCTGGCCGCGCCGGTGGTGCCCTCGCGGCCCGGCGCGTTGGCAATATCAACGCTTCTTCAGGGGGCCGGCGGCTGCCGACGTTTGCGCTGCCGGTCGAGAAACCAGGCCAGGAATGGCAATAGCAGCATCGACCCCGGCACCACCCAGATCACCAGGTAGGGGCTCACGGACGATGCGGCGCGCATCACTTCGCGAAGATGGGCCCGTTCCTGGGCGTCCCAGCAGCCCTGGCGGCGTTGCTGCACCAGCCAGACCACCGAACCCTTCAGTGTGGCCATCTCGCGCTTGAGGCGGCTCTTTTCACGGCTGTTGCCTGCCAGAAAAGAGCAGAACCACTCCGGTGCGCGCTCGATACGGCGCTGGAAGGCGGCGGTCGAGTCGGGGTCGAACACCTCGGCTGGCGGGGCGGCAGTGGGCGGGGGTGGGGCAGTCATGGCGGCCCGATTGTCGCTGCAAGCGATGGGCCGCGCCAGTGCTGGCCGGCTGTCGGGTGGTGCACTGAAGCACCTTCGGCGCCCGCCACGCCATGGAACCAACCGGCAGCAGCCCAGGCCGTCGGCGGGGTGGAGGGCCTCAGGGCAAGGTCAGCGGTGCAGTTCGCCCGCGCTCTCGGGTTGGTAGACGATGGCCTTCACCCGCACCGTCATCGACTTGCCGCCCGGTCCTGGCCATGCCAGTTCGTCACCCACCGACAGGCCCAGCAGTGCGCCGCCCACGGGAGCGAGGATGGAGATGCGGTCGGCGCTGCCATCCATGTCGCGGGGATAGACCAGCGTGAGGCAGAACTCCTTGCCGGTTTCGAGCATCGTGAACTGCACGGTGGAGTTCATGGTGACGACGTTGGGCGGGATCTCCTCGGGCGCCACCACGTCGGCGCGGTCCAGCTCGGCCTGCAGCTCGGCCTTGCCCGGAAAGACGCTGGCCGGCAGAGCAGCCAGCAGGGCCTCAATGCGGTCCAGGTCCAGCGATGACAGGATGATCTGGGGTTTGCGCGCCATGGAATTCCTCGATGTCTGGTTGTAAAGGCCGGGACTGTAGTGGATCGCGAATCTCGCACTGCCCCGCGTGGTCAAAGCGGGCGCTGGCGGTTCCGGCACGGATGTTGGAATAA
>NZ_ACQT01000086.1 GCF_000175235.1 Acidovorax delafieldii 2AN | reverse complement strand
CACCAGCTGCACAGACTCGGTCGCTCTCCAACTTCGGTTCGGGGCAAGCCACACGATCTGGTTGGACCTGGACCGCCACAGTTGGGCGTGGGACTTCGGCGCCTACCGTGGTCGCACTGGGGCGCCTTCGCACTTCGAGCCGATCTACTGCCCTCTGCCGGCGGTCGTTTCCGAAAAGCTCCGCGCCATGAAGTCCACAGTTACCGGATCCGCAGAAACTCTGGGCGAACTCCTTGTCGCACATCAGCGCACGACTGAGTTCGATTTGGAAAGCTTTCGCAGGTTCTTGCGTGGATGCGGCGATACGGCACACCCGGCGCATCGAGCACGCTTCGCTCGATCACTGACACACGTCGTTCTCCAGCTGTCGGGCTCGGACATGACCTCCGCCTTGATGACTGGTCGCGTCGCAGCCACAGCGCCGGCCGCGCTGTTCTACTTCGGCCCCGAGTGCGAAGTCCTCAGGGCGCGAATGAACCAAGTCTACGAGTGGCTCGGCCTGGGCCCCGCAGCGGAACAGGGCCTGCAGTCTGCACGTCAAGGCTGCACGAAAGTACTCAGCGATGAAGAATGCACTGGCGGATGGAACTGTCTGGTGGCCGCCATCCATATGGCTCGAACGGCAGCTCTTGCAGCGGCAGATGGCGCGGCCTGGACTCACCTGAATCAATGGCTGAGCTTGCTGTGCTTCGCCTTTGTCGTTCAGACTGGGCATCGTGGAACCCGCTTGGAGAGGCTGACCTTCGGCGCGCTTTTCTCTTCCAATCAGGTAATTTCGATCCACGACAAAGACGACACACTTGGACAGCGTGCTCAGCCACGCCTTATACCGGTGACCAAGGCTGTCCATGCCTTGCTGGCAAGTGCACTGGAATGTCATGCGGTAGCCGAAACCGCAGGGACAAGAGCTTCAACCAAGGCTAACGACTCCCTATTTGTGCAATGGACAGCAGATGGTATGGCCACGCCCGCGCGAACTGCCCAGATCACGGCACATGCGCACCACTTTTTCAACAGCGAAGTCAATTTCGGACGGAGCCAATGGGTTACCAGCCTGGATCGCGACGGCGCGGATCGCTGGCTCATCCGTTCGCTGACAGGTCATGCGCGGGACGTGAGCCGTACCGTAGGCGCGTACGTAGACGTGCCACCTCTGGTCGCGGCAGACCGACTACGTGAGGCCATGGAGACCACAGGTCTCAAGGTGTTCGGCCCCGCCACCGTTAAACACTCTCGACACACATGGACACCATGCTGGTTGGAGCCGGCCAGTTTCGATGTGCGCTCCGCGCGGCCCGGGGAAAAGGTTCCGGATCCCCGCACTGTATTGCAGCCGCTCACCGACGGCTGCCTGATGGGCTGGGCCATAGCCGAAAAAGTGCGGTCAGCGTTAGCACAGGGAACAGTCCAGGCCGCCCCCCCGGCACTTGCGCTGCTGCACCTGATTTTTGTCGATTTGATTAGCGACCCAGAGCTCGTGATCGAAACAGTGGATTCGTCCGACAGTGCCAAGAATGTGTATCGCGTGGGAAACCGCTGGGGTCTGATGTGGCGGCGCCCCCACTTTCTGGAGCCAACCTGGCTACCCATTCAGCCCTCCACTTGGCACCTATTACTAAAGGCCGACGTCGATCGAACGACTCGGCAAGATGTAATGTGTGCCGCAACGGTCGCCGTTGCTCAAGTACTGCCCTTCGTCCGGTGGCCGAGGTCCGTTGAAGGTCGCTTTGCCTTCATCCTCGATTCAGCTCAGAACTACGCCCGGCTTCAACTGCCCCCATCACTTGTAGCTGTCAGCTCAATCAACGTCCCCGCTCCCGCGCTTTCCCTGCATTCGCTCAAAAGGCTCGCGGGGCAGGAAGTCGACGATCTCGCTTCAAGCGGACACCCCACAGGCTGGTATCGCCAGAGCCGCCAGAACTCAATGGACGAGGGCTTGGAGGCCATATCGAAGGCCCTGAATAAGTACTCAAATCAAACGCTGCGACTGGGTGAACGCCGACTCCGCGCGATTGAGTGCCGCCGCGAAATCTCCGCAGCCGCAGCCCGCTGGACGCCATTTTCAGGCTGGCTCCGTGACTGGATCTGCGAAGAGCTTGTGCGAACCCGAGACGACGTCCACGGTCGCTACCAGATCTCGTCCCTGGCAACCTACTACTCTACCCTCAGTCTTGCTCGGCGCAGGGTGCATCTTCTGGGAGAACCCGAAGACTGGACTCGAGACGAATGGATCTGTTTTCTTGAGTGGACCCACCAACTGGCAAGTCCATCATCGATTCAGGAGACGCATGGGCTGTGTGAGCGCGTTCGCCACGCCGCCCTGGCGCTGGTTCAGAGTCTTCGCCGCCGTCAGATTCAGGTGCCAATGGAAGTGCTGGAGCTCCTTCATGAGCACGCTGATCCGCTCCCCGGAGGCTCCAGTTCTAGCGTGCTGGTGCGTCGTTCGGACGTGACACGGGCAGTACAAATAGCTCAGTCTTGGGTATCAGAATCCCCAGTGGACAACCTCTTGATTCAAATCAGGGCGGCACTTAGTCAAGAGCTTCCTTCCCGCGCAGGAGACCTCTCCAGTTTGGCGTGGAATTGCCTGACCCCGGGTGGTGGCATCGTCATCAGCAGGCAAGGTTACAACCAGCACAAAACCGAGAACGCAATCCGCGTCGTCCGCCTCGGCTCTGCTTGTGCAGCCCAGCTTCACGCACTACGCGCGAACCTGGCAAGTTACGTAGGGGCGCCCGACCTTTTGCTGCGCCTAGACGGCTCGGATGAAGCAGGTCTTCGCGACTCGCAGCTGCTGGAAATCTGGTCGGCCGCGCTCAAGGTGGCGACCGGCGATGCCAAGGCTCGGCCGCACAGTGTCCGCGCTGCCGCTGTACAGGAGATCGCCTGGCCTGGATGGGAAACGGCAGCGGCGCAGTGGCTGTCGACAGGCACCTCCGATCTTCAACGTTTTGGACGTTGGATCGACTCGCTGCAGGCCGACTGGACGCGCACGGCAAACGCAGTGGCGGCGGCGGGCCACGGGGATCTTCGGTCAGCCTTCGGCAACTACCTGTCCGCTTGGTCTCTCATTCGCGCCCTGACTGTTGAATCACTGCTGCGTCACTTGCCGATCGGCCCCGGTTTCGTGCGTCAGGTTAGTCTAAACGCAGCTGCGGTGAGGAAAGCGCGGTCCCGCAATCGCAATGCATTTTCTGGAGCAGTGGCACATCAGCCGTTCGACGAGTGGTCATGGTTGCGGCAAGGCTTGGTGCGCCGCATGGTGAAGCATCCGCAAAAACCAACCAGAACAGTAGCGCCAACGACACTGCAGCACTCCCAATCACGGCGTGTGTCGCGCCTCGATTCCGTGCGATATCTGATCGTGCGAACGCTCGGACTGACCAAACATCGCGCCATCGAGAGCACGGGAATCCCTGTTTCGGCGGCGCTTGAACTGGAGGACGTCGTGCCCGATGACGATACGAAGGCCGAACTCGCCCGGCGTGTCCGGAACTCCGCGCGGCAGCGAGGGGTCGACGCAAACATCAATGTTGCTCGATCGGGCGATGGACTTCAGATCGTCGAGTGGGTCCTCGGTCTGGATCGAGACACCCTCGAGTTTTTTCGACTGTGCGTGTTGCGGGAGAGCGCAGCACCGACAAAGTTCTACCAATACCCCATTTGGCAGCCCATCCTGGAGTCGATGCCACTGAGCTTTTCACTTCTGCTCAGAAGGGGAAAGGCGCACCTGACTACTGAGGAATTTCGCTTCCTCCGCAGTTTCGATGATCAGTTAAAGCTGAAGGTCGATGAAAGCATTGGTGAACGCCCGGTTGTCTCTTTGGCTCCCCGAGCAAAAGAAAACCAGGTCCTCACCGCGAGGTTTACGGCGGTGCTGAGGGTCGCTCTATTTGTCATCTCCAACCTGAAAGAAGAAGAGTAGCTATGCGAACTGAAATCTGTCCTACCCACGGCGACTTCTGCACGTCGTTTGAAACCCAGATTCATATAACAAATTCAGATGTCGAGGTACTAGAGCAAAATTGCCTTGGACAGGGAAAACTTGCTCTCAAGGATGGCGCCACCCGTCTGCTTCCAATTGTGCACCTTATCCGGCTCCTCAAGGACGCAGAGAGCAAACTCCAAGGGGTGCATGCGCACCCGCGCGACCTGACCTTTGTCGGCGTGCGCACTGAAGATGCCCAGGGACTGACTTTGTTCGTGGCGCGCAAGGCGACTCGCCAGCGGCGTCTGGACGAAGACCTTGCAGAAGAAACTCATGCTGAGCGTGAATGCGCCAAGGGCCTGGTGTGTCGGATATCCCCATTGATCGATCGCCTCCACGAGAGGCAGCTGTCGACCGAACAACTGTGCACTGCGCTTTCTGCAGAGGCTGATCCGGCTCGTGCCCGGGCCGCGTTTGTTTCTTTGGCAAGCAGCTCAGACCCGATCACCGATGGGGCCAAGATCATCCACGAGGGAACGAACGACCAGCCCAAACGATCCGTTCAAGTTCAGGGTGCTGAAATTCATCGAGTGGTTGGGCGGGTGGTAAGTGTCGATCAGGGCACGCGATCATGCCGCGTACGGCTTGCGTCACTGCCCGAGCCCTCTTCAATCTTCACGGAGAAAGACATCGGCGTCAGGGTGTTTGACGTGGCGCTTGTCGAAGACGTGGGCTGGTTACTCGCATCCCTGGCAGCTTCGCTCAGTGAATCTCTCGAGATGAAATTGACCATCAACGCGAAATTCGACATCCGGGGCGGGGTCAACTTCTCGGCAACTCTGGTCGGTTTTCCGGACGCGAAGAAAGCGAGCAAGAGGCTCGAGGCGGCGCTCGCGGAAAGCATGGCTAGTCTATTTTAGTGACAGCATCCTGGATCAACTCGCCACCACAAGCGGACTACCCAAGGCGATCCGCACGCTCAAGGAGCAATGCGTGCACCGTCATCGCTTCGAATCACTGCAGCATGCCAGCCGCCTGATCGGCGACTGGATCCACTTCTACAACCACCGACGCCCGCATCAGGAGCTGAACATGAGAACTCCCGCTGAGGCCTGAGCCTGTCAGAAATTTTGTGTGTGAGGCATAGCATGTCAGGTGTCTACGAGACCGGCAGCAGCCCAGTCGAGCAAACCCTGGCATCGGCGGCGTCAGCCACCTATGGCCGGGGCGGTTCATGGAGAAAAAATGACAACGCAAACGATGGATACGGTCTACTTGGATGGCTCCGAGTATTGGACCTATGCAGAGCCGCTCTATAGCCTTCCTGGGCTCCCGAAATTCATGGCAGGCTCAACAGCAAACCAAAGAGGTTATGACGCAACTTGGTCGATAGTTGCCGACAAGCTGTTTCTGGTCGCGCTGGCTGGAACGACGTATAACTCAAGCGAACGAGGCTTGGCGATGGTCTTCCCAGGGTGCTCCGCTCCGGTTTTTGCGGACTGGTTCTGCGGAACCATGGCTATCCAGAATGGCCGTATCGTACAGTCGCCCGATTTCATCCACTTGTTTGAGAATCAGGTCACGCTCACATTCAGCAGTGGCCGCGTCGTTTCCCAAGAGGTTTTGCGACGAAAGTATGCACCAGAAGCACTGCTGGACCCTATCCTTTTCAGGCCAATCTCGGAGATTTATGAGCTCACTGACCCGGTTATTGCCTTGCTTGTCGCGGCCGGTGTCCATCGATTGGGTGACCTGGTGCAGATGTCGCCCACTGCTCTCATGCGAATCCGTGGTTTCGACGTCTTAGCGATGGAGCGCATTGAGGAAGGATTGACCATTTTCGGCCTCAAGGTAGGTATGGCACTGCCTGGTTGGTCAGCAGGCGTGAAGCTATACGGGGCAGCCGATGCTTGAACTGAACTGGACTGCAACCCAAGGACGCATGGACTGGGCGTCCGAACCAAGGGCGTCTCAGCGCACAGCCTGTACAAGTGGGTCAAGGCGGTGTCGTCGGACGGGTCCGAGCAGCAGTCCAAGGGATGCATCGCCTCCGCCTGCTTTGGCGCCTCAGAACGTAAAGCCCTTCTTTGGTCAACACCTGATGGAGAACCCGTAGACTGTACTATTTGCAGCTTGCAAGGCACTGCAAGACCGTATCGCCTATCTCCAAAGGCACCACGCTTACTCTGACTGGCTCCTGGTGCGCGGCTCGGCGTCGCCCATAGCTTCACGCCTGCGCTCCCATTCCAGCCCCAGCGCTCCAGCATTGACGAAAACCGCAAAAAGGATCAGCCCAACCAGGATGGGATCGGCGAGAACTTGGTGCACGACTTCAGGCATGCTGATCTTATAGGGCGAACCCACCACCAGGTCAAGAAATCCCCGTGACCAGTCAGCGAATTGGCAGGCCTGGCCAGTGGGCCCAGGCGCCGTCCGCAGTGCCGCCACAATCCCACTTGTACCGGTCAGTGGGCGACTGTCACGCCGCCCGGCGCTCGAACTCCCTCAGCTTCGCCTCAAACGGCTCCAGGGCATCCTTTTGCGCCTCCTGCTGTGCCAGCCCCAACCACTCCCGGATCTGCTGTGGCTCCAGCTGCCCCTTGTTGACGAGCTCGTTGACCATCCGAAGATAGAGGACCTTGTTCGCGGTGAGCAGTCCCTGCGCACGCTCGTACTGGGTCAGCAGACCTGCTTCAATTTCTGCATTGGTACTGGCTACATCCGTGTTGATGTTCTCCCCGGCCTCCGTGCTGACGTCCACATGGCTGATGCGTTTGCCAAACGCAGCATGTCGGATAAAGGCCGCCATTTGCTGTGTGGCCAGCTTGAGATCGCTCTCGCTGCCTGAGCTCAGGAACTCCTTGCCAAACACCATTTCCTCGGCAGCGCGGCCCGCGAGCGCAACACACACGGCATCGAGCAGATTGCCGCGGGTTTTGACTTTGAGTGCATTGAAGCTGTTGTAGCCCCCGGAGAATGTTGCCATGTTGATGCGGATCTCCAGCGGTGCCTGCTGGAACAGCAAGGCGTAGATCAGGCCATGTCCCGCTTCGTGCACCGCCAGAATCGCCCGCATGTCGGGATCGGTCCGCTGGCGCAGCTTGCTGATCTCAAACGCCACGGGCACGGTATGCATCCTGTCGCCCCAGCGCGTGACCAGAAGCCCTGCATCCCTGTTCACATCAATGCTCAGCACCTGTCCGGGCGCGGCGCCCTGCTCCAGCGCCCAGAGTGTGAAGTCCACCAGCGGCGCACTCATCAGACCGTGCACGGATGAGAACACCGGGCGGGTTCCTTGCGTCGGAAACACCGCATTGACGTAGATCTGTTCCCTGACGGCATCGGACACTTCAAAGCGCAGCCCGCTGGACGCTTCGATTTCCTCAAGGTATCCGCGCACGGCGACCTCGATCAGCTTTTGGTAGGTCGCGCGGTTCAGGCTGGGGTAGACCACATGGTTGTTGCCCAGCCGGGCAATTTGCTCGGGCTTGAAGCGCTCACTCAGCGCCCGCTTCACATCAATAAGCGAGAGCTTGCGCGTCATGGCATGGAACACATCCGCATCCGTGTCGCAGTCCTCCACGCGACTGGCTGCGTCCACATACATCTCATCGAGATTGCCACAGACAAAGATCAGCAGTTTCGAGTAGTCCGACTCCCATGCATGGGGGTCCTGCATGAAGGCCACCAGACGACCATGCAGGTCCTGCGGAGACCAGGTCATGATTTCCATGATGGACTCCCGGAGCTTTAACGTCGTTTTGAATTCTTGGGCCTGGTAAGGTGACAGTGCGAATTTCGATTGGTCATTGTGCGGTTGCCGGGCAAACAACCGCTCCACGACCACATCGTCCTCGTCGGCATCCGACTTCGCGCCCAGCCGTTTGTATTCTTCACGATACGCCGCCTCAGCCAACCTGCGCTCCATGTCGCCCAGGAAGCTGATATTGGGCGGCAGCTTGCCGTCGGAGAGCAATCCCCAGACGTCCATGTAGTGCTCGACCTTGCGCTCGCGTCCATCGAGATCCACGGTTCTGAACCGCTGGAACTCATCAAGCACGAGAATGCCGGGCATCCCCTCGGTTATCGCGGAGTCCGACAACATCGAACCGACCGACATCCCCCCACCGTTGGAATAGCCGTCCATCTGAACCTCGATCAGGCGGTCATAGAACCCGAGTTTTTTGGACAGGCTGCGAATGAGCTGGGTCTTGCCTGTGCCGGTGAGCCCCCACAGGTTCACGATGACCGGTCGGTTGATGATCTCGGGCAAGACGTACCACGCCCTGACCGTGTCCATCACACGATCGATGACGTCGTCGATACCCAAAAGCTCGGTCTTGAGCTCTGCGGCGATGTCTCGCAACTGAGCGCTGCGTTCGCTGATGTGCGAGTGCAAGGGAATGTTGTTGGTTTGCATAGGTATCAAAATTTCTGTGATTTGCAGCGGCCACGTCTTACGTGACCGCTGTGAATGGAAGACAGCGATCAGCGCCAGAAGCGCAGCAGCTTCAGGAAGGCATCCAGATCGGCTTTAGCAGTCTTGGCCAGTTCGCGCAGGAGCGCGGTGCGCTCCTCGGGCCTGACCAACAGGAGCAGGTGCAGGAGCAATGTGAGGAGCACCGCTATCGCAGCTCCCGCCACGAAGCGCCAGGCATCCATCGGATCCCAATCTCTTCGGAAGATGAGGTACGCGTTGACGGCGTTCAGCGTCAGGAGCGTCAGGTGGGTGACCCATTGCATCGACGATTCCTTTCGTGGTCATGCCTGTGGGTCAGCTCATCCATAGTGTCTCGCGGTACACCGCCCTCTGCATCTCGACCGCCCGCCGGACTTCCAGTCCCTCGTACGAGCCAGAACCCAAGAGACAGGCGAGATAGCGTCCGATCTGCGGGTCGACATCACACAACGCCTGCAAGGGTTTGCTCAGCACCTCTGCCCTGACCCGGCGGATTCGCTGGTACATGTCTGGCGTCGATCGGTAGTGACATCCCAGCATGAGCTCACGCAGACAGAGGTAGCAGCCACAGGGGTTGACCAACAGGGCGACGGCAACAGGCTCCCAGCTGGATTTGAGGACCAAGGTTCTGCACCGGCGGGCACGCTCCATGGCGGCCAGACACTGCGACAACGCCGTTGGATCTCCTTCGCCCGTTTCACGCGGCACAGAACGCAGGGGCATGAGATAGGCGCTCACCAGTTCATCGGTGGCAAAGGCCGCAGCAATGAAGGGCAACAGCGCCTGGTTAGAAAGCCCCGGCAATTGCCCCAGCAACCGGGCGCGCTCTTCAGCGCGGACCTGCAGGGCGTGCGAACTCCTGGGGTCTCCAAACATGTCCTGGGCCCCTTGTCGGGCTCGGTGATTACGCACGGGAGGCTCCTTTCTTGGAGGTTGCCGTGCGGGTGGCTGCTCGCTTGCTGGCGTCTCCCTTCCTTCCGCGTGGCGTGAGAATGAATTCCTCCTGCGTCAAGAGTTCGCCGATCTCAGCCGCATCAGCGTCGCCCAAGATCTGGGCCACGCACAAGGGCATCGCGACGAAGTGAACTGCGGCGGGCAGTCGCTCAATGAGCTCCAGCACCTGGGCATGCAGTTCACGGTAGATCTCATCCCAGCGCTCTGCGGAGACCGCTTTGCGAAAGCTTGCTGGCAACGCCAAGATGCAAACGCCCTGGTGCTCCTGCACGAGGTGGGTTGGGGCTAGGCTGGCTGCTGCGGGTTTGGTTTTGTGACTCATGGATGTTTGGGTATTTGTTGTCGAAGGTTCGGGGCACGCAGTCAGAGGACGGCCATGCAGCCAATAGCTGCGGTGATACGTGCGACCTGCTGGCGGTCGAGCTCCTCGTCGTTCGTGACATCGAGCACTGCGCCCAGGGTGCGGCCGATGTCGGCATCGCGGGAGCGCAAGCAACGCAGGGCCGCTTCGAGGATCACGAGGCGGCGCGCGGCGATCTCTTTGCGCGCATCTCTGCTCAGACTGGACACAGGGTTCCGGTCAGGACGGTCCCGCAGGAATCCGGCCAGTCCGCAAGGGGCGATCAGGGCAGCGGTGGCCGCCACTTCGCGCTCCCAGGCGCGCAGGGCCGGATGCCGCCAGGCCTGCTCGGCTGCCTGAAGGCTCCAGTCAAGCAGGGAATGCCCGGCAGGTTGGCTGCACCCGAACGCCCATGCGCCGTTGATCTGCGTGGCGTAGGCCGACACCAGCGCCTGATCGAACACGTCAGCGATGAAGTTGCGCAGGTTCTTGTTGGCGAAGTCGGGAAGGCGATCGAGCAGGCTCTCGACATCGCAGATCTGCGCGACGCGGGAGGACAACGGTAGGCTCTGAGGAGCCCGGAGTGCTGGTGGTGCAGGTGGTACGTAACAGCTCTCAGAATAGGAGGCTCGGGGATGTCGGCGCACAGAGAGTGGGTTCATGGTTTCTCGGCGATGAATGACTGAAGGTGAATGGCAGGTGGGCGACGTCACCCCGGGGGGGTGCGTCGGGCAAGGCTCCGCCCAGACCGCTGCCTGGTGTCAGCGGGGTTCGGAGGCGTCGACAGTGGCTCAGTGCGGACTCAGGCGTGCAGCGGGTTAAGCTTCGTGGCATGTGCGCGCATCGCGCCCCAGGGTGGGGGCTGTGGGTCTTCGCCCGCGTGGCCTTCGGACAAGGTGATGTCCTGCGGTGTGCGTGACCAGCTTGCTCGGGTTCGACTGGTACCCGCGTGCGCTAGGCCTCGGGGCTTGGGCACGGGCATGGGCGCCCGTTCGTTGCCCCCTGCTTCGGCGAACAGGTTGCTGTCGCCCACTTGCTGCAGGTGGGCGCCCTCCATGCGCAGCACCTGGCCGGTGGCAAGCCGACTGGCCAGCAGCCGCTCCATGGCCGAGCCGTCCTGGCGCGTGAGGTTGGGTACGTAGCGGCTGTAGACCCTGAACAGCATCTCGGTGGAGGTGTGACCGAGTTGGCGCGCGATCCACTCGGGTGCTTCACCGGAAGCCAGCCACAGGGTCGCAGCGGTGTGGCGCATCTGGTAGGGGCGCCGCTCGGTCAATCCCAGGTGGCGCAGCAGCGGGTACCAAACCCGGTCCGAGAAGTTCTTGTTATCAAGCGGCTGACCGGCCATGTTGCAGAACACGTAGTCCGAGAGCTTGCCTGTCGCCTCACGCTGTCGCAGCAATGCGTCGAAGACGGGCTGGCTCATCTGAATATCACGCTGGCTTCCGTCGGTCTTGGTGTACTCGTCCTCACCCAGCACGAAGGTCTCGCGCACCAGGATCAGTCGGCGCTCGAAGTCAACGTAGCGCCACTTGAGGCCGTGGACCTCTCCCGTACGCATTCCGGTGAAGAAGCGCGTGGTGAAGTAGTCACGGTAGTCGGCTCGGACGGTTGTCAGGATGGACTGCACGTCCGCCAGGCTGAACGGATCCACATCGGTCTTGCGCACACGCAGGCGCTTCACGCCCGTCATGGGTGACGTAAACTCGAATCGGTCGGCCGCTTCGTCCATGATCTGGCCTAGCGTTCCAATGATTTCGTTGATACGTTTGGGTGAGAGCCCTTCCTTGTCTCCGCGACCTTTTACTTTGGCGAGTGTGGCGCGGAATGTGAGGATGTCAGACTTGGTGATTTGGCTGACCGCCTTTTCTTTGAAATGCGGGATCAGTCGTCCGTTCAGGGTCGACATCAGCGAGCGCAGGTGGCTGCGGCGCCATTCGATCTTGTGTTCTTCGACCCATTGGAGGGCGAAGGTGGAGAACGGTGGAGTGGGGCTTGCAGGCTCAGCTTCAACCTTGAGCGGACCGGCAGTGTGCTGAGCTTCTACGCCTACAGGCGCCACTGCGATCTGAACAGCTTGCCCTGCGGCTTTCTCCAGGCGGGCTAGTGCCTTGCTGTTGGGGAAGTAATTCGCATAGACGAAGGTGCCCGCGGCGATTTCTGCTTCGATCTTGGCCAGGACCTTTTCAAGCTTCTTGCGGTTTGCTGGTGTGTCGCTGAGGAGCGTCTGTTCGCGGCACCGATCCCCTTGGAATCGAAAGTCAAAAAACAGCAATCCGTTATCAGCACGGCTTCGAATGCTAGGCATGCAGCACCCCTCCATTTGCCATCGGGATAGCACTCAAACCTGTGGGCCGATCACGTGAGCCGGACATCATGTCGCGCTGGACGCTCTCCCAGATGTACAAAATCTTTCGCCCGCCAAACGGACGGAAGTAGTGGATGCCCTCTATCAGTACGCTGTCCTTGAGCCGCTCTCGGATTGTGCGTGCGTCGTACTTGATCCGCGTCGACAACTCGTCGGTGGTCAAGTAGGTTGGCTCTTCAGTGTTCATTTCTTTGCTCCAAGTCTTTCCGGTTGCTAAACTAGAAGGCCAAAAAGACTCCCAAATGGACTTTTTGATCTCCTGGAGAGCATTATGTATCCAGAAATCCCCCCTTGCAAGCATTTTTGATCTACAGAAGATCAAAAACATCTTTTAAAGACCATGATTCGCTGCCACCTAGGCCGCTTGATGGGCGAAAGAAAGCTGAAAATCAGCGATGTCGCCCGCGATACCGGCATAAATCGCGGAACGCTGACGCGGCTATATCAAGAGACAGTCGAGCGGATCGAAGTAGACGCAATCGACCGTTTGTGCCGCTATCTCGGAGTCACGGTAGCCGACCTCCTTGAATATCAGCCTGAAGAGTAGGCGCTACCAGCACTTTGCCTCATCGCTCGATGGCGCCAGAATCCGTCATCCCCAGGTGACTGGGAATGGATGACATTGCCGTTTCTCCAACACGTGGTGCTGGCGGAGGGTTGCTGGGGCGCCTCTCAAAGTTTGAGATCGCCTTATTCACGCCGTTTCAGCCAAGCGCCCCAATCTTCACCCCACGCATAGCGCACCACCCCGACAGCAACGCCTCGGCCTGTTTGCAGCACCGTTTGCACGATTCAACCCTCCATGAGAAGAAGTCGGCGATTCAGTCATGCACTGATGTTTTATACAGCATCCACGATTGGCCATGCCCCCCGCCCGCAATCAATCCGCCTTGATTGCCCCCACGCCCTGCCCCCTGCTCCTGGCCGGCTGCAGCGTGCGCGCAGGCTTTCCGAGCCCTGCCGAGGATTTCGCGGCCCAGCGCATTGACCTGACGGCGGAGCTGGTGCGCCACCCCCAGGCCACCTTCCTCCTGCGCGTGGCCGGTGACTCCATGCGGGATGCTGGCATCGACGATGGCGACCTGCTCGTGGTCGATCGGGCCCTCAAGCCCCGCCATGGCTGTGTGGTCGTAGCGGTGGTGGATGGCGAGTTCACCGTCAAGCGCCTGCACCAGCAGTTCGGCCGCATCCGGCTGCGTGCCGCCAATCCCACCTTCCCGGACATTCTTCCCAAGGAGGGCCAGACCATCGAGATCTGGGGGGTGGTGACGGCCAGCATCAAGCGGTTTCAGGTGTGAGCCATGTTTGCCCTGGTGGACGGCAACAAAATTTACATGTCGTGCGAGCGGGTGTTCCGCCCCTCGCTGAACGGCAGGCCGGTGATCGTGCTGTCCAACAACGATGGCTGCGCGATTGCCCGCAGCAACGAAGCCAAGGACCTCGGGATCAAGATGGGGGCGCCGTGGTTTCAGATCCGCCATCTGGAAGTGACGGCCGACCTGGTGGCGCTGTCGGCCAATTTCCCGCTGTATGGGGACATGAGTGACCGAATGATGTCGCTGGCGGCGGCGCTGGGGCCCACGCAGGAGATTTACTCTATTGATGAGTGTTTCATCGGGCTGCAGGGGGTGCGCGACGTAACGCTCCGAGCCTGGGCCATCCGCTCGCGCATCCTGCAGTGGATTGGCATTCCCTGCGGCATCGGCATTGCGCCGACCAAAACCCTCGCCAAACTGGCCAACCACATCGCGAAGACGGCCGAACGCAAGCCGGGAAGCTACCCCGCCGAGCTGGCCCAGGTGTGCAATCTGGCGGAGCTGTCCAGCAGCCAGTTGCAATCTCTCTTGGAGCGCGCGCCGGTGACCGATGTGTGGGGCATCGGTCCGCGTCTCGGGGCGCAGCTGATCGAGCTGGGCATCGGCAATGTGCAGGCCCTGCGGGGCCTGGACCCGGCCACGGCCCGCAGGCGCTGGAGCATCACGTTGGAGCGCACCGTGCGAGAACTCCAGGGGTACAGCTGTATCGAGATGGAGCATGGCCCTGTGCCCAAACAGATGATCGCCTGCACCCGGTCCTTCGGGCAGGTGTCCCAATCCCCCTTTTCCAGCGGCACCACCGTGCGCTTGTCCTGCTTGTCGGGCGCGCGTTTGGGGTCAGGCCGGTGCATCAGTTTCAGCACCGGCACGTCGTCACAGTTCTGCGTGATCATGGTGTAACTGGGCAGCACCTCGCCCGTGGCCGGGTCGGCCCACTCGCTCCACAGGCCCGCCAGGCCCCAGGGCTCGCAATCTGCGCGCTCAAACTGCCAGGGGATGTGTTTGCCGGTTCCCCAGTAGGGCTCCACGTACAGCTGCGCCGGAATGATGCAGCGCTGCCCCCTGCGCCAGGGGCCGCCGTAGGTCCATGACTTGGCCATGCCTTCGCGCCGGGCGTTGAAGGTGCTCAGGCGCTTGCCGTCCTTGCCGGTGGGGATGTGCGTCTTGGAGTGCGGCGGGATCATGCCCCACTGCCCCACCACCGGCTCGCGCCCTGCCCCGCCCTTGGCCCGCAGGAACGGCCCACGGTACAGCGGGCTCATCTTGTCGCGCCACTCTTCCTCGGGCACGTCACCGAAGTGCAGCACCAGCTGCTCGCGGCCCGGGACCTCGTAGTAGGTACACATAGCAACATTCTGGCAGCAGGGAGCTATACTGTAAATATGT
>NZ_ACQT01000087.1 GCF_000175235.1 Acidovorax delafieldii 2AN | reverse complement strand
CCGCGCTGGTTGCCGCCAGCTGTTGCGCCGCAAGCCCGGGCACGCGGACCATCGGGGCATGCGGCGCCACCTGTGCGGGCCAGCCGGGTTGTTGCCAGCCCTTCGACTTCGCAGCGCAAGCGGGGGTCCGACAGGAAGAGGCTGCCCCCAAAAGGGCCTGACCCTGTTCTGCGCAGGTTCACCGCATTCGCCGCATTCGCCGCATTCCCAGCGCCCCGCGCCCGTACTGCCCGTACTGCCCGTACTGCCCGTACTGCCAAGTGGGCTGTGGTTCACTCGCACACTGTTTGATCTAACTGCGGTAACACCCTGGGCGCGCGACACCGTGGGGTCTAGAATGACCTTTTTCCAATAATGGTTACCTCCATGATCAAGCGCATAGCACTGGCACTGACCACCGCATTGATGGCAGCCCTCATGACCGCACCCGCAATGGCCCAGTCGGCCAAGGCGCGCGCGACGGCCAAGGTGGATCTGGACGCGCGTTTCAAGGAGGCCCAGACCAACCTCAAGCTGGCCGACGATCTCTACAAGGTGGGCCGCAAGGTGGCCGCTGTGTGCGCCAACTGCCATGGCGATGGCGGCAACAGCACCAAGCCGTCCATTCCCAACCTCGCTGGCCAGAACCCCGCCTACCTGCTAGAGCAGTTGCGCCAGTTCGCCGATGGACGCCGCCGCAACGAATTCATGGAAGGCATGATCCGCGCCATGGACAGCGACGAAAAGATCGGCATGGTGCTGTTCTACGCGGCGCAGGATGTCACCCACAAGCCCGCCGCCAACGCCGCGCTGGCCACCAAGGGCCAGGAGTACTTCGAAAAAACCTGCTTCCGCTGCCATGGCAACGGAGGGCGCGGCAACGAGCAGATTGCCCGCATCGCGGGGCAGCAGCCCGACTACCTGCGCCTGACCCTCAAGCGCTACCGCGACGGCGCCGGCGTGCGCGCCAACTCGATCATGACGCCGAACACCAAGCTCATGACGGACGCCGACATCGAGGCCGTGGTGGCCTACGTGTCTTCCATGCCCTGACGAGCCCCGGCAGGCGGCGCCGTTGGAGACCCACCCCGCCGGGCTCCGCGCCAAAACACGGCAGCCCGCAGGGTCACCCCGCAGCCACCGTCTCAGTCGGGACAGGCCACGATGCGGCGGGCCTTGCCACTGCGCCCCCGCGGTACGGGGCACCCCAGCTCCGACAGCACGTTCAGCCGCGCCAGCCCTTGCGCCCGGCCAAACGCCTTCAGCGCCGTGCAGCACCGCGCCATCGCCGCCTGCCCTGCCTCCCCCGTGAGAGACAGGCGCAACACCAGCGTGTGCGCATCCTGCTGGCGCAGGTGGAAATCGAACACACCTGCCTCGTCCTCCAGCACGGTCGACAGGGCCAGCGGCAGCAGCGTCACCGTCCGGCCACCGCGGCCGGCCATGCGCAAGGGGTCGTCCTGGCGCCCCTGCACCTCCAGCACCGGCAGGGGCGAGCCACAGGTGCATCGCTCCGCCCCCAGGATGACCTGGTCGCCCAGGTCGTAGCGGATGAGGGGCTGAACAAAGTTCGCCAGATGGGTCAGCAGCACGGTGCAGCCAGCGTGGCCCGGCGGCACAGGGCGGTAGTGCTCGTCCACGGGCTCCAGGATCACCCAGTCGGCATTGAGGTGCATGTGGCCATGGGCGCATTCCCAGCCTATGGTGAGAAACTCCGAGGCGCCGTAGCTGTTGCGCACCGTGCAGCCCAGGCCCTGCTCGATGTGCGCGCGCGCCGCGGGGCGCAGGGTCTCGCCGCCCGTCCAGACCTCGTGCGGCGCAATGTGCAGCGCGCCCCGGCCGGCCTCGTCGGCCAACAGCGCCGCCGCCGTGGGGTAGGTGGCCAGCACGGTGGGTGAAAAATCATTGAGGGCACTGACCAGATCGCGCACGGGTTGCTGGATCGAAAAACTGAGAATTCGGCCGGCCAGCCAGGGGTTGAGAGCCCGCAGCCGCTGCACCGAGACGTAGCTGGCGAAATGCCCGCTGGTCGCGCCCACGAAAGCAATGCGTTCGGCCAGGCACAGCGGGTCGCACCACAGGGCCAGAGGGCGCGGCGTGGTGCGGCGCAGCGCCTCGAGCGCGTCGTACACGGCCATCGCCTGCGCGTCCTGCACAAAAATGCCCGGCTGGCCGCTGGTGCCCGAACTCTCCCACACCATGTAGCGGCCCTGCCATGGCTCTGCAATGCGTGCGGGGTCGGCGGTGAAGGCCCGCAGCGCAGCCCGTGTGAGGCACGGGTCGGTCACCCAGTCATCGAAGCGCTCCATCAGCTGCCTGCGCGTGACCACGGGCAACTGCTGCAGCGGCGTGCGGGCCGAAGCGCCCACGGGAAGCATGTCGCGGTACAGGCGCGATCCGCCCAGCGCCGCATCCAGCAACCGGGCCAGCCGCGTCTGCTGCCGCATTGCCAGCCCCTGGACGGTGTCGCGCTGGGCGGCCAACACGTCCAGCGACACCGCTGCAAGGCGCAGCGGGTCGAATACGGTGGTCATGGAGATGCGGCCCCGGCCGGGCGGCCCACGGTCTGCGCCAGCAGCACCTGCTGGTTGGTGCCCAGGCCCATGGCCTGCGCCAGGGCACCGCGGTCCAGCCAGGCGCGGATGACGGCTGCCAGCCCGCTGGATGCCGCTTGCAGATAGACGTTTTGCGCCATCGCCCCCGCTGAAGCGGCCGCGTAAACACCGCGCTGCTCTGCCGGCACCATTTTCATGCGCCCATGGTCGGCCACGTAGACCAGGTCCAGCGGCGCGTGGTCGACAAAATCCTGGTAGCCCGTCACACGCCGCACATCGGCCGCCACCGTGCGCTGCAACGCATGGGCCTGGGGGTCGTAGAGGTACAGCCCCTCGGGCATGGCCACATACACGTCGACTTCCTGCGCATTCATGGCGCTCGGTGCCGTGCGCCCGCCGCTGTCCGGCCGGTTGATGCCGGCCGCAGCCCACAGCAGGTCCGACAACACAGGCAACTCGAGCGGCTTGGGGTCGAACGCCCGGTGCGAATGCCGCAGGGCCAGTGCCTGCATGAGCGGCAGCCCCTCGCCAAGGCGCGGCAGTGGCAAGGCCAGCGCCGGGCTGCCATCGCCCGTGGGTGGCTCGGCTCGGAGTTGCCCGATCAGCCCGAGCGCCATTTTGGTCAGCGGGTTCATGTTCACTCCTTTTCAGAGTTGCTCACAACGCCGTCGGGGGCAGGGCCGTCCCTGAACGGTGCGGCATGCCGCACCCCAGGGGGGGCTGGCACGGCGCACGCCGAAGGCCGGCAGGGCGCGCACCGCACCACCAGGGGCTGCGCCGATGGCCGAAAGACGCAGCCCGCGTCAAGTCATCAGCCGGCGCCCCCGCGAAGACGCTGCCATCAGAACACAGCACCGGCGCGCTGGCTACCTGCCCGCCGCAAACCGATGCCAGGCAACCCCAAGCCCAACGGGGCAAGAAAACCTGTCAAAAACGGCTGCAGCGCTTACCGATCAGTCGTAAGCAGCTATCACATGAATAGCATGCACCAAGGGTCCGCAAGCTATATACCCGCGAACTGTGGTCGAGAACTTCAGCCGCGCCCGAGCGCTTTGTCCACGCCGCGGTTGGCCAGGGCGTCGGCACGCTCGTTGCCAGGATCGCCGGAATGCCCCCGCACCCAGCGCCAGTCGATACGGTGGCCGGCCGTAGTCACCAGGGCATCCAGGCGCTGCCACAGCTCGACGTTCTTGACGGGCTGCTTGGCGGCAGTGCGCCACCCCCGCGCCTTCCAGCCGTGAATCCACTCGGTGATGCCTTTGCGCACATATTCACTGTCGAGGTACAGCGTCACCGCGCAGGGCCGCTTGAGCGCGGACAGTGCCTCGATCACGGCCATCAGTTCCATGCGGTTGTTGGTGGTGCCCAGCTCGCCGCCAAACAACTCTTTCTCAGTGGCTCCGGCCCGCAGCAGCGCACCCCAACCGCCGGGTCCCGGATTGCCCTTGCAGGCGCCATCGGTATATATCTCGATCTGATTCAAGCTTTTTTCCTGTCTATTGTGCCCACCGCGGCAGTGGGCACCAGCCCTGGGCCACGGAGAGGCGTTCCGGCGGCAGCACGGTTGGCTACGGGCAGCGACGCTGCGGCGCGCTGCGGTGCGCTGCGCCAGGCGGGCTCGAGCAGGCGCATTCCGTGCACCCGCTTGACCGCCACCAAAAAATACGCGGCCCCGAGTATGGGCCACCAGTGCTCGCCCAAACGGTCCATCCAGGCAAATCTTTCGAGCCAGTGGCTGCTGCGTACCGCAGGCCGGTAGCAGCCGAACCGCGCCGATTCCACTTCGAAACTCAGCAGCCGCAGCCAGTCGCGCAAGCGCCGGTAGCCGATGAGTTCATTCACCTCGGGCAAATAAGGCCGGCCCCGCCCCATGCGCTGGTAGAGCCGGGCCCGATGCTGGCGCAAGGCCCACAGGCTGGTGGCGTTAAGCCCGCTGATCACCACACGCCCCTCGGGCACCAGCACCCGCTCGACCTCGCGCAGCGCGGCATGCGGGTCCACGCTCAGCTCCAGCGTGTGGGGTAGCAGGATCAGGTCCAGGCTGTTGTCAGCGAACGGCAGGGCCACCGGCTCTGCCAGCAACGCCAACCGCCGCAGAGCGGCGGGGGCTTCGGCATCGGCGCTGGCGGGCGGTGGCGCGGCGCCGTCACCGCGCAGCAGCGCCAGGCCGTCGTCGGCCAGTGCCAGCCATTGGTGCGGCATCCGGTTGGCGCGAAGACCATCGAGCATGGGGATGCCGACCTGCAGCCCGTGGTAGCCAAAGATGTCCACCACCGCCTCGTCGAAACGGGTCTGCTCCCACGCCAGCAGGTAGCGGCCGGGGGGGGAGTCAAACCAGTGGTGCAAACCTATAATTTGAGCGCTCATGAACTTGCTGCCGCTGCCCGCCTTTACCGACAACTACATCTGGATGCTGCACGACACGCGCCAGGCCATCGTGGTCGACCCTGGCGATGCAGCGCCCGTGCTGCATGCCCTGCAGGCGCAGGGGCTGCAGTTGCAGGCCATTCTAGTCACGCACCACCATGCCGATCATGTCGGCGGCGTCCCCACGCTGCGCGAGGCCACGGGTGCGCATGTGTTCGGCCCCGCAGGCGAACAGATGCCCGAGCCCCTGCAACGGCTGGCCGATGGCGACACGGTGGAAGTGCTGGGCCTGCGGTTTTCGGTGCTCGACGTGCCCGGGCACACGGCCGGCCACATTGCCTATTACTGTGCCGACCTGGCGGGCGCCCCCCTCCTTTTCTGTGGCGACACCCTCTTCTCGGGAGGCTGCGGGCGGCTTTTCGAGGGCACGCCCGCCCAGATGCTGGCGTCACTCGACCGGCTGGCAGCCCTGCCCGGCAGCACCCGCGTATGCTGCACCCACGAGTACACCCTCTCCAACCTGCGGTTTGCGCGCGCGGTGGAGCCCGGCAACCAGGCGCTGCGCGACTACAGCAGCCACTGCGAAAGCCTGCGTGCACGGCAGGAGCCCACACTGCCGTCCACCATTGCGCTGGAACGCGAGATCAACCCCTTTCTGCGCGTTCGCGAAGCCACTGTGCGTGCTGCCGCCCAGGGCTTCGATGCGAGCCCCCCACAACACGATGCAGTGGCGGTATTTGCCGCCCTGCGCCAATGGAAAAACAACTTCTGATGAAAAAACTGCACATCGCCTGCCTGGCAGGACTGCTGTGGCTGACCGGCTGCGCCACCACAGGCACCACGGGCGGCCCGTCCGGCATGCAGACGCCCACATCGGGAACGGATACACCCTCGCACACGCCGGTCATCCCCGACGGGCCGCTCAGCCCCATCACCGCAGGCCGCACCAGCAGCAGCGAAGTGGCTTCGCTGTCCACCCCCGCCGACCTGTGGGACCGCATCCGCCGCGGCTTTGCCATGCCCGACCTGCAGGGCGATCTGGTGCAGGACCGCGAACAGTGGTACGCCAGCCGCCCCGAATACATGCAGCGCATGACCGAGCGCTCCAGCAAATACCTGTTCCACGTCGTCGAAGAACTGGAGCGCCGTGGCATGCCCACCGAACTGGCGCTGCTGCCGTACATCGAAAGCGCGTTCAATCCCCGCGCCGTTTCGAGCGCCAAGGCCGCCGGCATGTGGCAGTTCATGCCCGCCACCGGCAACTATTTCGACCTCAAGCAGAACGCTTTCCGCGACGACCGCCGCGACGTGCTGGCCTCCACCCGCGCCGCGCTCGACTACCTGCAGAAACTCTATGGCATGTTTGGCGACTGGCACCTCGCGCTGGCCGCCTACAACTGGGGTGAAGGCAGCGTGAGCCGCGCCATCGCGCGCAACCAGAAGGCCGGGCTGGGCACCAGCTACACCGATCTGAACATGCCTGCGGAAACCCGGCTGTATGTGCCCAAGCTGCAGGCGGTGAAGAACATCGTGGCCAACCCGGAAGCCTTTCGCACCGAACTGCCACTGATCGAGAACCACCCCTACTTCCAGATGGTGGACATCACCCACGACATCGACGTCGCCCTGGTGGCCAACCTGGCGGGCGTGCGCGAAGAAGATTTCCGCGCACTCAACCCCGCGTTCCATCGCCCCACCATTTTTGCCGCGGGCACACCGCAGATCCTGCTGCCATGGGACAACGCGCGCGTGTTCCAGCGCAACCTCGACGCCTACAACCAGGGCCAATACGCAAGCTGGACGGTGTGGTCGGTGCCCGCCACCATGAGCGCAGCCGAAGCCGCACAGCGCACTGGCATGAGTGAAAGCGACCTGCGCAGCATCAACAACATCCCGCCCCGGATGCTGATCAAGGCAGGCTCGGCGCTGATGGTGCCCCGCTCCACCACCACCCGCCAGGATGTGTCGGCCCACTTGGCGGACAACGGGCAGCTGTCCCTGACCCCCGAAATCGTCACCCGCCGCACCACCGTGCGCGCCGGCAAGCGCGACAGCGTGCGCAGCATCGCCCAGCGCTACCGCGTGAGCGCCGACAACGTGGCCCAGTGGAACGACGTGAAAGCCACCGCGGCCTTCAAGGCTGGCCAGCAAGTGGTGGTATTCCTGCCCGTGCGCATGGCCCACGGCCCTGCAGCCGAACACTCGTCGGCGCGAAAAGCCGACAAGAAGGCCCCTGCGCCCACGCGCAAGGGTGGAAAGCCTTCACGTAAACGGCGCTGAGAGCGCAGGCGCATTGCGCGCGAACCGCTCAACCTGAGGCCGATGCCTTCGCGGTGAGGCCAGGGCCTCAGCATTCAGCGTCCGCGTCTGTTAGGCGACACACACTCCCAGCTTCTTTACCCGGAAGTCGGGACACCTCCAGTCCAGCCCCCTACCCGTCGCTGATGAACGGCGGGGTCGAAACAGCGTCGCTACTAAGGGACAGCTACGGGCCCACAGCCGACGTTCGTCACTTCAGATTCATCGCACCTAAGCAGACATTCAGCGTTCCACGCGATGCTTGGTTGTCGTTCATTTTTGGATGCAACTCAACAGGCCGTGCCAATTGTCTCCAGGGTTTTAATGATCGTTTCAATCCTGGATTCGTTGCGTTGGGCAGGGGTCGCCTTCAGCCATGCTCCGACGTTATGGAACCTATTCCCCTTGCGCTTTATGCCGACAGAATGGAGCGCGCCAACTGCAAGAAGCTCATTCATTGCATTAAGGGATCGCTGACTTCGATGCGCGACGTGGTTTCTAAGACCGATGACAGCATTTACCACTGCCTTTTGTGATTTCGAGAGGTTTTTGAATTTGTCAGCGTGTGCCTTCACAAGCCATGTGATAGTTCTTTTCTCCAGCTCGTCAAAGTTGGGAAACGTGATGTTATTGCCTGTGCTGTTTGCTAGCGATTGAACGTCCGCCTTGCTAAGATGTGCAGGGAGTTGCAACTTGCCAAACTTCTGAAAAACACGATTTGATTTCTCCTGTGCCTTAACGTGCTCGACAAACGAGTCTTGAAGATGCTGCTTGAATCGGCTTGCATCTCCGTTGATATACGCAATGAACAAGTCGCTAACGAACCCTTCCCAGGCTACCGCCGCAGCCAAGAGGCTGTGCTCCGTTAGGGTTGATTGATCCTTGTCATTTGCGAAGGCAGACATCCCAGCCTGATAGAAGCTAGTCAGCTCCGTCAATTGCACCTTGAAATCGTCTCGAACGTCCTGGGGGGAAATCTTCCTCATGCTGCAATGCCTCCTCTGAAATAGCTGTTGGGGTGATGATGGCAAGCGCGGCCCACAGGAATGCCATCGTCGACGTCCCCTTGCCTGACTCTGGTGTACATCCGTTTCTGGCCGTTTGCGGCCAGAGGCTGAGGATTTTCTGCAGGTGTTCGTGGTAATGGACTGACTGGTCATCCTCACCGGAATGCTCAGGTTATAAAACGTCTGCCTGACGGCCATTTCCGAATGGAATAAACCTCATCGTAACGGCGCAATAGCTTGGCAGACGCAGGTTGACTTAAGTTGCAGTCTTTAGAGCCGGCGCCTGCATGACTTATTGAGCATCTAATAAGCTTTTCTCAAACTCCAAGAGCTTTTGCTCGGCCTGGCTTGCGTTAATGCTGTTGATTGCCGCTTCAACTTTCTTATCGGTATAACCAAACGGGATTTTTCCTCCCGCGCCGAAAAATATCCTGGCCACACCGATGCCGACTTGGGGTTCCGCCAAACTGCTGGAGCACACCGAGTGATAACGGCTGCTCCTGACTTCGATGAAGTGGCAATTAGATATTAAGTCCGTGAAGGCATTGAACCACTGCTGCAAATCCGGCGTAACAGCGAATAGCTCCACTTGCTCCGTCTTCGGTATCAAAGGTGGTTTCTTAAAAAACCGATCTACGACCCAGTGATCGTTACGACGTGAAATCACCGCGTAAATCAGGTTGGCTGGCTGGTTATTCCTATTTGAGATGGTCACGCGCCACGTGTTATTTTTTTCAAGTACGCGCTCAATCGGTTTGGCACTTGGGGCAGTCAGCTCTTCCGCTGTTACGGAAAAAGTGACCAACCCCATCCCGATATAGGCCAATATCTTTTTGAAATTAGCCATATTGGATCATTTGTTCTTGGGAATGCCAAGTTTTTCGAACGCCCCGACAACCTGCAGCACCCACTGAGGCGAATCAACGTAGCGCCTAGTGTTCGTGAGCGGGTCTTCCCATTCTTTCTTGGCCGCATAGCCCATGCGTCCAGCGACGTAGGCCTTAGTCACGCTCATGGGGACAAACACCGATGCGAACTCACTGTTGCACGGTCCGTACTGTTTGGCTTTTAGAGGTGTCGACTTGCAGTGCATGATTGTCGTTTCAAAGTTGTAGTTACCGCGGTCTACATAGGTTTGAAACGAATAATCGGTGTAGTCAGGAGCGAACGCTGTCAGGCTCTTGTTGATAACGATGCGCTCTTGTCGTTCATTGGTAATCGGCTGCCTGGTTTTTGAGATGCTGACGAGCGTCCAATCTCCCGATGCTACGCTTTTTTGGACCAGGACGTAGTTCGCCTGATCCAGCATACTCTCATCCAAGATCGGATTCATAAATTTGATTTGCTGACCTTGCGCATTGACCAGTGGCTTTGTAACCACGCACCCAGCAAGAACGATTGCCGAAGCAAGAAAAGAAATAGTACCTACAAACTTCACTGTGATTCCCCGATAAGTCAGTGTAATGATAACAGCTCACTGTATCAGATTGTAATCAAGTACGATCAAAATTAGCGTCATTACAACAGTTTTTTCAGTGCGCGAGATTCACGACGCCTTATGGTCGTGGTTGGTCGCGGCATCGCTTCAGCGGCATATGGGTCAACACCGTAGATGACAACGTAAACAGATGGCTCGACAAAATAAAGGTATTTCTTGGCCAGCTGCTCTGCGCTTATCTTGATGGCTTCGGCCCACAGTTCGATTTCAGCAGGCGGCAGGCCGATACGCCGCGTTCAATTTGGCTAATGGTTCTTGGGTATGCGTAAGCCAGCAACTCAGCTAAATCCAACTGGGTTAAACCAGCGAGCTCGCAAGTTTCTTTGAGCCAGATTCAAAATCTGCGCCGCATGATCTTCGCGGTATCTGTTGTGGTGTTGTCAATTCAATCCTCTGCTTCACTGAAGAGCACTCAGTGGTACTCCGCGCCTGGATGTGGTTCGTGGCGTTGTGTATGTAACAGGCCCTAGACTACCTACTTGGTGGAGTTGCGTAAACGCGACGCCTTAAGCGATTCCCGCTTCCAGTCGCACAAAGCGTCGCTATCAAATCGGCAGGTGGGGCGCCATGTCTGGCATGGTAAACAGACGTACCAGCACTTACGCGTCCCCAAACCGACAGTCGCGAAAGGCTGCTGCTGGCCGATAGCGGTAGTCATCACCCTGGCACCCGTTCACATCTCCAGAAGCCCGCACGGTCTGGACCCACTTCGCGCTGGTGGCAGCACGCCGTCGCCCCTAGATGCGCAGCGTGTGCATGCCCAGCAGGCCAAGAACGCCAATGACGATGAGGTAGAGCGCCACGATGGTGCTGAGCAGGCGCGGCATCACCAGAATGAGGATGCCTGCGATCAGGGATACGAGAGGGCCAATGCTGAGACTCAGGGACATGAAAAAATCCTTCGAACATAAAGGGCTACGGCGCCTGCCGCAGGCTGCGGCAAACCGAGCGGATGGCCCTGCATTCTCGCCCTTCCACGGGCGGTGCGGCGTGGTGCAGCTCCCGCTGACCACGATAAGGAACCCCTTTCGTCAGCACGGCGCGGTGTCGGCCGTGCGGCGCATCAAACCCCGAACTTCAGGCGCGCCTTGCGTGCCAGGTCATTGGTGAAGGTACGCGACAGGCCGGTGCGGGGTCCGGCCATTTCGGGGTGGATCTCGGCAAGCGCCCGCAGGGCCGTGGCGGGCCCGTCGTCGGGCATCAGGCCATGGGGCGAGAAGGTCTCGCGCACCCGGTTGAACGCCGCCAGATAGACGGCACGGTCACCCAGCAGGTAGCTGCTGGGCACCGCCTTGACCAGATCAGCGGGGGCGGCGGTCTGCAGCCATTTGAGCGCGTGCACGATGCCATTGGCCAGCGCCTGCGCCGCCAACGGTTCTTTTTGCAGGAATGCCTGGGGTGCATAGAGGCAGCTGGCCGGCATGGCGCCGCCGAACAGGTCCTGGGCAGCGTGGAGCGTGCGCAGATCGCCCACAATGCGCACCTCGCCCTTTTGTTCGAGCAATGCCATGACCGGATCGGCGTGGCACAGCGCGTGCACCCGGCCGGCGCGCAGGGCCGCAAGCGCCGCAGCCCCCGAGCCCACGCCCACAAACGAAACTTCGCGCGGATTCACGCCCGCGCGCGCGAGCAGCATGCGGGCCATGACCTCGGTGGACGACCCTGGTGCCGAGACGCCAATGCGCCGCCCCTTCAGGTCGCCGGGGCGCCGGTAGCCCGGCATCGCCCGCATCGACACACCCAGGGCCTGCTGGGGTGCCCGTCCCTGCAGCACGAAGGCACGGTAGTCGTGCCCACGCGCATGCTGACGCAGCGTGTGCTCGTAAGCGCCAGAACAGACCTGGGCAGCGCCTGCCTGCGTGGCCTGCAGCGCCAGGGCGCCACCGGCGTAATCCTGCACCGTGACATCCAGCCCCTCGGCCTGAAAGAACCCCAGCCGGTCTGCGATGGTGAGCGGCAGGTGGTACAGCACACCTTGCCCGCCCACCGCAATGGTGATGCGCCCGGGCGCCGGGCGGGCCGGCTGTGCCCAGCCCGCAGGGGCACACGCCGCTACTGCCGACAAGGCAGACAGGGCGCCGAAGTTGCGGCGGCTGAGGGGGTGACGGTGCATGAAAGAGAAAGGACGAAATCTGCATTGCTGCAGTGCAACAATCGTGCCGCAGCCTTTGCACAGACGCATCAGGGTCATCCCCTGAGGATTTCTACGTATCCAGGGCGGGCATGGCCCGAGCGCTTCACCGATAACCGATGAAGAAGATGGCAATGTTCACGAGAAACGCGGCGGCCCATACGGCGCTGCGTGCACGGGGCATGTCCGACACGTACATCATGATGTAGAAGATGCGCAGCATGATGAACAGGAAGGCCAGGATGTCGAGCAAGGTCTGCCCGGCACCCAGCTGGTGCGCAATGATGACGGCGCCCATGAAAAAGGGCAGTGCCTCGAAACTGTTGGCCTGCGCGGCGTTGGCGCGGGCGTGCCAGTCGGTCTGGCGCGCCATCCAGGCGCGGGGGTCGTGGTTGTCGTAGCCGCCGTCACGGCGGGGCTTGCCGAAGCCGCCGCTCTTGGCAAGCCAGGCGCACACCAGCGGCAGCAACACGGCCATGAAAACGCACCAGTAGGCCACCGTGAAACGCGCCAAATGCAGGGAGTTCATTCTGATCCTTCAAGGGTTGGGATAGAGCGCCGACTGTCGACCTTACGGTAACAGTGCCTGTGCCGCCAGCAACCGCCAAGCCCTGCGGCCATCACCGGCGGAAAAGCTGCGCGGCCCCCGGGCACCTCGCGCTGCCCGGAAATCCGCTGCCGCCCCGGGCCCCGCTTGAAACACCGGCACCGCAGAGGCGCAGTGTCGACAGGCGCCGGCCGCTATTAAAACGAGAGTATTTTAGCGGTGAAGACGCTAGCGGCGGTCCACCAACGCATGCGCGATGGTGCCCAGATCCACATACTCCAGCTCGCTGCCCACCGGCACGCCGCGCGCCAGGCGCGTGACATGCAGGCCCCGGCTCTTGAGCGCCTCGCCGATCACATGGGCGGTGGCTTCGCCCTCGGCATTGAAATTGGTGGCCAGGATCACTTCCTGCACGACGCCGTTGGTCGAGCGCTCCATGAGCTTTTGCAGTCCGATCTCTTTGGGACCGATGCCATCCAGCGGGCTAAGGCGCCCCATGAGCACGAAATACAGCCCCTTGTACGCCCCCGTGCGCTCCAGTGCCGACTGGTCGGCGGGTGTCTCCACCACGCACAGCCGCGAGGCATCGCGCGCAGGGTCAAGACAGGTGCTGCAGACTTCGGCCTGCGTGAAGGTGTGGCACAGCGCGCAATGGCGCACCGAGCCCACGGCATCGTCCAGTGCACGCGCCAGGGCCTGCGCGCCTGCGCGGTCGTGCTGCAGCAGATGAAACGCCATGCGCTGCGCCGACTTGATGCCCACGCCCGGCAAGCGGCGCAGCGCCTGGATCAGGACATCAAGCGAGTTGGTGGAGGACATGGGTTGCGGCTCATCCGGTGAAGGGGATCAGACTATGACCAAGCCAAGTCCGAAAGGGGAGTGTAGAGGTGACAACACCGGTTGGTGCATCGCCAAGCGCGGGCGGCACAAATCGGCGTCATTCCGCCCGGGCTGCGACAGCAGGCCGGGCCCCACCCGGTCGCAGGCCGAGCAGCCAACCGGCCCCAGGCGGCAACAAGCCGCGCTTGCCATGGTCTAAACCAGAGGCGACGGGCCCTGGGTCATCGGCGGCTCCGAGCAGCTTGGGGCGCGCTGCGTGCAGCCGCAAGGCCGCGCACAAAGCACCTGCGCCGCTTGGCGGGTTCGCCGGGGTCTTGCGCCGGCCGCGCAATGGCATCGCGCGCGGCAACAGGCCTTAAAACGGGAATTTCATGCCGCCGGGCAGACCCGGCATGCCGGCGGTCAGCTTGCCCATCTTTTCGCTCGACGTTTCTTCGGCCTTGCGCACCGCGGCATTGAACGCCGCGGCCACCAGGTCTTCCAGCATGTCCTTGTCTTCGGCCAGCAGGCTGGGGTCGATGGTGATGCGCTTGACGTCGTGCTTGCAGGTCATGAGCACCTTCACGAGCCCCGCGCCAGACTCACCTTCCACTTCGATGAAGGCCAGCTCTTCCTGGGCTTTCTTGAGGTTGTCCTGCATGGCCTGGGCCTGCTTCATGAGGCCGGCGAGTTGTCCTTTGTTGAACATGGATTTTTCCTTTTTTACGAATGGGGGAAGAGAGGTTCAAAGCAGAGCGCCGGGGCCGCACCCAAGCGGTGTACGCCCAGGCTCCGATGCACGCCGCGCATCGCGTGGGCGCGTTCCGCGGCAAGCATCTGCAGCCATGGGCGGGGCTGTGCGGGATGGGTGGCGGGCATAGGCCGGGAACTCTGCACTTTCTCAGGCGGGCTTGATGCTACCCGGCACGATTCTCGCGCCGTAGTCGCGCATCAGCGACTGCACATAGGGATCGTTCATCACGATGTCTTCGGCCATCCGCTGGCGCTCGGCGGCAGCGGCGGCATTGCGCCGGGCGGGGCTGTCGATGACAACGCCCACCTCCACGCTGATCTGGGTGGCATGGCCGGCCGCCTCCAGTGCGGCGCGCAGGCGCTCGCGGGCCACGGGCTGGTTGAGCGACTCGCGCTCGACGCGCAGCAACCAGTGGCCCGCGTCGCGCGCCACCAGTTGCGATTGCAAGGCCAGCTCGCGCACCAGTGCCGTGATCGCCTCGGCGGCCACCAACTGCTGCACCGTGCCGTGCCACAGGTCGCCCTCCTCGGTGGGGGTGTAGCGGGCAGACGCAGGCACGGGCGTGGAATGCGGCATTGCCTGAAGGCGGGCGCCGGGCTCGGGCGCCACGCGCACCGGAATCGCTACAAATTCAGTAGCTGCTCGCGCATGCACAGTCTGCGCATGGGGTCGATTTGACTCTAAATCCTGGGTTTCCCGGACCGGCAGTGCCTGCGCGCCCTGCGGCAACGCTTGCACGGCCGCGGAATCCTCGGACCCCGGCCAGGGCGGCGGCTCGGAAGAAGG
>NZ_ACQT01000088.1 GCF_000175235.1 Acidovorax delafieldii 2AN | reverse complement strand
CTTCGGCCGCCGACTGGCAGACGATGCAGCGTGCTGCCGCCGGCTGGGCAAACAGGCGCTCGGTGCCCACCGGCTTGCCGCACTCGGTGCATTCGCCATAGCTGCCGTCGGCCACCCGGGCCAGGGCAGCCCGGACGGCGACCAGTTCGTCGTGGTCGCGCGTGGCTTCCGCATCACGCACGGTGCTCTGCGCCATGCGGTCGGCCTGATCCTTCTGGTCGTCGGACCGCTCTGCGCCGACCGCATCGCCCAAGGCAGACAGGGTGTCGCGCTGGATCTCGCCCAGTTCGGACAGCAGCGCTGCCTTGCGTTGCTCAAGTGCGCCACGCAGTTGCTGGCGCTGGGTTTCGGTCAGTGATGTGCTCATGCCTGCAAGCATGCCATGCGCGCCTGACCCGACTTTGACATGCATCAAGAATTAAGCCACACCCGCGGCAGGTAACTGGCCGGGGAAACGCAGGCGGCTCCGCTTCTCCGCTTCCCAACCGCCCAGCCCAGCTCGTCTCGGCCCAACCCAATCCGAAAGCTGCAATTGTTCGGTCGTTCGGTCGTTCGGTCGTTCGGTCGTTCGGTTGTTCGGTTGTTGAGCTGGTGAGCGCTAGTGGCTGAAAGGAAGAGGGGCAGCGCCATACCTTCCGCCTGCCATACAACGGGTCTCGTCGTGATGCCCATGGCAGTCCCCCGACAGCCCCCGCTGCACCGCGGCTCAGAACGGCAGCCGCCCGACGCGCCTCGCAGAGCCCGTGGCAGGCGAAGCGAAACCGTAGAGCGCCCCACCCAAGGCTGCAGAGCGGGAGCAATCCACGCCAAGGCAACCCTCAACCTGTTTTGTGCCATTTTGCGCCATGGCGCTTGCTACACGGTCGTCAGAAGCTATCGAAAAAGTAGCAAATACTATTCGGAAGCGCGGCGCAGGGTCTCGACCACGGGGCGCAGCAGCACCTCGCGCAACCCCCACCATCCAGCCCCCAGCGCCAGCAACGCCCCCGCCACGCTGCCGGCCAGTGGCACGAGCGGCGACGCCGTCCACTGGAAATCGAAGGCATAGCGCGCCAGCGCCCAGCCCACGGCCACGGCCACGGTGCTGGCAAGAAAGCCCGCCAGCAAGCCCACCCCCGCCAGTTCTGCACGCTGGACCTGGCGCAGCAGGCTGGCGCGCGCGCCCACCGCCCGCATGATGGCGAACTCGCGAGCGCGTTCCTCGCGCGTTGCCGTGACCGCAGCGAACAGCACCACCAGGCCTGCCGCCAATGTGAAGGCAAACAGGAATTCCACCGCCTGGATCACCTGCTCGAGCACACGCTGGACCTGCGTGATGGTGGCGCCCATGTCCACATTGGTGATGTTGGGAAACTGGTGCACCAGCAAATTGTCGAAACCCACCTTGTCGGGCGCACGGTAGGCGGCAAGGTAAGTCACGGGCACGCCCGGCAGGCTGGCCACCGGGTACATCACGAAGAAGTTGGCACGCATCGAGCCCCAGTCCACCTTGCGCAGGCTGGTGATGCGCGCCTCGTTCTGCACGCCGCCGATGTCGAACTGCAGGCGGTCGCCCAGGTGCAGGCCGAGGGTCTGCGCAATGCCCTCCTCCACGCTGATGGCGCCTTCCTCACCGGGCGTCCAGCGGCCGGCCACCACCTGGTTGTGACCAGGCGCTTGCACGGCCGTGGAAAGGTTGAACTCGCGGTCCACCAGTCGCTTGGCGCGGTCCTCGCTGTAGCTGTCGGGCCCCACCGGCCGCCCGTTGACCGCAAGCAGGCGCCCGCGGATCATGGGATACCAGTCGTAACGCTGCACGCCCGCATCTTTCAGCGCCTGTTGGAAAGCACCGGCCTGCTCGGGCATGACGTTGATGACGAAGCGGTTGGGCGCATCGGGCGGCGTGGCCTGGCGCCAGCTGGCGACCAGGTCGGTGCGCAGCAGCACCAGCAGCACCAGTGCCAGCAGGCCCACAGCCAGACTGCTGACCTGCACCACGGCGTAGGCCGGCCGCGCCGAAATCTGCCGCGTGGCCAGCACCAGCCAGCGCGGCGCGGTGGCCTCGTTCACGCTGCGCCGCAGCAGCTTTACCGCCAGCCAGCTCAACAGCGCAAACAGTGCCACGGCCCCGGCAAATCCGCCCACGGCGATCAGGCCAAGGACCAGATCGCTGCTCACGGCCAGCAGCAGCGCCGCAAACCCGGCCACCCCCACGCCCAGCACCGCCAGCGACGCCGGCTTGAGCCCGCCGAGGTCGCGCCGAATCACCCGCAGCGGCGGCACCTGGGCCAACTGCAGCACCGGCGGCAAACCAAAGGCCAGCAGCAGCGTCATCCCCATGCCCAGGCCAAAAGCCACGGGCCACAGGCTGGGCGCCGGCAAAGCCGACTCCACCAGCCCGGCCAGCAGCAGCACGAACACGTTGTGCACCAGGTATCCCAGCGCCACGCCCAGGGCGCTGGCAAACAGGCCGATGAGCGCGAATTCGGTCGTGTAGGCGCCGGCGATGGTGCGCTGGCTCTGGCCCAGCACGCGCAGCATCGCCGAAGCATCGAGGTGATCGGCCGCGAACCCGCGCGCCGCCAGCGCCACAGCCACGGCCGAAAGCAGCGCGGCCAGCAGGGCGACGAGGTTCAGGAACTTCTGCGCGCGGTCAAGCGTCTGGCGCATTTCGGGGCGCCCGCTTTCGAGCGATTCGATGCGCACACCGTGCACGTCGGGCTTCTTTGCTTCAGCGGCAGCCCACGCAGCAAACTCCTTGACCGCCGCCGGCGCACCGGCCACTGCAAAGCGATAGGTGATGCGACTGGCGGGCTGCACCAGGCCGGTCGCCGGCACGTCCGCCTGGTTGAGCATGGCGCGCGGCGCAAAGCTCATGAAGCCCGCACCCCGGTCGGGCTCAACGACGATGATGCGTGCGATGCGGAACTGCGCATCACCCAGCAGCAGCGTGTCGCCCATCGAAAGCTCCAGCGCCTCAAGCAGCGCAGCGTCCACCCACACGTCGCCGCGCGCCGGGATGTCCCGGCTGGGCTGCCCCAGGGCGTCGGGCGAATCGGCCAGCTGCAGGCTGCCGCGCAAGGGATAGCCGGGCTCGACGCTCTTGAGCGCCACGAGCTTGCTGGCGCCGCCCTGGCGTTCGCTGGCCCGTGCCATGGTCGGAAAGCCCATGGTGGTCGCTGTGCGCAGCCCCAAGGCGCGGGCATGCTCGACAAAGGCCGGCGGCGTGGGGTTGTCGCTGGCCACCACGGCATCGCCGCCCAGCAATTGCAGGGCATCGCGTTCAAGCCCGCCCTGCAGGCGATCGGCGAAAAACCCCACCGAAGTCAATGCGGCCACGGCCAGCGTCACGGCCACCATGAGCAGGCGCAGTTCGCCGGCACGCAGGTCGCGCACCAGCGTGCGCAGGCCCAGGCGAAAAAAGGACAGTTTCATGGAAGCGGACCTTAGCGCAAATGCGCCCACGGGCGCGGCTTTAGGGATTTGCGCTGGCCACCGCGTCCTGCCGCGACAACCGCAGGGCGAGCGCTTCGAGGACGGGCGCGATGCGGGAGCCCACCCGTATCTGCGGATTGGAAAAACCGTCCTCCTTGCCTGCCGCCACCTCGCGCTCGGCGATCACAGGCACTGCGCGCGCGAAGGCGTCGGCAAACGACCAGGTGGTGCGCAACTGCTCATCGAAGACGGCCCTGCCAAAGAACGTCAGTTCGGATCGGCTGCCGCAGCCGTACGAAGTGTGGGTGGCATCGGCGGCGGTCATGACCAGCGTGTCGTCACCGGCCAGCGGCTCTACCCAGCCACCCGAATAACAGGCCGACACCGCAATCACGCGGTTGCGGATACCGGCTTCGTCCAGGGCCTGGCGCAGCATCTCGGGCCCCACGGGGGGCACGTCCAACGGCCAGTGCGATGCGGCCAGCTGGTGGTTCTGGCCTCCATGCGACGTCATGTAGACCACCAGCACATCGCGCTCGCGGTCCATGCGTGCGCCCAGCGCGGCCACCGCGCGCTGCAGGTTCTGGGGAGTGGCCCAGACATGGGTCGCGGCGGTCTCGGCGTGGTTGAGAAGGTGGACGACGCGGCCCCGTGCATCAAACCGCTGCTCGAGCAGCTCACGCACCATGGTGCTCTCGCGCCGGAAGACGTTCTCGCTGGCATAGGGCGCGAAGACAAGCCCGTAGACCTCGACACGGTCACTGCGGGGCCCCGCCAGGGCCTGCACCTGCCGCTGCCACAAGGCCTGCTGCGCCTCGAACAACGACTGCGACAGCACCAATTGCGGCGAGTCGGCCGGCGCCTGCTCCACGGGCATCCAGGGCGGCTCGGGAAATTGCCACGACGCGAAACCCATGGTGGCCACCATTGCCGTGCTGAACACCCCCGTGCGCCAGGCCGAGCCGATGAAACGCCGGCTTACCACCACCAAGGCGGCCAAAGCCCAGGCGAGCAGCGCCGCCAGCGCCCCTCCGAAAGCCAGGTCGCGCACGCCACCTTGCCAGAGTGCAGGCCAGCGTGCATCGGAAGCCAGCAGCAGTTCGGCCAGCATCAAGGGCACCAGGGCGGCCCAGCTGAACAGCACGAACCAGGCGGCCAACCCACCATTGCCCGCGGCGTCGACCCCACCCTGCCGCTGGCGTGCGGGTGCCATGGCCCACCATGCGAACCACAGCACCAGCGCTGCCGGCCACTGCTGCGCCAGCGCAGAGCGCAGGCTGAATTCCGCCGGTCCACTCACCTGCAGACGGGCCAGGCCCAGCACCACGGCCTCCGCCAGCCCGACCAGGACGATCAGTTGCCAGGGCGTGGGGGTCGCCGCACCATGGCGGGGCAGCGCAAAGCCATTCGCACGCAGGCCGTCTACCAGCCAGCACGACAGAGGCCGGGCGCCGTGCGCCACGGCCGGCACGGGCTGCGGTGCCTGTGCGAGGGCCTCCGCCGGCGCGGGCGGGGAGATCCCTGTGCGATACCGGTCGCCCGGAACATTCGGTTCTTGCATGGCCGCCATCATGCCACCCTGCTTTTCCGCCCTGCCCGCACGCGTTGGCCCTGCCGTGGCCGCAAGACTCCGCGATGCACGCACCGGCGGACACTCAGTCATGGGCTGCGGCAAAGACGATTGGCGTACGGGAACAGCGAGCAGCAGGTGACCTCACAGGATTCTGCCGTACGGACATGTCTGTGAAGACGAACGGACGGGTAGAGGGATCGACGAGCTTGGCGGCGAGGCGGGGGACAGAGAACCTCTTCGGCCCCTCTTTTTTGCAGGGGTGGCACACGGGCCAAACCGCGACGCTGGTTTGCCCCTGCATGGTCTTTTCTGCAGGGGATACGCGTGCGTCAAAAGCTGCGGGAAAGACCTTTAGCCCGGCAGCCCTGCGGGGGCGGCAGCCACTCCCGCCAGTTCAGGCTGCAGCAGGAGCCGGCTGGCGCCGCTGTAGCACACGAAGCGCCGGTTGGTGGCACGGCCGATCGCGCACAGGCCAAGCTGCTGCGCAACGGCGTGGCCCATCTGCGTCATGCCGCTGCGTGAGACGACGATGGGCACCCCCATCTGGGCGGACTTGATCACCATTTCGCTGGTAAGCCGGCCCGTGGTGTAGAACACCTTGTCGGCGCCCGACATGGTGCCATCAGACGAAGGCGCCGCCGCAGATGGGGCGGCGCCACCCGGCGTGGGGGCCTCGGCCTGCATCCACATCCAGCCGGCAATGGTGTCGATGGCGTTGTGCCGGCCGACATCCTCCACGAACGTGAGCAGCTCATCACCGCGAAACAGCGCGCAGCCATGCACCGATCCGGCCGATTTGTAGGTGCTCTCCTTGAGACGGATGGCGTTGACGATGCCGTAGAGCTGCGCCTGCGTGAGTTGCGCAGCCGGCAACGCAATGCGGTCGACCTCGTCCATCAAGCCGCCAAAAACGCTGCCCTGGCCGCAACCCGTGGTGACCACGCGCGCCGCCGTGCGCTCTTCGATGCGATCGATGCCGCTGCGCGTTTTGACAGCCGCGGCGTTCACGTCCCAATCGACGGTAATCGACTCGATGTCGTGCACCGATTGCACCAGCCTTTGGTTGCGCAGGTAACCCAGCACCAGCAACTCGGGCAGCGCACCCAACGTCATCAGCGTGACGAGTTCGCGCTTGTCCACATAAACGGTGAGGGGCCGCTCGGCAGGAATATGGACCTGTTCGCGCTCGCCCCGCTCGTTCACCACCTCGACGGCATGGGTGAGGGGAGCGTGCGCCTGCGTGAGGCGCGGCAAGGCGTGGGCCGTGGAATCGGATGCGTCTTTCATGCAGCCAGGGTACACGCATTGCGCACCCGCCCACCAGTACGCAGGTGCAATGCCGCAGCCGCGTTCAGGTCTAGGGCTTGGGCATCGATGCCGCAGGCATCACGATGCTGGGCGGGCTCGTGGCAGTGCCCGCGGGGGAATGCGCACCCGATGATTCGAGCGGCTTGTCTTGGGGCGGCGTATAGGCAAAGGGGCCGGGATCGTTACAACCCGACGTGGGCGTGGCAGGCTTGGTATCCGCCGCGGTGCGACGGTAGTGCGCGGCCACCTTGTCCTGGGACTGGCACAGTTTGAAAGCGTCAACCTTACCCCCCCAAGCGGCCTTGGCCGCCGCCTCTGCCGCCTTGGCCTGGGCCTCGGGCGTCGGGGCCGGCAACTTGGCCAGCGCCATCGGGGATGCGCCGGCCACCAGGGCGGCCAGCAGGAAATGGTGCATGCGAATCGTCATGTGGGCCTCACTGCCTGTGCCGCATGGGCGGCGCCTTCGGTTGGCGCGGTCAAGCCGCTGCGCTGCGCCGGAATCTTGCCGGCGCGGATGTCGTCCGCCCACAGTTCGTGGTGTTCATTGGCCCAGCCTTCGCTGACGTAGCCCGTCTTCATGGCCTTGTAGGCACCCCGCATTCCCACCGTGCCCATGTAGATGTGACCCATGATGAGCGCCATCATCCAGATCGCCAGCGCGGCATGGATCATGTGAGCGATGTGCATCTGCCCGCGCAGTTCGCCCACGCCGGGGATGAGCTTGTCAAGCACCAGGCCCGTGGCCACCACGACCACGCCAGGAATCGTGATGCCCCACCAGAACAGGCCCTTTTCGCCCGCGTTGAAGCGGTGCGAAGGCACTTGGTGGTCGCCCTTGCCCAGCAGCCCGCCGCCCTTGCTCAGCCACACGAAATCGGCCCGGTTGGCGATGTTGTCCTTCACGAACGTCACGATGATGACGAGCAGCGACACGGCAAACAACGGCCCCATGAAGTTATGCACGTTCTTGAGTGCATAGGCAAGCCAGCCAAACAGCGTCGCGCCAATCACCGGCAGCAGGAAGAATTTGCCGAAAGCCATGATGATGCCCGAGACCGCCAGCGCGATGAAGGCGCCCGCATTGGCCCAGTGCGCAGCCCGCTCAAAGGGCGTGAAACGCTCGATCTTGCGCGTCGACTCGGGGTGGTCGTGGCCCATCGGGCCCTTGGTGAAATAGAAGAGGGCCAGGGCCAGCACCACCAGGCCCAGCAGGGCCGAACCATAGGGAATGATCCAGCGGTTGCGCACCTGGCGCCAGGCCTCGCCCGCGTTGGTCACGCGCGCGCCAGGGTACTGCACCATGGACTGGATGAGGTTGCCCGCCTCGGGCGCCTGCGTCAGCGGCAGGCTGCTGTAGCCGGTCACGCCCTGCCCCACCTGTCGCCACATGGGTGCGTTGTTGCCCGGCTGCACCTTGGCACGCTCGCCATTGGTCTGGTCGGCATAGCCGGGATCGGCGCTCGCGTCAGGCTTCACCTGGAAAATGTTCTGGCTCTGCACGCCACCCACGGTCGGCGCCGAGGCCGCCGCCTCTGCAGTAGCCGGCGCGGTCGGCTGGGCCATCGCAGGCGCCCACGCCGCGCACGCTCCGATCACCAAGGCACACACTAAGTGTTTCATGACGGACCTCGCTTCAGCGGATGCGCGTGTATTCGTTCTGGCCGTACTGCTGCCGCGCCTTCAACTGCTGCTCCCAGCCTGTCTTGTCGCCTGCTTTCCAGCCCGGCTGGGTGAAGTTGCTGCCCGTGCCAGCCGACGGAGCGGTGTCCTGCCTCACGCCGCCACCGGTCTGCGGTTTTTCGGTGCAGGCGGCCAGCCCGGCAAGGGCCAGCACCGCCACCAGTGTTGTGATGGATGCGCGCATCATGACTTGCCTCCTGCGGGCGGCTGGCCGCCCTGCTGCGTGCCGTAGGCCGTACCCCAGCCCCACACCTCGGCACCCTTGCCGCGCTGCACGACGCGGTTGCGGAAAATGTCTGCCACCACGTCGCCATCACCCGCCAGCAAGGCCTTGGTCGAGCACATTTCGGCGCAGGCGGGCAATTTGCCTTCGGCCAGGCGATTGCGGCCATATTTTTCAAACTCCGCCTGGCTACCGTTGGCCTCGGGGCCGCCAGCGCAGAAGGTGCACTTGTCCATCTTGCCGCGCACGCCGAAGGTGCCTTGCGAAGGGAACTGCGGTGCACCGAACGGGCAGGCATAGCTGCAGTAGCCGCAGCCGATGCAAACGTCCTTGTCATGCAGCACCACGCCTTCGTCGGTGCGGTAAAAACAGTTGACCGGGCACACCGCCATGCAGGGCGCATCGCTGCAGTGCATGCAGGCCACCGAGATGGACTTTTCGCCGGGCACGCCATCGTTGAGGGTGACCACACGGCGGCGGTTCACCCCCCACGGTACCTCGTGCTCGTTCTTGCAGGCGGTAACGCAGCCATTGCATTCGATGCAGCGCTCTGCATCGCAGATGAATTTCATTCGTGCCATTGTTCTGTCTCCTCGTCAGTGCGGCGCGCTCACGCCCGCTCCACGTTGCAGATCGTGGTCTTGGTTTCTTGCATCATGGTCACGCTGTCATAGCCATAGGTCGTGGCGGTATTCACGGCCTCGCCGCGCACCACAGGGGCTGCCCCCTTGGGATAGTGCGCGAGCAGGTCGGCGCCTTGCCAGCGGCCGGAGAAGTGGAACGGCATCCACACCGTGTCCGGCCCCACCCGCTCGGTGACCAGCGCCTGCACATTGAGACGTGCGCCGGTCGGCGTGCTCAGCCACACACGTTCGCCATTGCGGATGCCCCGATCGGCGGCCGTCTTCGGGTTGATTTCAACAAAGGCTTCCTGCTGAAGCTCGGCCAGCCAGGGGTTGGAGCGGGTTTCCTCGCCGCCGCCCTCGTATTCGACCAGACGCCCGGAACTCATGATCAACGGGAATTTCTCCGACACCTTGTCGGCCACGTTCTTGTCTTGCAGGCTCTTGTAGAGCGTGGGCAGGCGCCAGAAGGCCTTCTTGTCGTCGTGCGTGGGGTACTTGGCCACGAGGTCGGGGCGCGTGCCGTAGATAGGCTCGCGGTGCTGCGGAATGGCGTCGGGGAAGTTCCACACCACGGCACGGGCCTTGGCGTTGCCAAAGGGGTGGCAACCGTGTTTCATGGCCACGCGGATGATGGCTCCGGTAGGGTCGGTCTTCCAGTTCTTGCCCTCGGCCTTGGCTTTCTCGGCATCGCTCAGGTCATCCCACCAGCCCAGCTTCTTAAGCAGCACATGGTCAAACTCGGGGTAGCCCGTGGTGATCTCGCAGCCCAGCGAATGCGAGCCGTCTTCGGCCAGCAGGTTGACACCATCCTTCTCGACGCCGAAGTTGGCGCGGAAGTTGCCGCCGCCGTCCATCACATGCTTGGAGGTGTCGTACAGATTGGGTGAACCAGGGTGCTTCAACTCGGGTGTGCCATAGCACGGCCATGGCAAGCCGAAATAGTCGCCGGTGAAGTCGTAGCCCGTTTCCTTGTCCTTGCCGCCCTTGGCCTTCAAGGTCTTCACGTCGAACAGGTGCATGTTCTTCATGTGGGCCTTCAGGCGTTCCGGGCTCTGGCCGGTGTAGCCGATGGTCCAGACGCAGCGGTTGATTTCACGCAGGATGTCTTCCGGCACGGGCTCATCCATGCCCTTCACCTTCTGCATCTTGTAGTTCTTCGACAGCTCTTTGGCAAAGCCGAGCTTTTCGGCGAACTGGTGCATGATCATGTGGTCGCTGCGGCTTTCCCACAGAGGCTCGATCACTTTTTCGCGCCACTGCAGCGAGCGGTTCGAAGCCGTGCACGACCCACTGGTTTCGAACTGCGTGGCCGCCGGCAACAAATAAACGGCACGGTTGGGATTGAGGTCCTCGGGCTTGCCCGGCATGGCCGCCATGGCCGCGGTGGCCGATGGGTAGGGGTCGACGACCACCAGCAGGTCCAGCTTGTCCATGGCGCGCTTCATCTCGAGGCCGCGCGTCTGCGAGTTGGGTGCGTGGCCCCAATAGAACACTCCGCGCAGGTTCGAATCCTGGTCGATCAGCTCGTTCTTCTCCAGCACACCGTCGATCCAGCGCGACACCGTGATGCCGTTCTTGCTCATCATGGCAGGCGAAGCGTAGCGGCCCTTGATCCACTCGTAGTCCACACCCCAAGCATTGGCGAAGTGCTTCCACGAACCTTCGGCCAGGCCGTAGTAGCCGGGCAGCGAGTCGGGGTTGGGGCCCACGTCGGTAGCGCCCTGCACGTTGTCGTGGCCGCGGAAGATGTTGGTGCCGCCGCCGCTCTTGCCCACGTTGCCCAGCGCCAATTGCAGGATGCACGAGGCGCGCACCATGGCGTTGCCGATGGTGTGCTGCGTCTGGCCCATGCACCAGACGATGGTGCCGGGGTTGTTGTCGTGCAGCATCTTGGCGACCTTGAACATCTGGTCTTCCTTGACGCCGCAGGCCTCCTCGACCTTGTCGGGAGTCCATTTGGCCAGGACTTCTTCGCGTACCTTGTCCATGCCGTAGACACGGTCGTTGATGTACTTCTTGTCTTCCCAGCCGTTCTTGAAGATGTGGTGCAACAGGCCGAAAAGGAAAGGAATGTCCGTGCCCGAGCGGATGCGCACATATTCGTCGGCCTTGGCGGCCGTGCGGGTGAAGCGCGGGTCCACAACAATCATCTTGCAGCCGGTTTCCTTGGCGTGCAGCATGTGCAGCATGGACACCGGGTGGGCTTCGGCCGCATTCGAGCCAATGTACAGAGCGACCTTGCTGTTTTGCATGTCGTTGTACGAGTTGGTCATGGCGCCGTAGCCCCATGTATTGGCCACGCCCGCCACGGTGGTCGAATGGCAGATACGTGCCTGGTGGTCGCAGTTGTTGCTGCCCCAGAAACTCACGAACTTGCGCAACAGGTACGACTGCTCGTTGTTGTGCTTCGACGAGCCGATGAAGTACACGCTGTCAGGGCCGCTGGCCTTGCGCAACTCCTGCATCTTGTCGGTGATTTCGGTCAGCGCCGTGTCCCAGCTGATGCGTTCGTACTTGCCGTTGACCAGCTTCATTGGATAGCGCAGGCGGTATTCGCCGTGGCCATGTTCACGCAGGGCTGCACCCTTGGCGCAATGGGACCCGAGATTGATGGGGGAATCGAACACGGGTTCCTGGCGCACCCACACGCCGTTCTCCACCACAGCGTCCACCGCGCAGCCCACCGAACAGTGCGAGCACACCGTGCGGCGCACCTCGATCTTGCTGTCGCCCATCCCGGCCTTGGCGCCGTCAGCGGCACCCGCCTTGCGCACCAGCGTGAGTTGCGAAGCGGCGATACCCACGCCCACGCCCAGGCCCGAGCGGCGCAGGAACGAACGGCGGTCCATGGTGGGCAGTGCCTGCGACAAGCCGCGGCGCAGGCTGTGCACGAACGGCGAAACAGACGACGAAGCGCCCTGGCGGGCGTGCGAAGACTTCTTGGTTAGCAACATGGCGTCTCCCACGATCAGAGTTGCGTGGTTTTGTAGTACTGCTTGACGTGGGCTGACACGTGGTAGCCACCACCCTTTTCAGGGGCTGGCCGGGCAGGCTCGGCCTGCGCGGCCGGCACAGGAGCACCCCCCTGGCAGCGCTGCCACGGCGGCTGCGGCCGCACCTGCGGTGGCAGCGCCAGCAAAGAATTTACGGCGTGAAGAGGGGGGTTGGCGGTCGAGCATGCCTGTCTCCCGATGGCTGGCGGTTATGAACTAATTTGCATACAGTCTATGCGAGGGCGGCCATCCCCGCAATTGGCTGAAATGCCCTCCCCCGCCCTTGCAGGCAAAGGGGTTGCTCGCGAAGCGGGCCGCGCTCTCAGTCGAGCATGTCGAAACCCTGCGCTTCCACCTCGATGAAAGCCCGCGTGAAATGGGCCAGCGCAGCATAAAAGGGGGCGGCAGGCTGCCCCAGCAGGGCGTCGCACAACTGCCGCACCCACGGCTGCAGGTGGGCGGCAAAAAAAGTGCGCTGCGCCGTCAGGTTGCAGACAGCCACGTCGTCTCCCGCGATGAGGTAGCGCATCACTTCGCACAGGTAGGCCACGTGGTCTTCGGTTTCGGGCATGGCCTCTTCACGGGCCAGGCCCAGCGCCGCCAGGTCGCTGCGCAGGCGCACCAGCGGCTTCTCATTCAGAAAGCCGCTCAGGTAGTGCGAGCCGTAGAGAAACACCGCGGGCTTGCCCACTCCGCCGAACAGGCGGTCGAATTCAGCGGCAATGGCCGCATCATCGTGTGCCCGTGCGGCCCCCACCAGTTGCTGCCACGGCTCCTGCAGAAAGCCGCCTTCCATCGGCGCCTCGGTCACGGCCACGCGCAATGCCGACAGGGTTTCGGGCGTGGGGCGTGCGTAATACAGCTGCGCCAGCAGGCCATACAGTTCGGCGCGCGCGGTTTCTTCGTCCAGCGCCGAGCTGCCGGCCGCCGTCAGGGAGAGGGAATCGCTCACAGGTCGGTCACTTTCGTTTCGCTTTGGGAGGAATACAGGTCGATGACACGGCAGTCACTGCACATCTTGAGGCGCTCCAGCGCCTCGCCCTGGAACATCGGGTGGGCCGACAGTTTGCCCAGCATGGCTTCGATCGCCTTCACGGTGCCAAACGGTTTGGCGCACCGCACACAGGCCCAGGGCTGGGCCTCGTTGAGCACGCGCAGCTGTGCACGCTCGGGCGCGAGCAGCAGGCGCGGCTGCAGCGCGATGGCATTTTCGGGGCAGGTGGTGACACACAGGCCACATTGCACACAGTTCTGCTCGATGAATCGCAACTGGGGCAATTGGGGGTTGTCCTGCAGCGCGCTGGCCGGACAGGCGCTCACGCAGCTCAGGCACAGTGTGCAACGGTCCTTGTCGACCGTGACAGTGCCCAGCGGCGAGCCGCTCGCCGGCAGTGCGACGGCCTCGGGCCGCTGCGCTGCAGGCAAAGGCGCGTGCGCGATCAGGTGGTCAAGCGCCAATTCCAGCGTGCTGCGCTTTTCCTGCGCCACGGCAAAGCGGGCGGCTGCTCCCGGCACGGTCTGGCGGGTCTGCGACAGGGCCTGAAGGCCGGCGTCGAGGTCTATGGGGTTGCGTGCACGCAGCAGCTTGAGGTGGATGCCGGCATACCCCAGGCCATGCAGGATGGCCTGTGCCACCGCCATCTGCGCCTCCAGGCCGTCCAAGTATTGCGGCGCCTCCTCCTGGGTCACCAGCACCACGATCTGCGAGGCGCCAAACGCCACGGCGCTGAGCCACAGGTCGACGCCCGTGCTGGCGGTGTGCCACAAAGCCACCGGAATCACATGCGCCGGAACCCCCTGTGCAATTCTGAGCTGGGCCGCGCGCCCCAGCTCTTCCACCAGGGCCTGGCCGCCCTCCTGGCTGTGCAGCAGCAGCACGGCATCCTTGCCGCCTGCCGCCGCATAGGTGGACAGCAGGGTCTTGAATTTGAGGCCCTGGTCCGTTGCACCCGGATAGGCATAGGTCAGCGCGCCCGTGGGGCACACGGTAGTGCAGGCACCGCAGCCCACGCACAGGTTGGGGTTCACCTTGATTTGCTGTCGGCTTCGGTCGCTGGCAATGGCCTCTGCCGAGCAGATGTCCACGCAGGCATTGCAGCCCACGGTTTCGTTGCGGCTGTGTGCGCAGAGCTTTTGCTTGTAGGCAAAGAACTTGGGCTTCTCGAACTCGCCCACCAGTTCGCGCAGGCGCAGCAGCATGCCCATGTCCCGCCCATCCCAGCGGAAGTAGCCCTGGGGCAGCGCGTGCTGCAGGAAGGTGGGTGTGGCGTGCGCGGGGCGCAGGTCCAGCACCAGATCGAACCGGTCCTGGTGTTGGGCCGCTTCACGGTTGAAATCGATGGCCCCCGCCACCTGGCAGGCCTTCACGCAGGCGCGGTGCGACTGGCACGCCGCCAGGTCGATCTGGTAATCGAGCCCAATGGCGTTCTCGGGGCAGGCCGCCACGCAAGCGTTGCAGCGCGTGCAAAGATCCAGATCGATCGGGTTGTCGGCAGACCACTGCAACTCGAAGGCACCCAGCCAGCCCGTGAGGGCCGTCATGCGCCCGCCCAGCACCGGAAAGCGGCGTGCCTGCGCACCGCCGGCATTGCCCGGGCCCTGCGTAAACAGCGTGACATTGAGCACATCGGCCACAAGGGCCGCCGCCTGCTCGGCGGCATCGAGCGCGCCGATGATGAGCAGCCGGCCCGCGCTGCGGTAGGTG
>NZ_ACQT01000089.1 GCF_000175235.1 Acidovorax delafieldii 2AN | reverse complement strand
GGCGCAAACCTCGGTGGCCCAGTTCGCGCAGAGCACGCTGACCGTGCCCGAAGGGCCGCAAGCGGGCCAGCCCCTCACCGTGGACGCCCAGCCCGCCAACGGTTGGCAGCTCACCCAGGCCAGCACGCAGACCGTGGCCAGCCTGAACGCACCGGCCTTGCCTGCGGGCGTCAAGCTGCCGCACGGCGTGGTGCGCCTGCGTCTGGAGCTGGGCGCCCAGGGCAGCGAGGCCCAGGTGGTGCTGACCTACCCCGAGGCGCTGCCGCCGGGCTCCGTGTATTGGAAGTACGGCCCCACCCAGGACAACGCCCAGCCGCACTGGTACCGGTTCGCGGGCGCGCGCATCGAAGGCAACCGCGTCACGCTGACACTGAGCGACGGCGGAGCGGGCGATGGCGACCTGCAGAAGAACGGCGCCATCGACGACCCCGGCGGCGTGGGCAATGCCGGCGGTGCGCAGGCCATTCCCACGCTCTCCGAATGGGGCCTGCTGCTGCTCACCCTGCTGGCCGCGCTGGCGGCTGTGCCGGGGTTGCGCAGGCTGCGAGCCAAAACGGCCTCCAGCGCTTGACAAGTAAGCGCTAGCAGCTATTGAAAAAAGAGCAATATGAGAGCGCCCCCATGGGCATGAAAACACCTAGGGGGCCTCAAGGTTGCATGAGGTGGAGGCGCGGCAGCGTCTGCACCGCAGGCGGCTGCTGGTCCCGACGCCCGCTCTCCGGGGCTCCGTCCTAGAGGCCGGCTTTCTCCGAATTTTCGGTGCCGGCGCCGATGGCGGCAAAGCGCGGCTGTCGCACTCCGTCGATCACCACGCTCTCGGTGAACATGGCCGCGGGCCGCACCCACAGGCCGCGCTGCCCATACAGCGCGCGGTACAGCGTCATGGGCTCCAGCGTCTCGCTGTGGCGCACCGTGTCGATCACTTCGTACAGCATGCCTTTGTAGTGGCGGTACAAGCCCGGTGGAGTGCGGATGAGCGCGGGAAGATCGTCGTCGTTCATGGGTAGGATGGCGGCATTAAAAGAATAAGGGGAGGGCCCTGTGGATCAGGCAGATTTCGTGCACTTGGTGCGCGTGAGCGAGCATGCCAGCGCGGCCGACAGCCACGCCTACCGGCGCGGCGTGGCGGCTTTTGCCGCGCTGGGGTACGCATGGGTGCTGGGCTGCCTGGCACTGGGTGGCGGCATTGTCGCGTGGGTGCTGCCGCAGATGGTGCATGGACGCTTCCGGTTCTGGCAGATCTGGGCGCTGCTGGGAGGGTTGGGCCTGTTGTGGACCAGCCTGCGCGCGCTGTGGGTACGCCTGGAGGCGCCGGACGGGGTGGAAATCACCGCCCGCGAGGCGCCTGATCTTTTCGAAGCGCTCGAACGCATCCGCCGCAAGATCAAGGGTCCGCCCATCCACAGCGTGCGCCTGGATGGCGATTTCAACGCCAGCATCCATCAGTTGCCGCGCTGGGGCCTTCTGGGCGGGGCGGTGAACCATCTCAGCATCGGGCTGCCGCTGCTCATGGCGCTTGACCGGCCGCGCTTTCTGGCGGTGCTGGCACACGAGTACGGGCACCTGCGCGGCGACCACGGCCGCTTTGCCGCGTGGATCTACCGCACCCGCCTGAGCTGGATGCGGCTGCACCAGGGCCTTGCCCAGGGTGAAGGGCCGGTGGCCGCGGCCACGCAGGCCTTCATGCGCTGGTACTTTCCGCGCTTTGCCGCCCGTACCTTCGCGCTGGCCCGCCAGGACGAATACGAGGCAGACCGCATCGCGGGGCGGTTGCTGGGCCGTGACGTGGCCGCCGCCGCGCTGGTGGAGATCGAGGTGCGCGGCGCGTGGCTGCAGGCGGAGTTCTGGCGACGGCACTGGACCGGCGCCGTCGCCCACCCCCTGCCGGTGGGGCCTTACCGTGCCATGCGCCGCCGGCTTGCGGAGCCTGTCACGGATGAATTCGCCAACGGTACTCTGCGCCAGGCCCTCAAGCGCATCAGCAGTGTGGACGATACCCACCCGGGCTTGCGCGATCGCATCGAGGCGCTCGATGCCGCGGCAGTGCTGCCGGTGTGGTCGCAAGGAGGGGCGCTGGCCCTTCTGGGGCCCGACGCCAAACGCTGGGTGGCGCATTTCGACAAACAGTGGTGCCGCGACCATGCCAGCGAATGGAAGCTGCACCACGCCTGGCTCGGGCGCGTGCGGGCCCGGGCGCAGGTGCTGCAAGCCAGCGCACCGCAGAACAATGCAGGCGAAATGGTGGAACTGGCCCGGCTGATGCGCCACCTTGACCCGCAGGCCGAAGTGAGGCTTCTCTATGAGGCGGCACTGGAGCGGAGCCCCGATCACCCCGGCGCCCTGCGCGGCCTGGTGCAATGCCTGCCCGAAGCCGACCGTGGCGCGCGGCTGCAATGTCTGCAGCGCCTGTGGGAGGCCGGCAGCGCCGACCGCTGGTGGACGGCGCGCACAGCCCTGGCCGAGCTGGAAACCCCGCGTCCGGGCGTCGATCACGATGCCGCCGCGCTCAAGCTCTGGCGCGAGCGCCTGGAGCGCGCGCAGGAGTCGGAAGAGCGCGCATGGCAGGAGCTGTCGGGCACACCGTTTTTTAGCCAGATCGCGCGGCATGACCTGGGCGCGTTCGAGCTGGGCGAATTGCAGGTGGAGCTGGCGCGCTGCGCGCCGGTGGCCCGCTGCTGGCTGGTGCGCAAGAACCTGCGTGAGTTTCCCCAGCGCAGGGCCTACCTGGTCTTCGTCGAGCTTCCCGGTCTGGACGATGAGAGCCGCTACCGGCTGTGCCGCTCGCTTGAGCGGTCGCTGGAACTGCCCGGGCCGGCGCTGGTGCTGTGGGCCGGAGAGTCGCCCACGCTGGCGCAGATCCAGCGTGCGGCCTTTGAGCCCGTCTATACGCGCTGAACAGGGGGCAGTGGGACAATCGGGGCATGCACCCCAAAGTCCTTCTCGATGCCTGCGCCGAACTGGTGCGGCTCACCCTCACGTTTGAACACCCCGCCGACGCCGTGGTGTCGCGGTTTTTCCGCGATCACCGGGGCCTGGGCCCGCGCGAGCGCGCCACGCTGGCCGAAACGGTCTACACCGTGTTGCGCAAAAAACTGCTGTTTGACCACATGGCCCCCTCGGGCTCGGGCCCTAAAGAGCGCCGTCTGGCCATCCTGGGGTTTCACGGTCCGCGTGATTTTCTCAAGAGCGCCCTGACCGATCAGGAAAAAAAATGGCTCGACCAGTGCGATGCGGTCACGGTGGACGACCTCATGGAGCGGCATCGCCACAACCTGCCCGAATGGCTGGTCAAGCCCCTCAAGGACCAGCTGGGCGACGGTTTCTGGCCGCTGGTGGAAAGCCTGGCCCAGAGCGCGCCGCTGGATCTGCGCGTCAACGCCCTCAAGGACAAACGCGCCGACGTGCAGAAGGAGCTGGCGAAGGCGGGCATCAAGGCGCATCCCACGCCGTATTCACCCTGGGGCCTGCGCATTGACGACAAGCCTGCGCTGACCAAGCTGGATGCTTTCACGCGCGGCGCGATCGAAGTGCAGGACGAGGGCTCGCAGTTGCTGGCCTTGCTGCTGGACGCCAAGCGTGGCGAGATGGTGGTGGATTTCTGCGCGGGCGCCGGCGGCAAGACGCTGGCCATTGGCGCCACTATGCGCAACACCGGGCGGCTGTATGCGTTCGATGTGTCGGCCCATCGGCTGGATGCACTCAAGCCGCGGCTGGCGCGCAGCGGGCTGTCGAACGTGCACCCTGCCGCCATCGCCCATGAGCGGGACGAGCGCATCAAGCGCCTGGCCGGCAAGATCGACCGCGTGCTGGTGGACGCGCCCTGTTCGGGCCTGGGAACGCTGCGGCGCAACCCCGACCTCAAGTGGCGCCAGTCGGCCAAGGCCGTGGAGGAACTGGTGGTGAAGCAGGCGGCCATCCTGGCCAGCGCCGCCCGCCTGCTCAAGCCGGGCGGACGCCTGGTGTATGCCACCTGCAGCATCCTGCCGCAGGAAAACGAGGCCATTGCCGAGGCGTTCAGCGCCGACCACCCGGATTTCGACGTGCTCGACGCTGGGCAGGTGCTCGAGCAGCTCAAGGTGGATGCTGCCCACACACTTTGCAGCGGGGGAGCGTCGAACACTCGTTATTTGCGGTTGTGGCCCCATCTGCACCAGACGGATGGGTTTTTCGCTGCGGTCTGGACCAAAAAAGCGTAAAACGCAGTGCGGGGTGGCCGAGCTTCGCGCGCCGGGGCACCGGGGCGCCATAGTGTCGTAGCGCCTTGGCATCGCAAGCCATACGGCCAGCGCAGGGCTGCAGAGCCGCCTCTGGAGGCTGGCCTGAGCCAGCGGGCGCCCGCCACTCCCGTTTCATCCGCGCGCAGGCGCCTGTTATCTGATGCAAGGTAGTTGACATGCTGTTACCCGACTGGGCCTTACTGAACGCCACCCTCGACTGGCTGGGCCATGGCCTGTGGGGCCTGGCCTGGTGGCAGATCGTTCTGTACACGCTGGCCACCACCCACGTCACCATTGCGGCCGTCACGATCTTCCTGCACCGTGCACAGGCGCACCGTGCGCTGGATCTGCATGCCATTCCCTCGCACTTCTTCCGTTTTTGGCTGTGGATAGGCACGGGCATGGTCACCAAGGAATGGGTGGCCATCCACCGCAAGCACCACGCCAAGTGCGAAACCGTGGACGACCCGCACAGCCCGCAGACGCGGGGCCTGGGCACCGTGATGTGGCGCGGCGCCGAGCTGTACCGCGCCGAGTCCCGCAATATCCAGACACTGCAGAAATTCGGCCACGGCACGCCCGATGACTGGCTGGAGCGCAACCTGTACAGCCGCTTCAGCTGGCAGGGCGTTGCTCTCATGTTGTTCCTGGACCTGGCCCTGTTTGGCGCGCTCGGCGCAGCTGTGTGGGCGGTGCAGATGCTCTGGATTCCCTTCTGGGCGGCGGGCGTGGTCAATGGCGTGGGCCACTACTGGGGCTATCGCAATTTCGAGGCGCAGGACGCTAGCACCAATCTTTCGCCGTGGGGCATTCTCATCGGCGGCGAAGAGCTGCACAACAACCACCACACGTATCCCACGTCGGCCCGGTTTTCGGTCAAGCCCTACGAGTTCGACGTGGGCTGGGTCTACATCAGCCTGATGAAGAAGATCGGCTGGGCCACCGTCAAGAAGGTGCCGCCCAAGCTGCAGTTGGGCGACGTGAAGCCAATGGCCGATGAAAAGACGCTGGAAGCCCTCATTGCGAACCGCTACGAGGTGATGGCCGGTTATGCCCGGGGTGTGCGCCAGGCCTGCAAGGAAGAGATCGCCGCATTGCAGGCACACAAGGCAGATGCCTCGGTGCTGAAGGCCGCCAGGCGTTGGCTTCACCGCGACGCCGAGAAAGTGCCCGACGTGGCCCGGCCGCAGTTGGCCCAGGCGCGCGCCGCGCACCCGGCCCTCGACACGATGGTCACCATGCGCGAAGAACTGCGCCAGTTGTGGCTCAACACGTCGCACTCGCGCGAGCAGCTCACCGCCGATCTGCAGGCATGGTGCCGCCGCGCCGAAGAAAGCGGCGTTGCAGCGCTGCGCGAGTTCTCGCTGCGGTTGCGCGCGGCCAAGGCCTGACGCTGCCTGCCGCAGTTTTGCCCCAGGCCCTGCCCGCTGGCAGGGCTTTTTTTCGCCTGGCTTATTGCGCAGTGGGCAGGCCGGCGGGGGCCGCATTCGTGCGGGCTGGCGCGCGGGCCGCAACGGCCCCGCGCAGAAGGTTCCAGGCGGTGGCTGCCAACCCGGGCGCGGACAGGTCTTCCACGATGACCACCTCGGCGGGCCCGTGCGTGGCGCAGCCCAGCTGTACCCAGGTGGCTTGGCGGTGCTCCATCCACACCATATGGTCGCCGGCCCTCAGCAGCGCTACCGGAGGCGAGTGCAGCACCTGTCCTTGCACACGTGGCGCAACGCGCATGGCCACGGTCCCCTGGGTGGCGTGCAATCGGCTGCCCGGCGCAAGGCAGGCCCAGAGGCTTTGTCCTGCCGCCATGCGCAGCGTGAGAGGGGGTACGGTGGCAGCGGGCGGGCTGTGGAATGGCATGGTGTGAGGGTCCTCGCGGTGAAAAAGCTGTGGCAAGGGCATGAGCGTAGAAAATCCAGACCCGCTGCAACAGGTACACGCACCAGCGAGAGGAGGTAGAACAGCTGCGATTGCGGGAGCCCTGTTCTGGTCATTTGTGCCCCTGGCTGTATCTGGACCTGCGGATGGCGTTGAGGCACCATGCCCCGACCGGCTGCTGTGCCCCCTGGGGTGGCGGCGTTCTGCAATCCAGTCCATGCCACTTTGCTCCACAGATTCCCGCGAAAACCCTCTCTACCGCCAACTGGCGGCCTTGTATGAGCAAGCCATCGCGGCCGGCACCCTTGCGCCCGGCATGCGCATGCCCTCCGTGCGCGAGCTGTGCCAGCGCCACCATGTGAGCCTGACCACGGCGCTGCAGGTGCTGCGCCACCTTGAGTCCGAAGGCCGCGTGGAGGCGCGCGAGCGCGTGGGCTACTTCGTGCGTGGGCCGGGCGGGTCGGCGCTGCCGGGGGCTCGAGAGCCTGAGGTACATGAGCCACTGGCCCGCGACCCGCAGGTTTTTGCGGGCATCAACGAGCGCATCTCGGTTTTTCTCGACAAGGCCCGCCGTGCGGGACCTGTGCCGCTTGACCTTGGCAGCGCCATGCCGGCGCCCAGCCTGTTCGATGCAAAGGCGCTCAACCGGTTGGCGCAAGGGCTGCTGCGTGAGCAGCCCGACATCCTGGTGTACGGCCCGTCAGCGCCCACGACGCACCCCGAGTTCCAGCAGGCCATGGCCCGGCATGCGCTCACCTTTGGCGTGTGCGTGGCCCCGGCCGACATCGGGGCAACCCATGGCAACTCCGAAGCCGTCAACTTGGCACTGGACGCAGTGGCCGAGCCGGGCGACGTGATTGCCGTCGAATCGCCCACCTTTTTTGGCATCCTGCAAGCCATCGAGGTGCGCGGGCTGCGTGCGCTGGAGATTCCATGCAGCCCGCGCACCGGCATGTCGCTGGAGGCGCTGGAGCTGGCGGCGCGCAATGAGCCCCGGCTCAAGGGCGTGGTGGTGGTGCCCCATTTGCAGATGCCCCAGGGCAGCGTGATGCCCGATGCGCACAAGGAGCGCCTGGTGGCGCTGTGCGTTGAGCACGGGCTGGCCCTCATCGAAGACGACATCTACCGCGAATTCGTGGAGTCGCCGCACGCCCTGCGGCCCGCCAAGGCCTGGGACCGGCCGGGCGACGCGGGGCAAGTGATCTATTGCGCCTCGCTCAGCAAGAGTTTCGCGCCCGGCCTGCGCCAGGGGTGGATGAGTGCGGGGCGTTGGCAGGCCCGGGTGCAGATGCTCAAGTTTGCACGCACGCGCAACATGCAGACTTGGTCGCAGTTGTTGGCCGCACGCAGCGTGGCTTCGCCGGCCTACGAGCGGCACATGCGCCGGATGCGAGCGCAACTGCGCATCCAACGGGAGCAATCGGCGCAGGCCGTGGCCCGGTATTTTCCCGCCGGCACGCGGCTGAGCCTGCCGCCGGGGGGGCTCAGCCTGTGGCTGGAGCTGCCGGCCGGCATTTCGTCCACGCTGCTGTACGACCAGGCCCTGCACAGTGGCATTCGCATCGCCCCGGGGCCCATGTTCAGCAACACCGGGCGCTATGAGCATTTCCTGCGGCTGAGCTGCGGCATGCCTTTCACCGCGCAGGTGGAGGAGGGCTACCGCACGCTGGGTACCCTGATGGCCGGCCAACTGGCCGAGCAGCCCCTGCTGCCGCGCAAGGCCGCCTAGGGTGGCCATCAGGGCTCTAGGGAAAGGGCTCGGCACAGGGGGGGGAGAAAAACCCGGGATGGCAGCCGCCAGCACCAGGGTAGGTCCTGGCAAAAAAGGGCATAAAAAAACCGCCCGGTCAGGGGCGGTTTTCAGGAAAGCGAGGCTGAATTACTTCAGTTTCATTTCCTTGTACTCGACGTGCTTGCGAGCCTTGGGATCAAACTTCATGATCGCCATTTTCTCGGGCATGGTCTTCTTGTTCTTGGTCGTGGTGTAGAAATGGCCGGTACCCGCAGTGGATTCCAGCTTGATCTTGTCGCGTCCGCCTTTGCTTGCCATGGTGCTTCTCCTTAAGCCTGACCACGTGCACGCAGGTCTGCGAGCACCGAGTCGATACCGTTCTTGTCGATCAAACGCAGGGCAGCGCTCGAAACGCGCAGGCGCACCCAGCGGTTTTCGCTCTCGACCCAGAAACGGCGGTATTGCAGGTTCGGCAGGAACCGGCGCTTGGTTTTGTTGTTGGCGTGGGAAACGTTGTTTCCGACCATGGGCTTCTTGCCCGTTACGTCGCAGACGCGTGCCATGAGGACACTCCGATACTTTTATAACGGCCGTTCGCTGGCGCCTTCAGGGGTGTTCCCGAAGGCCGGCTTGCGGCCTCACCTCGCCAGAAAGGGTGGCGGTAACCCGATTTTGCCTGCCCGGTGCTCCACAAGAAGTGGCGGGCCGAATTCAGCAAAGCCGCGAATTATAGCCTGATGCGGTTCGGGTGTCGATGCGGGGCGCTCCAGGCGGCTGTGCCCGAGGGCCCGCCGCGGCGTATGCGGGGGCTGGCCTGTCAGGCTTCCTGCTCCAGGAAGCGCTGTGCGTCCAGCGCGGCCATGCAACCCGTGCCTGCGCTGGTGATGGCCTGGCGGTACACGTGGTCCTGCACGTCGCCGGCTGCGAAGATGCCGGGCACGCTGGTCTGCGTGGCAAAGCCCTTGAGGCCGCCTTGCGTGACGATGTAGCCGTTGTCCATGGCCAATTGGCCTTGGAAGATATCGGTGTTGGGTGCATGGCCGATGGCAATGAAGCAGCCCTGCAGCGCGATATCCTGGGTGCTGCCGTCCTGCGTGCTCTTGATGCGGATGCCGGTCACGCCCGTGGCGTCGCCCAGCACCTGGTCCAGCGTGTGGAACACCTTGAGCTCGATCTTGCCGGCGGCCACTTTCTCGTTGAGCTTGTCGACGAGGATGGGCTCGGCCTTGAATTTGTCGCGCCGGTGCACCAAAGTGACCTTGCGGGCGATGTTCGAAAGATAAAGCGCCTCTTCGACGGCAGTGTTGCCGCCGCCAACCACGCACACATCCTGATCGCGGTAGAAAAAGCCGTCGCAGGTCGCGCAGCCCGAAACGCCCTTGCCCATGAACGCCTCCTCGGAAGGCAGGCCCAGGTATTTGGCCGATGCGCCCGTGGCGATGATCAGCGAGTCACAGGTGTAGGTGCCGCTGTCGCCCGTGAGCGTGAAGGGGCGTTGGCTGAAGTCGACCTTGTTGATGTGGTCGAAGATGATCTGCGTCTTGAAGCGCTCGGCGTGCTCCAGAAAGCGCTGCATGAGATCCGGGCCCTGCACGCCCTGCACGTCGGCGGGCCAGTTGTCCACTTCGGTGGTCGTCATGAGTTGGCCCCCCTGCGCGATGCCGGTGATGAGCACCGGGTTCAGGTTGGCGCGCGCGGCATAGACAGCAGCCGTGTAGCCGGCGGGGCCGGAGCCGAGGATCAGAACTTTCGCGTGTTGGGTGGAGGACATGGTAAAAGCCTGTGTTTTGCAACCGGCCGCTGCGCCGGTGCTGTTGAAAAAAACGAGGGATCAAGAGCTTGAGTATCGACCGCGCGCGGTTTTTTCAAACAGTCCCTTGTCAATCAACGCGATTGTAAGAACCCATCGAAAACCCGTTGCGGCAACGGTTGCGCCGCTTCAATGAGGAGATATTTCTGATGTCGACCATGTTGTCCAATCTCGACCTTCTGCGGCGCGTGCCCCTTTTTTCCTTGCTGACCGTGGGCCAGGCAGAAGCCGTCAGCGGTGCCCTGGTCAAGCGCCGGTTCAAGCGCGGAGAGGTGTTGGTCGAGCAGGGCCAGAAGTCGGATGCCCTGTATATCCTGCTCATGGGCCGCGCCAGGGTGTTCACGGCCGACAGCCGCGGGCGCGAGGTGATTCTGGCGACCCTGGGGCAGGGCGATTACATCGGCGAGATGAGCATCATCGACAACCAGCCGCACTCGGCCACGGTGCGGGCCGAGGTGCAGACCGACGTGCTGCTGCTGGGGCGCACCGAGTTTGCGCGCTGCCTCGCGGAAAACGCCTCGATGTCGCTGGTGGTGATGCGCGGCCTCGTCAAGCGCCTGCGCCACGCCGATCGCAAGATTGAGTCACTGGCGTTACTGGATGTGTACGGCAGGGTGGCCCACGCGTTGCTGGAATTTGCCGTGCCCGATGCCCAGGGCCAGCTGGTGATCCGCGAGAAGATCTCGCGCCAGGATCTGGCCAAGATGGTGGGCGCATCGCGTGAAATGGTCAGCCGGGTCATGAAAGACCTGGAAGAGCGCGGATTCATCGAAACCCTCCCTACCGGCGCCACCCTGCTCAAGGACCGTCTGAACGGGCTGGGTTGAGGCGCGCCGCCGCCGGGTCGGGCGCCGCATGCTTGGGGTAAGCTCGCCCGGCACGTTATGACCTACTCCCTCAATACCCTGAATGCATCCTCTTCGGCCAGGTCGGCGCCCCGCACGGGCGCGGCCCGCTTTGGTCAGGAAATAGGCCTGGTGCTCGGCCTGCTGGCGCTGGTCTTCTGGCTCCTGGCATTGGTCAGTTATTCCGCGCAGGACGCCGCGTGGTCCACCTCGGGCACGCGCAGCGGTCCGCTGGTGGCCAACTGGGCCGGACGGCTGGGCGCCTGGCTTGCCGATGGCAGCTACTTCGCGCTGGGCTATTCGGTGTGGTGGTGCGTAGCGGCGGGGGTGCGCGCATGGATATCGGCGCTGGCGCGTTGGATGCGTGGCGGCGAGCCCGTGGCTGGGGCTGCGGGGCCGCTGGCGCGCCGCGCCCTGTTCTGGGGCGGACTGGCGCTGCTGATGGGGGCCAGCGCAGCACTCGAATGGTCACGCCTGTACCGGCTGGAGGGCTCGCTGCCGGGGCATGCTGGCGGCGTGCTCGGTTACATCGTGGGCCCTGCCAGCGTCAAATGGCTGGGCTTTACCGGCTCGGGGCTGCTGGGCATCGTGCTGCTGGTGCTGGGGGCTGCCCTGGTGTTCCGTTTTTCGTGGGGCCACGTGGCCGAGGTGCTGGGCTCCCGGATCGATGCCCTGGTGCAGTCACGCCGCGCCCAGCGCGAGGTGGCCAAGGACGTGGCCGTGGGCCGCAAGGCCGCCCGCGAGCGCGAGGTCGTGGTGCTGGAAGAGCGCACCGAAAGCGAAGAACACCACCCCCAGCCCGTGCAGATCATCGAGCCCGTGCTGGTGGACGTGCCGCAAAGCGCCCGCGTGGTGAAGGAGCGGCAAAAGCCGCTGTTCACCGAGATGCCGGACAGCAAGCTGCCGCTGGTGGACCTGCTGGATGGCCCGCTGCAGCGCCAGGAAACCGTGGCGCCCGAAACGCTGGAGATGACCAGCCGCCTCATCGAGAAGAAGCTCAAGGACTTCGGCGTGGAAGTGCGCGTGGTCGCGGCCATGCCCGGCCCGGTGATCACGCGCTACGAGATCGAGCCCGCCACGGGCGTGAAGGGCTCGCAGATCGTGGGCCTGGCCAAGGACCTGGCGCGTTCGCTCAGCCTGGTGTCCATCCGCGTGGTGGAGACCATTCCAGGCAAGAACTACATGGCGCTGGAGCTGCCCAACGCCAAGCGCCAGTCCATCCGCCTGTCCGAGATCCTGGGCTCTCAGGTGTACCACGAGGCCAAGAGCATGCTCACCATGGGCCTGGGCAAGGACATCGTGGGCAACCCGGTGGTGGCCGATCTCGCCAAGATGCCGCACGTGCTGGTGGCCGGTACCACGGGCTCGGGCAAGTCGGTGGGGATCAACGCCATGATCCTCTCGCTCTTGTACAAGGCCGAGGCGCGCGATGTGCGCTTGTTGATGATCGACCCCAAGATGCTCGAAATGTCGGTCTACGAAGGCATTCCGCACCTGCTGGCCCCCGTGGTCACCGACATGAAGCAGGCAGCCCACGGCCTGAACTGGTGCGTGGCCGAGATGGAGCGCCGCTACAAGCTGATGTCCAAGCTGGGTGTGCGCAACCTGGCGGGCTACAACGTCAAGATCGACGAGGCCAAGGCGCGCGAGGAGTTCATCTACAACCCCTTCAGCCTCACGCCCGAAGAACCCGAGCCGCTGCAGCGCCTGCCGCACATCGTGGTCATCATCGACGAGCTGGCCGACCTGATGATGGTGGTGGGCAAGAAGATCGAAGAGCTGATTGCCCGCCTGGCGCAGAAGGCGCGCGCGGCCGGCATCCACCTGATTCTGGCCACCCAGCGGCCCAGCGTGGATGTGATCACCGGCCTGATCAAGGCCAATATCCCCACCCGCATCGCGTTCTCGGTGGGCTCGAAGATCGACAGCCGCACCATCCTCGACCAGATGGGCGCCGAAGCCCTGCTGGGCATGGGCGACATGCTCTATATGGCCAGCGGCACGGGCCTGCCGATCCGCGTGCACGGGGCCTTCGTGTCGGACGAAGAAGTGCACCGTGTCGTCAGCTACCTCAAGGAACAAGGGGAGCCGGACTACATCGAGGGCGTGCTCGAAGGCGGAACTGTGGACGGTGATGGTGATCTGTCAGGAGACGGCGGCGGCGAAGGCGGCGAGAAGGACCCCATGTACGACCAGGCCGTCGAAGTGGTGCTCAAGGACCGCAAGGCCAGCATCTCGTACGTGCAGCGCAAGCTGCGCATTGGCTACAACCGCTCGGCGCGGCTGCTGGAAGACATGGAAAAGGCCGGATTGGTGAGCGGCCTCACAACCAGCGGTCAGCGCGAAGTGCTGGTGCCCGCCCGCAGCGAATAGGCGCTGGCGAGTTGTCCGGCCCCCCTGACAGGAGTTTTCGTTGAAGAAATTGATTGCTGCTATTTTGATAGCTACTAGCGCACAACTGGCAAGCGCTGATGGCTTGAAGAGCCTTGAATCCTTCATGAAGGGCGTTCACACGGGCCGTGCCGAGTTCACGCAGGTGGTCACATCGCCCCCCAAGGATGGCCAGGCCGCACGCACCAAGACCAGCAGCGGCACTTTCGAGTTCCAGCGGCCGGGGCGTTTCAAGTTCGTCTACAAGAAGCCTTTCGAGCAGACCATCGTGGCCGATGGGCAAACGCTGTGGCTGTACGACGCCGATCTGAACCAGGTGACGCAACGCTCCCAGGCCAAGGCGCTGGGCAGCACCCCCGCCGCGCTGCTGGCGTCCACCCCCGACCTGTCGGCGCTGCGGGCCGATTTCACGCTCGAAGCGGCGCCAGACCAGGACGGATTGCAGTGGGTGCTGGCGCGTCCGAAGGCCAAGGAAGGCCAGCTTCAGAGCGTGCGGGTGGGCTTTGCGGGTGAGCAACTGGCAGCGCTGGACATTCTCGACAGCTTCGGCCAGCGTTCGGCCATCCGCTTCACGGGCATGCAGACCAATGCCACGCTGCCGCCCGCCACCTTCCAGTTCCAGCCGCCGCAGGGCGCCGACGTGATGCGGCAGTGACCGGACCTGCCTTGGAATCCCTTGTGCCCGGTGCCGAGGGGAGCCACCGGCACCGGCGTTCACTGGCGCTGGGTTTGCCTGCCCGCTGCGATGCCCTGGAGGAATCGCTGTCCGCTTCCCGGCGGGACGAAGGCGTTCGGCGCCCAGCTGCTTGTCTGCCGTGCAGCCGCGACGCCCGCAGCGATGCTGCTGCGCCGGCGGCGGGAAGGCATGACAGGTTTTTTTGCTACTATTTGAATAGCTGCATGCGCGGACCAGACGAGCACCTGTGCATGTTTTGGCAAGAAATAAGAGCCGCTTCGTGCCTGGTCAGCGCAGCAGCAGCAATGCCAGGCCGAGCGCGGCCGGCACGGTCTGGATGAAGAGGATCTTGCGGCTGGCCGTGGCGGCGCCGTACAGGCCGGCCACCGCAACGCAGACCAGAAAAAACACCTTCACGCCCGTGCCTGCCTCGCCCAGGATCAGCCCCCAGAACAGGCCGGCGGCCAGGAAGCCGTTGTACAGCCCCTGGTTTGCTGCGAGCGCCTTGGTGGCGGCCGCCTGCGCGGCTGTCTGCCCGAAGGCGCGCAGGCCGGCCGGCTTGTCCCACAGGAACATCTCCAGCACCAGGATGTAGACATGCAGCAGGCCGATGAGGGCGACGATGGCGTTGGCAGCGAGGGTCATGCGGGTTCCTTCCGAGAATGGTGGCCCTGGATTGTGGGGGGCGGCGTGGGGCGGCGGGTGTCGCCTGCGTTCGCCAGCCTGGTGGCGATGCGGTCGGGCGCGGGGTGTTGTTGGTAGCAGGCTGTGAGGCGAAAGGCGAAAGGCGAAAGGCGAAAGGCGAAAGGCGAAAGGC
>NZ_ACQT01000090.1 GCF_000175235.1 Acidovorax delafieldii 2AN | reverse complement strand
GCGTTCATACCGTGGCCATGCTGGCTGCCAGTGCGGCCATGGCCGCTGCCGGCTGCCATGGCGTGCTGGGCGCCACACGCTGGTTGCGGCACCACCAGTACCGCACCCGCCGCCCAACCGGCTGATTACGCCTTGGGCGGCCGGTACAGCGCGCAAAGCTTGTTGCCGTCCGGATCGCGCAGATAGGCCAGATACAGCCGCCCCACGGGCCCTTCCCGAAAACCCGGCGGGTTTTCGCAGGTGGTGCCGCCGTGGGCCACGCCCGCCGCGTGGAAGGCTTCCACCTGCTCAGGCGACTGCGCGACAAACCCGATGGTGCTGCCGTTGCCGTGGTTGGCGGGCTCGCCATTGATCGGCGTGGAGATGGCAAACGTGCCCCCCGCGCCCCGGTAGAAATAGCGGTTCTGGTTGGCCAACCCCGGCGCCACGCCCAGCGTGCCCAGCAGCGCGTCGTAGAACTGCTTTGACACCTCCAGATCGTTCACACCCACCATCACATGACTGAACATTGGCATCCTCCGTTGAAGCCCGGCAACGGGCGAAATAGGTCGCTGCGCATGGTAGGGGCGATACCCGGCGCCTGACCATCGGGTGCAACCGCAGCACGTAGCTCCACGTACCCCGGCGCGCCGGGCCACGGCCATGCCGTCAAAATCCACGCCATGCAACCCACCCACTTCACCCCCGTACCGCTCGACAAAGCCTATCGCCTGCTCAACCACGGCCCCACCGTGCTGGTGTCGGCCCGCCATGGCGGCGTGGACAACGTCATGGCAGCCGCCTGGGCCTGCGCGCTGGACTTTGCCCCGCCCAAGGTCACGGTGGTGCTCGACAAGGCCACACGCACCCGCGAATTGGTGGAAGCCAGCGGGTTCTTTGCGCTGCAGCTACCCACCGTGCCCATGGCCGCGCTCACCGTGGCCCTGGGCAACGACAGCGCCAAGGCCACGCCCGACAAACTCCAGCGCCATGGCGTGGCGTTGTTTGAAGCGCCCGGCCACCCGAACACCCGGCTGGTACAGGGCTGTGCCGCCTGGCTGCTGTGCCATGTGATCCCCGAGCCGCACAACCAGCAGGCCTACGACCTCTTCATCGGCGAAGTCGTGGCCGCCTGGGCCGACGAGCGCGTGTTCCGCAACGGGCACTGGGAGTTCGACACCGCGCCCGATGAACTGCGCACGCTGCACTACGTGGCGGGTGGGCAGTTTTATGCGACGGGGGCGTCGGTGCGGGCGTGAGGCCGCCCAGAGAGCCAAATTGGCCTACAGCGCTTATTCAGCGGTTACCAAAAGCTATGAAAATGTGAGTGCCCGAACTCATGTGTCGCGGTATAAGCCCGACACCCCCGGCCCGCGAGTGCAGCGGCAAGGTGGGCAACTCAAGCAGCATACAAGCATAGCGGGCACATGGCAACGCGCCGTGTTGCGGGACAGGGCCCAGTTCTGGCAGCGCTGGGCAGGCACGCCCATGAACGCGCGGCAAACGCTGGTGCTGAACCGCGTGCTGGACGGCATGGAAGGCAAGCTGACCAACGCCGAATGGGCGGCGATGGGCAAATGCTCTGCGGATACGGCGCTGCGCAATATCAACGACCTGCTGGAGCGTGGGGTGCCGCGCAGGCGGGAGGGCGGGAGGGTGGGGGGAGGAGTACGGGGTACGAGTTGTGTGTCAAATAGGCCGCTAGCGCTTTTGGAATAAGCGCGAAAAGCTATCAATACATGAGCAAAACAACGCATCACGCCTTTGAAACGCCGGAACAGCTCCACGCATGGCTGCAGGCCAACCACGCCAGCGAGACTGAGCTGTGGGTGCGCATCTTCAAAAAGGCCACCGGCCAGCCCAGCGTGACGTGGGAGGACTGCGTGGTAGCCGCCATCGCCTGGGGCTGGATCGACGGGATACGCAAGTCCCTGGACGACACCTCGTTTCTGCAACGCCTCACGCCACGCCGCGCGCGATCCAACTGGTCGCAGAAAAACGTGCAGCATGCCGAGCGGCTGATAGCGCAAGGGCGCATGCAAGCCGCTGGCCTGGCGCAGGTAGAAGCCGCACGCAGCGATGGGCGCTGGGCCATCGCCTACGCCGGTAGCGCGACCATGGTGATGCCCGAAGAATTTTTGGCGGCGCTGCAACAAGACCCTGCTGCTCACGCTTTCTACGCCACTCTTAAACGCCAAAGCTTGTTCACCATCTACCACCGGCTGCACAGCGCCAAGCGCGCGGAAACCCGTCAGAAGCGCATGGCGGAGCTATTGGCAATGTTGGCGCGCGGCGAAAGTCCTTGAAATATGCTGCCAGCGCGAGCGGCGTGGAATCGCTAGTTTTTTGACAGAAATTGGTCCGCAGCCCTGGTGGAATATGCGCGAAAAGCTATGAAATGCGTAGCGTGTTGTTTATGTTGGAAAGAGGTCCCGCACGCGAGCGAATGGCAATCCTGTCTCTGCGGCCCTGCGCACCTTTCTTTCGAGGACATGGTTCAAGGGCAGCTCGCGGCTGAGCGTGTCAAAGAGGTCGAGCCCGTCCATGCAGATCACCCGTTTGCCCCGACCGAATGCGACGAGCCCGTCCTCGGTGAAACCACTGTGGCTCACGAAGAGTCCTCGGGTCCATGCGGCCTTCTGTTCTAGCTTTCCATGGAAGGTGTGCAAGTCGGCCACACCCGTTTGGGCGTCCTGCCACTTTGCCTCCACAAGATAAGTTTCGCCCTGTAGCAAGAAGCTACCGTCAATTTGTTCGCCCCTAAGCCGAAACGGCTCGCGAGCTTCCAGCCCAAAGACATTGAACAGATCACGTAGCAAGGCCTCGAATGCATAGCCCCGCGCTTGCGGTGTTAGCTGGGTGAACCCGAGCAGGTCTTTCTGCAGAGCCAAAAGTCTCTGGCGATCAAACGCTGGCTTTGGCGGTTGGCTGGATGACTGTGCGACTTCCGGTTTGCCTTCAAGTCGATTCAAGAGCGATAGTAGGCGTAGCTCAGCATTCTCGACCGACTCCGCTTTCTTGGATTGTTGTCTGATGGCCTCACGGTATTCCCATAGCGCTTTGAGCGTCCGAACCACAGTCGGAATATCAACCTTCTGCAAGTAGCAGCGCAGCCGCTTGCCTTTGGATCGGCCATTCTCAGCGTAAATTGGATCATCGATATTGACGTTCAGCTCCTCGGCGAAGAACTGCGACAAGGTCCTATCTGAAAAATTCAGAACATATCCGCCGCCCATCTCGAATATTTCATCGAGAAACAGCATTTCAATGGATCGAATATTGGGCATGTTTCCAGTGTCGCGCTTACACAAGCAGACTATTGAATACCTTAAACGCGTACTCAAACCGATCAAGGGTCGCATTCACCGCCGGTGTATCTGCATCCAATGCGGATGGGTTCTCCAAGAGCCAACGCGATGTTCCAAAGTGATCGAACTCGGCGACTGTCGTAGGCAACAGCTTGAATAGGGCCTCTGCCTTTTTGACGATGCGCGGAGTTGGCGCTGCTGCAATCAGAGCATCCTTAGTAACCGCGTTGGCAGCAGGCAGCTTGTAGGCTCCATTGAGCATATCGACGTATAGGTCGGCATCGAACAGGTCCTCTACATCCGACTCGGCCTGATTGGTGAAGTCTGCGCAAGTGTAGAAATGCCCTGCCTTCAGGATGTCGGCCTTTTTCAAATTCTCGATCTTGGTCTTATCCCCATTGGCGATATCGGAAAGTACCGCCACGTTGATTTTGTTGCCACCGAAAAGGCGCACGAACGGTGCAATCTTGTCGATGCCGCCAGAGGGGCACAACGTCCATTTTGGATCGAGTCCAACACGTCGGCGCTTGGTTAACGCCTGCGACACAACCTGCAAATAGAGGATGTCCGACGGGCCTTCGACCAACCATGTGTTCGCGCCGATGAAAAGCGACTGGGTCACCTCATATCCCAACGCGCCTTGAAGCGGGAAGAGCGTGTCGTCGTTGACCTCCAACACGTCGGATCGAACCTTCGTGCCTTTGACCTCGGGCCTCTTGCCTGGCTTCTCTATAACCACATCCTCAACAATTCGGACATCGGCAAGTCGATCCATCGGCACCATGAATGGAGAGTGGGTGGTAAATATGACCTGGTGATCCGGCAGTAGCCGTTCGACTATGTAGCGCAGCAAATCGCCTTGCGCCTTGCCGTGCAGGGTTAAACCGGGCTCATCCAGCAAGATGATGGCGTTCCCATTGCCCGGTGTTTTTCTCAACTGCTTGAACTGGGCGAGAAAAGAGAAGAACCAGACAAAGCCCGCACTGCGCTCTGACAGCGGCAGCGTCGCTTTGTGATTGTTGTTTTTAATCCGGATTTCCGCCACTGTGCCGGTGTTGAATGGTGCAGGGTCCTTGGCCTTTCCACTGTCGATATCGATGACCACTTCCAATGCATTGTTCTGGCTCCAGAACTGGAAAATTTCTTCGGTGATCTCATTGCTTGCGGCCTCGCAAGTGGCTTTTAAAGCCTCCCGACGGTCAGCCTCCAGCAGCTCATCTAGCGTCGTCCCCGCATACTCCAAGAAGGCTAGAAAGATCTGGTCGCCGACGGAAACAGTCTTGTTCTGCTTGTCTTGTTGAAGCTTCTGAATCGAGACCATGCCCGACATGCGCTCGAAGTGCGAGGTGAAGAAGAATTTCGGCTGCCTAGCTGAGAGGACATCAATCACACCCTTCATGAAACTCGATTCCCTGCACTTCTTAATGTCTTGCAGCAGTGCCTCTTGCTTTGGTGTTCTCTCGGCCAACCCAGTTAGTGCCTTATCTGCTGCTGGCCCATCCGTCACGCCATGCAAGACGTTTCGCTCAGTTGCGTCAAGGGCATGCTTGGTGAGCATGTTTTCAAGCACCTTTGCGCTATCGATATCGATGATCCAAATGCGACTGTCGTCGTATCGAAATCCAAAATGGGCCTGAAACGTGTCACCCTTCAAGACCCCGGGTCCGAATCGCTTTTCCACAGCGACCATATCCGCTGCTTCAAGCCGCCACCATGTCCTAATGACCTCTGCGGTCCCATCCTCATGCCGATCGTCGAACCGAGTCGAGAAGCGCCGCGGGTAGTCAATGGTTTCATCGAATTCAACCGTCTGCGAGGGTTTCAGGCCGCGCATCGCACTCAGCAGCGCAGTCTTTCCCGCCTCGTTTTTGCCGACCAAGCAAGTCAGGTCGCCAATCTCGAATTCCCCGCTGTCCTCTACGGACCGATAGTTCTGGACACGGGCCTTTGTTAGCTTCATAGCAACCTTCCCTTCTTGAAGTGCTGTTGAATTTAAATTTGGATAAGGCGGCGAGCTTTCTCAGAACTCGTCCGCCGTGTTTGGCTTGGGAGGCGGAACGTACGGCTTTTTAAGAGACGTTTGATAGACGTTTTTCAAACCCGTCACCTCCACTCATCGTGAGAACCAGCTTATGCGTCGCCCGCGTAGCCGCCACATAAAACACCCGCGCCGCCTCCTTCTCGTCCTCCCCAGGCGCAGGCATATGCCCCACGCCGGGTAGCGCCACCACGGGAAACTCCAAGCCTTTGCTGACCTTCATGGTCATCACCTGAATCGCATCCGCACCGGGCCGGTAGTCACCACTCTTCTTGCGCACGCGGTGCGGTAGCTTGCGTTGGGCCAGGGCGCTGGCGCACAGGTCCATGGTTTTCCAATCCGCGCACAGCACGGCCATGTCGCCCCAGGCAAAACCTTCTTTGTGGGCGCTGGCCAAGTGGTCCGCAATGGCAAAGGCTTCGTCGCGCAGGGTGGGCAGTTTGATGATGACGGGTGCTTGCCCCTCGCGCCCGCAGCTCACGGGTTTGAGCAGGGGGATGCCGTCGTCGTCTTTGTCGTCTGCCGTCAGCAGGTCTGCGGCGACCAGGCTGGCGGTGTGCAATATCTGCCGCGTGTTGCGGTAGTTGATCTTCAGAATGGTGGTGCGTCCCTGCGCCTGGATGCCCACGCTTTTGAAGCTGAACTGTTTGCTGCGCGCGCGCTCGTAAATGCTTTGCGCATCGTCGTACAGCACCAGCAGGCTGTTGGTGGCGGGGTCCACCATTTGCGTCACCAGCTTCAGCCATTCAGGCGCAAAGTCGTGGCCCTCGTCGATCATCACCGCCTGGTATTGGCCGCCGGGGATTTGGCTGCGCTCTACGGCGCGGATGACGTTGCCTACCAGGCCTTCATAAAAGCCGCCACCTTGGGGTGGCAGGGCCTGCCCGTAGGTGGTGAGCTGGCGGTGGCACCAGCTGTGAAAGTGCCGCACATGCACGCGGTCGCTCAGGCCCTTGGCGTCCATCACGCTGGCCAGCTTCACGCCCAGCGGCTCGTTAAAGCAGAGGATGAGGATGGGTTTGCTGGCCGGGGTGCTGGCCTTGGCGAGGTATTCGGCGCGGTAGCCCAGGATCATGGTTTTGCCAGAGCCCGCCACGCCGTGGATAACGCGGTGGCCGTCGCCCAGGCTGCGGGCCAGCTGCTCTTGCTGCAGGTCCATCACGCGCATGATGTCGGGCAGCTGGGCATCGGCATCGTTGTCGTCAAACAGGGCGCCCTGGGTTTGCACGCGCACTTGGGGGAACATGATCCAGCGCACCCGGTCGAGCTGTGGCAGGGAGATGGCGCCGCCGAAGCGGTGGGCAAACATGTTCCACAGCCGCTGCTGAAATTCTTCCGGGTCGGCGTGTTCGAGCATTTCGTCTTGGCAGATGACGTAATGCGGGTCGATGGTTTCGGCCAGGCCCGAGCTTTCAAACTCTTTGCGGGTGATGCGGGTGAAGACCACGCCGTGCCCCCACGGAAAGGCCAGCTTGCCTTTGTGCGGCCCTTCGGCATGCACGAGCTGCGGGTCGCGCTCTAGCGCGTTGACCACCTGGATGGCGCAGTGGCGGGCCTGGGCCAGTGGGTTGATGACGACTTTGGGGCGCCCGTTGTCCAGAATCGTCCAGGCCTGCCGGGTGGCGTCTTGCACGGTTTGCAGGCGCCAGTCCTTGGTCTCCAGCACCAGCAAGCCCCTGCGGGCGTGCAGCACGACAAAGTCGGGGTGGGTTTGCTTGGGGCCGATGGGCACGTTGTGCCACAACAGGTAATCGGCATCGAGCTTTTGCTCTAGCCGTTCGGCCAGGCGTCGCTCGCCCGTGGAATCGAATGCGGACGAGCCTATCGCCGGTATCAACGTCGCCATGCCACTCATCTCCCCCCTATGTTTTGTGTTGCATATCTTTGTATGCAGTTGTTAAGGCAACGCTGAACAAGCCGTCGTAATTTGCTATGCGGCACTGAACGACGCAGTTTTTCGGATGTTTTGGCCCCTCGCACCGCCCATTTGGGCAGTTCGCGGGGCCTTCAGGCCCGATTCCCGCCCTTACGGGCGCACCTGTCCCAACAGATGACTGCGGCACAGGTAAATGTTGGCCAGCGCCAGGGCCGTGAATGCGCGCGTGGCGTTCTTCTGCAGCCCGCGATAGCGCACCTTGCTGAACCCCCATAGCCGCTTGACCACGGCAAAGACATGTTCGACCCGAGCACGCACCCGCGACTTGTTGCGGTTCTTGGCCCGCTGCACTTCGTCCACCTCGCCAGCGCAGCGCGTGCGCTGGTTGGTGAAGTCCTTGGCCCTGGGCGCCTTGCTCGCGATCAGTGCCTTCTGGCTGGCATAGGCCGAGTCGCCATAGACCCGTTGCTCATTGCCGTGCAGCAAATCAGGCAGTGGATGCTTGTCATGCACGTTTGCCGCTGTGACCACCGCGCTATGGCTCAGCCCCGTTTGACTGTCCACACCGATGTGCAGCTTCATGCCGAAGTACCACTGCTGGCCCTTGCGGGTCTGGTGCATCTCGGGGTCTCTTGCCTTGTTAGCGTTCTTGGTCGAGCTGGGCGCACCGATGATGGTGGCGTCCACGATGGTTCCGGTATTGACCTTGATGCCGCGTGCCTGCAGCTCCTTGCCAACGCGTGCAAACAGGGCTTCGCTCAACCTGTTGTCGTTGAGCAGCCGACGGAACCTGAGCAACGTGGTCGCGTCGGGCACGGGTTCACAGCCCAAGTCAATGCCGACGAAGCGACGCAGACTGGCACTGTCGTAGAGGGCTTCCTCACACGCCAGGTCGGCGAGATTGAACCAATGCTGGATGAAGTGGATGCGCAGCATGCGCTCCAGGCCAATGGGAGGGCGCCCATTGCCGGCCTTGGGGTAGTGCGGTGCGATTTCTTCGCACAGCGCCGCCCAGGGCACCAGCGAATCCATAGTCTTGAGGAATTCGTCGCGCCGCGTAGGCTTACGGTGTTGTTCAAAGCCCAACTGCGCGTCGGCTGCCATAGCAAGGGTCTGCTGCTTCATGGCCCAGTAATTTACCCAGGCTGGAGCAGCAGCGGAGACTTTTTCAGCATTGCCTTAATGCACTGTAGGGTGAGTGGTGGCGGGGCGCAACCTTTGGATATCAAGCCGGATGAACAGGGCGAGCCCGCGCGGGGCAGTGGCTTGCAAGCCCCGCCGTTCACAGGTTTTAGCCCAATTGGCCTTTAGTGCTTATCCAGAAAGCTCTAGCAGCTATAAAAACCATATCAATTGAATGGGATGACTGCAGCAACCTGTACCGACCAGCCGCACCCATCCCGACCTTGCAGCTCCTTCAGTTAAATTGCCCCGCATGCCGAACACGGACGCTTCCCCCTCGGCCGCCGCGTCGGCATGGTGTGGAGTCTGCTGAACCAGTCCATTGCGGGTTGGCTGTACTGGCGCATGCGCCACCAGCGTGCTGTCACAGCACGGCCACAACACAGCCCCGTGCGAGGCGGGCAAGCGCGGCCAGCGAGCCCGATCGGCGGCTTATGCCGCCTGCAGATACCGCCCGGCCAGTTCCTTCTGCGCGGCGGCATCGAAGCCCAGCACGTCCACCAGATACGCCTGCAGCCCGCCAAAGTCGTTGTCCACCATGTGCAGAGCGGCATCCAGAAACTCTTCCTGCACACGCCACAGCACGCGCAGCACTTCCTCTGGCGCGTGACTGCCCATGCCGGGCGGGCGCTGGTAGAGCGTGTTGGTGAGCAGGTAGTCGTGCATGACCACATCACGCGGCACGCCCAGCGTCAGCAGGATGAGGGCGGCGGCAAAGCCTGTGCGGTCTTTGCCCGCAGTGCAGTGGAAAACGGTGGGCGCATCGCTGGCCAGCAGCAGGCGGAACAGCCCGGCAAAGCGCGGGGCGTTGTCGCGCACGAAGCCCCGGTAGGTGTCTTGCATCAGGCCCACGGCGTCTTGTGCGGTGAGCTGGCGGCCGGTGCGTTGCAGCTCCAGCGCGCGCTGCACCACGGTGGGTTCGATGTGCAGCGGGTGGTAGGCCACGCCGGGCAGCGCGTAGGCATATGCGGCGCTTTCGGCCTTGCCGCGAAAGTCCACCGCACGGGCCACGCCCAGTTCGGCCAGCACGGCCTGGTCTTCGGGCGTGAGGCCCGCCAGGTGGTCGGAGCGAAAGAGGCGGCGCCATTTCACTGCCCGCCCGCCATGGCCCACATAGCCCCCCAGGTCGCGGAAGTTGGTGGCGCCTGCAAGAGGGAATGCGCGGCTGGGCTCAGGAGGCTGCAGGGGCAATGGCGGGTGTGGCATGGCCGGGTGAATGCTGAAAAAGAAAGACCAGCTTAGCCCAGGCGCATGACGGAGCCTGTCACGCGGGTGCCGGCGTGTACGGCCTGTACCGCGTGTGGCGGCCAGCCAGCCCGGGCCGCTGGCCGGGCCCTTCAGGGCGGCGGCAGAGACGTGACAGCGCCATCCACGGTCTGCTCCTGGCTGCCCGGCGGGCAGGGCTGGTCGGTGTAGGTGATGCGGCCGTCTTTCACACACTTGCGCGGTCGTGGCGCAGTGGGCCCGGACGCACCGCTGCGCGCGGGCTGCGCCTGGGCGGACCGTTTGTCGGGTGGCAAAGTGTCGGGACCTGGGCGGGTGAACTTTTTCAAGGTCTGCTCAGACCAGGGCCCCGCGTGGGGCAGCCATGCATCGCGCGTCCACCATGCGGCGGCGGCTGCAGCAATGACCACCACGGCGACGGCAGTGAGAAGGGTGCGTTCAGCGCGGCTGCGCATGCCAGGGAGCCTGCGGAGAGCGCGTCAGCGCGTGCGCTCCCGCGTCACGTTCACATCGATGTCGCCAAACACGGTCACGCCGCTGGCGCCCTGCGGTGGCTGCTGGCTGGCGCGGTCGCTGGAGCGCGCCGAGCCTGCGGTGCTGCTGCAACCGCCCAGCGCACCGGCAACCGCCAAAACCACCAGCGCTGTGCGCCAGAAGCCCCGTGCGAACGATGCGGGCGATGCGGTGGATTCCGTGTTGAGCGGTTGCATCATTCACCGCCCAGGTGGTTGCCCAGGATGCCTGCCAGCTCGAACATGCCTGCGCTGTCCTTGCCGAACACGGCGCGCAGCTTGTCGTCGGCGACGATGGTGCGCTTGTCCTTGGGGTCCTGCAGGTTGTGGGCCTTGATGTATTCCCACAGCTTCTTCACGGCCTCGGGGCGGGCCACGGGCTCGGTGCCGATCACGGCCGCCAAGGCGGCGCTGGGTGCCTTGCCTGCTGCTGCCTTGCGCGGGGCTTTGGCGGCAGTGGTTTTGGCTGCGGCCTTCTTTGCAGGGGCCTTTTTGGCTGCAGCGCTCGTCTTTCCTGACTTGGCAGCTATCGTTTTGGCAGCAGCGCCTGGGCGCGGCGGGAACTTGCTCGGCGCGAATTCGAAGTTGACCTTGCCCGCCTCCTTGTCCCACGCCAAGTGGGCCTTGAAGTTGCGGCGCGTGCGCATGCTCACGAACTTGTCGAGCAGGTCGGTCTTGCCGGTGGCCAGCAGCTTGGTCATCTGCTCGCGCTCCACGGGCTGTTGCAGGATGATCTTGCCGCTCTTGAAGGTGCAGCTGGGCGTGGGCTGCGCCGCGGTGGGCACGGCCTTGCTGCACACGTAGTTGCTGCCGTGCTCGTGCACGTCCGCGCCGCAGATGGGGCAGGCGCCCAGCGAGGCGTCTTCAAACTCGACCAACTCGCCGGACTCCTCGCCCTTCTTGTCGTCGCCAAAGTCGAATTCAAGCTTGTAGTTGTGCGCCTCGTCGTCGTACTTGATGACGATCTCGGACGTGAAGGGCCAGCCCGCCTTGGAGCGGAAACCCTCCAGCGGGCCGATCTTCTTGTCGCGCAGCAGTTGCTCGGCCTCGGCCGTCTCAAAGGTGCGGCCCGCAGGCGACTTGCCAAAGCTGAAGCCGCAGCCCTCGGCACCCGGCTTGCCGACGCAGGCGTAGCGGCGGTAGTTCTCTTTGACCACACCGCCGCAGTTGGGGCAGGGTGCCTGAAGCGTGACGTAGTCGCCGGGAATGGTGTCGCGGTCGTACTCCTTGGCCTTCTTCACCATGCGCTCGGTCATGGCGGCAATCTGCTGCATGAAGGCTTCGCGGCTGAGCAGGCCCTTTTCCATCTGGGACAGTTTGTATTCCCACTCGCCCGTGAGTTCGGCACGGCACAGTTCCTCGACCTCCAGCCCGCGCAGTAGCGTCATGAGCTGGAAGGCCTTGGCCGTGGGGATGATCTCGCGGCCTTCGCGCAGCATGTACTTTTCGGTCAGCAAGCCTTCGATGATGGCCGCGCGCGTCGCTGGCGTGCCCAGGCCTTTTTCCTGCATAGCTTCGCGCAGCTCGTCGTCGTCGATCTGCTTGCCCGCGCTTTCCATGGCACCCAGCAGCGTGGCTTCGGAGTAGCGCGCGGGCGGCTTGGTCTTGAGGCCCTTGGGGTCCACGGCCAGGGTGTTGACCAGTTCGCCGGGCTTGACGGGCACCAGGTTCTGGCCCTTGTCGCCGTCCTTGCCACCTTCGACTTCGTCGGCCGCTTCCTTGCCATAGATGGCCAGCCAGCCGGGCTTGACCAGCACCTTGCCTTCGGTCTTGAAGCTGTGCGGCGCCACGGTGCTGATGCGCGTGGTCACGGTGTATTCAGCGCTGGGGAAGAACACGGCCATGAAACGGCGCACGACCAGGTCGTACAGCTTTTGCTCGGCTTCGCTCAGGCCGCTGGGCGCCTGCAGCGTGGGGATGATGGCAAAGTGATCGCTGACCTTGCTGTTGTCAAAGATGCGCTTGGACGGCCGGATGTAGTTGTTGTTCAGCGCCGTGAGCGCGTGCGGCGCCAGGTGGCGCATGCCGCTGTCGGCCAGCATCTCGAAGGTCTGCTTCGCCACGGGCAGATAGTCCTCGGGCAGCGCACGCGAGTCGGTACGCGGATAGGTCAGGGCCTTGTGGCGCTCGTACAGGCTTTGCGCCAGGGCCAGCGTGGTCTTGGCGCTGAAGCCGAACTTGCCGTTGGCCTCGCGCTGCAGGCTGGTCAAATCGAACAGCAGGGGCGAGGCTTGCGTGGTGGGCTTGCTTTCCTCGGTGACCGTGGCCTGCTTGCCGCGCACGGCGTTGGCAATCGCCTGGGCTTCGGCGGCCGACCACACGCGATCGGCGCGGGCTTCCACATCCTCGCCCTTTTTCCACTTGGGGTCGAACCACTTGGCGGGGTACTCGCCCGCCTGGGCGCCAAAGGTGGCGTGGATTTCCCAGTAGTCGCGGCTGATGAACTTGCGGATCTTTTCCTCGCGCTCCACCACCAGCGACAGCGTGGGCGTCTGCACCCGGCCCACAGTGGTCAAAAAGAACCCGCCGTCGCGCGAGTTGAACGCCGTCATGGCCCGCGTGCCATTGATGCCCACCAGCCAGTCGGCCTCGGAGCGGCTGCGGGCCGCGCTGGCCAGGCCCGCCATCTGCTGCTCGGTGCGCAGCGCATCAAAGCCGTCGCGGATGGCCTGGGGCGTCATGGACTGAAGCCACAGGCGCTTGACCGGTTTGCCCAGAGGCTTGGCGCCACCGGCGTACTGTTCGATCAGGCGGAAGATCAGCTCCCCCTCGCGGCCCGCGTCGCAGGCGTTGATGAGCTGTGTCACATCCTTGCGCTTGGCCTGCTTGACCACCGCGTTCAGACGGCTCTTGGTCTTGTCCACGGGCTTCAGGTCAAAGTACGGCGGGATCACAGGCAGGTGCGCAAAGCTCCACTTGCCGCGCTTCACGTCAAACTGCTCGGGGGCCTGGATCTCCACCAGGTGGCCCACTGCGCTGGTGACTACATAGCGGTCGTTCTCGAAGTGGTCTTCGTGCTTCTCGAACTTGCCCGCCACGGGGGTCAGTGCGCGCACGATGTCTTGCGCCACCGAGGGTTTCTCTGCAATTACCAGGGTCTTGGTCATTTTTTGGTTTCTCGCCAGTCTGGCTGTCCGGCATCCGGCCGGTCGCTTCTACAATTCGTTGCCTCACGCGTACACGCGCACGCGCATGTGTGCATATTCAAGTTAACAGAGTTTTTGCCATGCCCCGCACCGCACCGCCTGCAACCCCGACCCCCGCGCAGGGCCGTCGCATCCAGACCCGGCGTTCGGGCGTGCACGGCAAGGGCGTTTTTGCCGTGCAGGATATTGCAGAGGGCGAAGTCCTTGTCGAATACACGGGTGAAGTGATCGGCTGGCAGGAGGCGCAGGACCGGCACCCGCACGATCCCTTGCAGCCCAACCACACGTTCTACTTCCATGTGGATGAAGACCACGTGATCGATGCAAAGTTCGGCGGCAATTCGTCGCGCTGGATCAACCACAGCTGCAACCCCAACTGCTACGCCGACGAGCGGGACGGCCGCATTTTCATCACCGCGCTGCGCAATATCCAGGCGGGCGAAGAGCTCAATTACGACTACGGCCTGATCATCGAAGAGCGCTACACCCCGAAGCTGAAGGCCGAATACCCCTGCTGGTGTGGCAGCCCCAACTGCCGGGGCACGCTGCTGGCGCCCAAGCGCGGCTGGGCACCTCCCGTGCCGTTGCCCCCTGCCCAACCCGCCAAGTCCGCCAAGTCCGCCAAGTCCGCCAAGTCCGCCAAGTCCGCCAAGACTACAGCCAAGGCGGCCAACCGCGCACCCAAAGCGGCGCAGAAGCCCGCGCAGCCACAGGCGGGCGCCAAGGCCTTGAAGAAGGCCCCCCAGCGGGGCCGCGGCCAGTGACCCCGGCGCCGATCCACTGGCCTGCCGAGGCCCTCTGGGAAGCGGTGTCACCGCTACTGCCCGGCTTTACCGTCGAAGTGCTGCCCACCATCGACTCGACCAACACCGAACTCATGCGCCGTGCGCGCGCAGGCCATTGCGAGCCCACCCTGCTGGTGGCCGAGCAGCAGACCGCCGGGCGCG
>NZ_ACQT01000091.1 GCF_000175235.1 Acidovorax delafieldii 2AN | reverse complement strand
GTTCGGCGCCTGCCGGCAATTACTGGCCTATGCCTGCGGTGCCGCTGCCGGCGCGGGGGCCCTGGCGGGCACCGCCGCGTTGCTGCTGCTGGGGCAGATCGACGCCAGCGCCTGGCTGCCCCTGTGGATGCGGTGGTGGATGGGCCAGGCCCTGGGCATCCTGCTGCTCACGCCCCTGGTGCTGGCCGTGCGGGCGGCATGGGGCGAGTCCGGCCGGCAGACGCGCCTTGCCGAAGGTGCGCTGGTGTACGCGCTGTCGTTCATCGCGGGCCAGGTGATTTTCTCGGGCTGGCAAAGCAGCCTGTTCAGCCCCGTGGCCAATGCCTACTGGATGTTCTTCTTCGTCACCTGGGCCGGCGTGCGCCTGGGCATGGCGGGCACGGTGGGGCTGCTGTGCATGATCGCGCTGCAGGCCCTGTGGGGCACCCAGGGCGGCACCGGCTTCTTTGCCCGCGACATCACCACAACCCAGGGCTTTGGCTACGGGTCGTACATGATGATCCTGTCGCTGGTGGGCATGTCGCTGGCGGCCTACCTGTCTGAACTGCGCTGGCAAAGGGCCGATCTGCGCATCGCGGCCATCGCCTTCGAATGCCAGGAGGGCCTGCTGATCACCGACACGCAGGGCGTGGTGCTGCGAGCGAACCAGTCGTTCCTACGCATGTCGGGCCACACGGCGCCGGAGGTGCTGGGCAAGACATCGCGCACGCTGTGCGCCCATGCCGACAACGCGCCCGACCCGGCCCCGGCCCACGACGACCACCATCTGCCCCACCAGGACGTGCAGCGCCGCGAATGGCACCGCCGCAAGTCCGGCGAAGCCTACCCGGTGTGGCTCACCATCACGCCCGTCACGAACGGCAACGCCCGCATCACGCACTATGTGCTGGCCATCACCGACATCACCGACTTCCAGCGCCAGGCGCAGCAGCAGCGTGAGATGGAGCAGAAGCACCGCGACACGCTGGTGCGCGAAGTGCACCACCGCATCAAGAACAACCTGCAGGGCATCATCGGCATGCTGCGCGGCTTCGGCAGCGCGCACCCGCAACTCCAGGCACCCATCACTGAGGTGATCGGCCAGGTGCAGAGCATCTCCGTCATCCACGGCCTGCAGGGCCAGGCACGCATGGACCAGGTGCGCCTTTGCGAGCTGACGAACGCCGTCGCGACCAGCATTGGCGGCCTGTGGCAGACCCCGGTGTGCGTGGACATTCCCGAGCCCTGGCTGCCCTGCCGCATCCACCAGACAGAAGCCGTTCCGGTGGCGCTGGTGCTGCATGAGCTGATCCTCAACGCCGTCAAGCACGGCGGGCAGCAGCATGCGGACGTACGCATCACGCTGCGCAAGGGCCGTGAGCCCGACATCGTGCAGATCACCATCTCCAACCCCGGGCACTGGCCGCAGGAGGTCATGGCCGGACACGCCGGCCTTGACCTGGTGGCCGCCCTGATGCCGCGCAGCGGCGCCACACTGTTCATGGAACAACAGAACGACCGCGCCGTGACCCGGCTGGAATTCCAGCCCCCCGTAATTCAGGCCGAACAGGCCTAGCCGCCATGACCTCTTCCGACAAGCCCCCCAGCACGCCCCACCTGCTCCTCATGGACGACGACCGGCTGATCCTTGCCATGCTCGCCAGCGGCCTGCGCAGCGCCGGTTACCAGGTCAGCACGGCAGAGTCGGTGGACGACGCCGAGGCCCTGCTGGCGGCGGGCCTGCGCCCCGACCTGGCCTTGATTGACGTGAGCGTGCCCGGGCGCAGCGGGCTGGAACTGGCCGAGCGGCTGCACGGCCTGGACCACATCCCTTTTCTCATGCTCAGCGCCTACAGCGACACCGCCACCGTCGAGCGCGCCTCGGACTTCGGCGCGCTGGGCTACCTGGTCAAGCCACTGGACATCGTCCAGATCAAGCCAGCCGTCCAGGCAGCCTTGCAGCGCAGCCAGGAAATCGAGGCGCTGCGCCAGACCCGCGCCCAGCTCCAGGCAGCGCTGAACAGCGACCGCGACATCAACGTTGCCACCGGCATCGCCATGATGCAGTACCGCCTGCCGCGTGCGGCGGCCTTCGAGCTGCTGCGCTCGGCGTCACGCTCCCAGCGCCGCAAGCTTTCCGAGGTGGCGGCCCAGGCGATCGAGGCCTGCGAAAAGCTGCACGGCTGACGGGCGCGTTTCTGCCGACGCCTGAAATTCCCGGGGAAACAACGGCATCTCCCGCCATTCGCCGCCATCGCGCTGTGCCGCGCGCGCGGCCCCCCCGCTGGCGCATTTCGCTCGGATGCCGCCAAGCTCGGCACCAACACTGGCCTTGAAGGCCACCGCGCAATCTCGGGTTTACCCGGATTGCCGCCCTTCTCCTTCAGCTTGTAAAAATATGTGTTCATCGGCGCTTGCCTGCCCTGCCCCGCAGACAGGCGCCACACCAGAGGCCCAGAACATGCCTCGCCAGGCTGGTGCAGGTCGGCGCCCATCGCCGTGACGCACCTACCAGATCGTCCTTCCCGAAAGGATGGAGCGCGCATGTTCACCACGGCCAATCCACCCGTTTTCACTGCCTGTTTGCTGCTGCGCGGCGCGCCCTTACATTCGCCTGCACGCGGCGTTTGCGCACGCGCCCGCCAATCCGTGCCATGAAAACCCCCGCCGGCTCTGCGTCCGCAGCGGTCCTGCGCCCAAGGCGGGGCGCGCGCACGCCCTGGCTGGACCACCATGCCCTCTTTTCGCGCTTTCGGATCGGCACGCGCCTTGCGGCGATGATGGTGCTCGCCGGCCTGGTGGCGGTGCTGCTGGCCGCATCGGGTATCCGGGGGCTGGCGGACGCCAACGAGAGCTTGCACATGGTCTACGAGGGCCGCATGAAGCCCGTGCGAACCCTGGGGCAGATTTCCCACCTCATGCTGGCCAACCAGCACCAGTTGCAGATCGCGCTCGGACAGACGGCGACAGGCGCAGGCCCCTCCGCCATCACCCTGGATCCCCAGCTCGCACTCAAGGCCAGCGAAGCGATCGAGCGCAACGTGCACACCATCGACCGCCTGTGGGACGAATATGCCTCGGGGCCGCTCAGTGCGCAGGAGCGGACGCTGGCAGCGCGCTTTGCCACCCGGCGCAACCAGTACCTGGAGCAAGCCGTTTCCCCGGTGCTGGACGCCCTGCGCACCCTCAACTACCAGGACACCCGCCGCCTGGCCACCGGCGCGCGCACGCTCTACGAGCGCGCCAGCCCCGACATCCAGGCGCTGGTTGATTTGCAATTCGAGATGGCGCACGCCGCCTATGCCGCCGGCGTTCAGCGCTACAACAAGACGCGCTGGATGGCGGTCAACGCACTGCTGGCGTCCATGGCGGTACTGACGGTGCTGGGGGTGATGCTGATCCGCTCGATCGTGCAGCCACTGCAGGCCGTCAAGCAGGTCTTTCAGCACATCTCCGACGGCAAGCTGGACTCTGCCATCGAGGTACGGGGCCACGACGAGATCAGCCAGTTGCTCATCGCCCTGCGCGAGATGCAGGCCAAGCTGGGGGCCAACGAAAAGGCCATTCACCACCTGGCCTACTACGACCCCCTGACCAATCTGCCCAACCGCCGATTGCTCAAGGAGTGCATCCAGGCCGCGCTTGCCGCCAGCAACCGCGACGACCACCACCGCGCGCTGCTGCTGCTGGACCTGGACAACTTCAAAACCATCAACGACACGCTGGGGCATGAACTGGGCGATGCCTTCCTGATGGACACCGCCCAGCGCCTTCGCCATGCGGTGCAGGCGCCCCACTTCGTGGCCCGCATCGGAGGTGACGAATTCGTCGTGCTGGTGGACCGGCTGCCGGCCGACGAGGCCGCAGCCCTTGAGCAGGTCAACCTTCTGGCCGACCAGTTGCTTGCGGCGGTGGCCGGCCCGTGCCTGCTCGCCGGGCAGTGGCACCACGGCAGCGCCAGCATTGGCATCTGCCTGTTCCGCCACCACAACGCCACCATCAAGGACCTGCTCAAGCGCGCCGACGCCGCCATGTACCAGGCCAAGAACGCCGGGCGCAACAACCACTGCCTCTTCGACCCGGCCATGCAGGCCCAGCTGGAAACCCGCACCGCCCTGGAGGCGGCCCTGCGCACTGCGGTGGCCCGTGGCCAGATGGAGTTGCACTTCCAGGTGCAGGTGAACGGCGCCATGCAAGCGACCGGCGCCGAAGTGCTGCTGCGCTGGAACCACCCCACCCATGGCCCCGTGCCACCAGCGCAGTTCATTCCCATCGCCGAGGCGTCGGGCCTCATCCATTCCATCGGCGCATGGGTGCTGCAAAGGGCTTGCGCCCAGCTCAAGGCCTGGGACGGGCAGGCCCACACCCGGCATCTGGAGCTGGCCGTGAACGTGAGTGCCCAGCAGTTCCGGCACCCCGACTTCGTCGCGCAGGTGTGTGACGCGCTGGACCGTGCGGGCGCCAATCCCGGGCTGCTGGTGCTCGAACTGACCGAAAGCCTCGTGTTGCACGACATCGCCGACACGGTGCAAAAGATGCTGGCCCTGCGCAGGCATGGCGTGCGCTTCGCGCTCGACGACTTCGGCACGGGCTACTCGTCACTGTCCCACCTCAAGCAACTGCCGCTGCACCACCTCAAGGTCGACGGCTGCTTCGTGCGCGACATCGTCACCGACCCGAGCGATGCCGTCATCGTTCAGACCATCATCGGAATGGCCAGGAATCTCGGCCTGTGCGTCATCGCCGAGGGGGTGGAGGCCGAAGCCCAGCGCCAAGTGCTCCTGGACCTGCAATGCCCCGTCTACCAAGGCTACCTCTTCAGCCGCCCACTGCCGCTGGCGCAATTCGAGCAATGGCTTGGAATGCACTGCGCAGCCACCTCCGCGGCCTGTCCGCCCCCCGTTTCCCCGACACCCATCCCCCAGGCAACACCATGAACCATTTCAAGATTTCGACCCGCGTCGCGGCCCTCGCGGGCCTGATGTCCCTGCTGCTGCTGGCGATAGGCAGCCTCGGGCTCTGGGGTATCGGGCGCTCCAACGACGCGTTGCATTCCATGTACGAAGACAGCCTGGCGGTGACGGGTGAGGTCACGCAGATTCAAGCCCTGCTGCTGCGCAATCGCCTGGCCATCGCGATCGCGCTGATCACGCCCGACCCCGCCATCAGCCAGGCCAGCGCCGCGGAGGTGGAGGGCAACATCGCCGCCATCACCCGCATCTGGGATGCCTACATGGCACGCGCCCACCAGCCCGAAGAAGCGCGTCTGGCACAAAATTTCGCAGAAAACCGCAAACGCTTCGTGCAAGAGGGCCTGCGCCCCACCATCGCGGCCTTGCGGGCCAACGATCTTGCAGCGGCGGCCCGCCTGGTGGCCACAGCCATCCGGCCGCTGTACGCCCCGGTGGGCGCCGATATTGACGCACTGGTCAAGCTGCAGTTCGATGAAGGCCGCAAAGCCTATGCCGCCAACGATGCCCGCTACGCGCTGGTCCGTAACGTGGCCTGGGCTGCCATTGCTGCGGGGCTGCTGTTCGCAGGGCTGTTTGCAGCAACGCTGGTACGCGGCATATCGCGCTCGCTGGGGATTGCCATCGGTGCCGCCGATCGCATCGCGCAGGGCGACCTGAGCCAGCCCGTCGTCGTGCATGGACGCGATGAGGCGGCGCAGGTGCTGCGCTCGCTGGCCGCAATGCAACGGCAGTTGACGGGAATCGTCACCCACATCCGCGAAGGCAGCGAGAGCGTGGCCAGCGCCTCCAGCCAGATTTTTACCGGCAACCATGACTTGGCGGGCCGCACCGAACAACAGGCCAGCGCCCTTGAGCAGACGGCCGCCGCGATGGAGCAGCTCAACGCCGCCGTGCAGCACAACGCCGAAAGCTCACGCCAGGCACGGCAACTGGCCGCCGACGCGAGCACGGTGGCCGTGCGCGGCGGCGAGGTGATGGGCCAGGTGGTGGCCACCATGCGCGACATCCATACGTCTTCAGGAAAGATCGCCGACATCATCGGCGTGATCGACAGCATCGCCTTCCAGACCAACATCCTGGCCTTGAACGCAGCCGTGGAAGCCGCTCGCGCGGGCGAAGGCGGCCGGGGATTCGCCGTGGTGGCCTCGGAGGTGCGCCATCTTGCCAAGCGCTCGGCCGACGCCGCCAAGGAAATCAAGCAACTCATCCAGTCGAGCGTGGAACGCGTGGGGCAGGGCACCGAACTCGTCAACACGGCGGGCACCACCATGCAGGAAGCCGTTGACGCAATCCAGCGCGTCACCACCCTCATGACGGACATCAGCGCCGCCAGCGCAGAACAAAGCAGCGGCATGGCCCAGATTGGCGAGGCCGTTCAGCACCTGGACCAGACCACACAGCAGAATGCCGCGCTGGTCGAAGAGCTGTCGGCCGCCGCCCGCAGTCTGCAGGACCAGGCCAAGGGCCAGGTGGCGACCATCGCCGTCTTCACCCTGGCCGCTGCAAGCCCCCAGGGCGCCCTGTCCTCAGATGCCCCTGCACCGGTGCGCCTGCCCATACTTCAGACACCCAGGCTGCTCCCGGCGGCTGCCTGACGAAGAAATCTCGCCCCGCCGGGGTTTGTTCCATCTGACCCGTTGCGGGTTGGCGGACCCTCCCAGCGATAGCGCAGCGCAACCAGACGCCGAATCAGCACTGCGACAACGCTTGCCGAGGGTGCGGGTGCTGTCTCGGCGCGCCCCTATCGACTGAAGCGTCGAACGCACTAGCCAGAACGCCCAGATGCGTCATGCCGTACCTCCGGCGCTGCGGCCATTAGGCCTCGGTGCACGGGGTGAGTGAACGGCAGCAACCGCCTTCAATAAACAGCCCCTAGCCCAGATGGCGCGAAAAGAAGGCCAGGGTCCGGTCGCGCGCGACCAGCGCCGACGCTTCGTCATAGGAGCCGCGCTGGTCGCAGTTGAAGCCGTGATCGGCCTCGTACACATGCACCTGCACTTCGGGGTGCGCACGCGCAAAGGCCTGAACGCTTTCGACGGAGATCCAGTGATCACGCTGGCCAAAATGGGCCAGCACCGGCACCTGTGGCTGGCGCGCCGTTTCGTCGGGCGACGTCATGCCACCGCCGTAGTAGCAGACGGCCGCCGACAGCCCCCGCAGGCTGCAAGCCGAGCGCCAGGTGAGCAGGCCGCCCCAGCAGAATCCCACGATGCCCACCTTGCCGCCCGATCGCTCGGCCGCGTGGTCGATGGCGGCCTGGATGTCGGGCAGGACACCGTCGCCGGGAAGTGCCTCCACAGCCGCCTTGAGACCAGACCCTTCGCGCATGTCGGCCTCGCTGTAGCCAAGCTCTACGTCCGGGCGCACGCGCGCGAAAGTGGCCGGGGCCACGGCGACATAGCCGCGCGCCGCCAGCCGGTCGGCCACGGCGCGGATATGGGAGTTGACCCCAAAAATCTCCTGCAACACCACCACAGCCCCCTGGGGCGCGCCGTCGGGTTGCGCCACCCAGGCGGGCACGACAAAACCGTCCTGCGACGTCAGATTGACAAACTGGCCCATGCAATTGCTCCTTGAGAAGAAAAGGACTGTGGCGCAAAGACACCACCCCGGCCCCGCAGCACACCAGCCCCGTGCCGGGATGCTGTAATGCACCCCATTCTTGCAGGAGACCCGGTTTGGACAAAGTGCTTCTTATCACCGGCGCAAGCCGCGGCATCGGCGCCGCCACGGCCCGGCTGGCGGCGCGCCAGGGCTGGTCCGTGGCGGTGAATTACGCCACCAACGCACAGGCCGCGGAAGACGTGGTGCGCGGTATCCGCGAAGCCGGTGGAACCGCCCTGGCCGTGCAGGCCGACGTGGGGGACGAAGCCCAGGTGCTCGCCATGTTCCAGACCATCGACACGGAACTGGGGCGGCTCGCCGGCCTGGTCAACAACGCCGGGGTGGTGGATGTGCCCGCGCGCGTGGACTCCATGGGCCTGGCGCGGCTGCAGCGCATGTTCAACATCAACGTGATCGGCAGCTTTCTGTGCGCGCGCGAGGCCGTGCTCCGCATGAGCACGCGCCATGGTGGCGGGGGTGGTGCCATCGTCAACGTTTCCAGCGCCGCCGCACGCCTGGGCGCCGCCGGGCAGTATGTGGACTACGCCGCCGCCAAGGGTGCGATCGACACCATGACCGTGGGCCTGGCCCGCGAAGTGGCGGCCGAGGGCGTGCGGGTGAACGCCGTGCGCCCCGGCCTGATCGAAACCGACATCCATGCCAGCGGCGGCCTGCCCGACCGGGTGCGCGACCTCTCGCCGCAGGTGCCCATGCAGCGCGGAGGCACCGCCAACGAGGTGGCCCAGGCCATCGTCTGGCTGCTTTCGGACGAAGCCAGCTACACCATCGCCACGCTCATGGACATCTCAGGAGGCCGCTGATGGACCTGAAACCTCTCATCACCCTGCTGGCCATCGTGAACCCGCTGGCCATCGTGCCCTTCTTCATCCATTACACGCAGGGGTTTTCGCGCGAACAGCGGCAACGCACCATCCGCACGGCCGCGCTGTCTTCGTTTTGCGTGATCGCAGCGTGTGCTCTGCTGGGCCTGCAGATTCTGGAGTTCTTCAACATTTCACTGCAGAGCTTTCAGGTGGGCGGGGGCATGCTGCTGCTGATCAGCGCGATGAACATGCTCAACGCCCAGCCGGCCGAGGCCAAGCCCCACACCCACGAGCTCGAGCAAGGCGCCGAAAAGGCAGCGGCCGGCAGCAGCATTGCGGTGGTGCCCCTCACCATTCCTCTGCTCACGGGGCCGGCCAGCATGTCCACGGTGGTGATCTATGCCGACCGCGCGCAAACCCTGTGGCAGCACGTGGCACTGGTGGGCTACGGCGTGGTGATCGCGGTCGCCACCGCTCTGTGCTTTTCGCTTGCGGAGCCGATTGCGCGCGTGCTGGGCAAGACCGGCATCAACGTCATGACCCGCCTGATGGGCCTGATCCTGGCAGCCCTCGCCGTGGAAGTGATGGCCGAGGGCCTGGGCAAGCTCTTCCCGGTGCTTGTGACGAGGTAACGCCCGTGGCTGCACACGTGCTGCTGCTGGAAGACGACCCGGCCATCGCCCGCACGGTGGCCTATACCCTTGGGCGCGATGGCATGGCCGTGACGCACAGCCTGCTCATGCACGACGCGCGCCAACAGTTGCAGTCCCGCACCTTCGACCTGCTGGTGCTCGACGTAGGCCTGCCCGACGGCAGCGGGCTCGACCTGCTGCAGGACCTGCGCAAGGGCGCCGTTCACCGACCGGGCGCAACAGCCACGCCGGTGCTGGTGCTGAGCGCACGCGGCGAAGAACTCGACCGCGTGCTGGGGCTGGAACTGGGCGCCGACGACTACCTCACAAAGCCCTTCAGCCCACGCGAACTGGCCGCACGCATCAAGGCCGTGCTGCGCCGAGCGGCAGTGCCCATGGGCGTGGTGGCCAGCGCGGGCTCCGCACACTCGGGGTTCCACGACGATGCCGCGGGCCAACGCATCAGCCTGCATGGCCAGCCGCTGGCCCTTACCCGGCGCGAGTACCGGCTGCTGGCCTGCCTGCTGCACGGGGCGGGCCGCATCCATGGCCGCGAAACGCTGCTGGCCGCTGCCTGGGGCAATGACAGCGAAAGCACCGACCGCACAGTGGACACCCACATCAAGACCCTGCGCGCCAAGCTGCGCGAACTCGACCCCACGCGCGAGTACATCAGCACCCACCGTGGCATGGGGTATTGCCTTGATGCGTGAATTCGGGCCCGCCTGCTCGGCGCCCGCCATCGCGGTAGCCCGGTTCGCGTGCCAGCTGCGGTAGGCCCCCACCATGCGCCTTGGCCTCCGGCTTCTGTTTGCCTTCTTCCTGATCAATGGCATCGCAGCGTTCTTCGTGCTGCGGGTATTCACCGCCGAGATCAAGCCCAGCGTGCGCGAGGTGATGGAGGACATAATGGTGGACACCGCCAACATCCTCGCCGAACTCGCCAGCGACGACCTCGCACAGGGCCGCATGCGCGATGGCCGCTTTGCCCAGCAGGTGCGCCACTACGCCCACCGCCCCATCGACGCGGCCATATGGGGGTTCAGCAAGCAATCGCTCGACTACCGCATCTACGTCACCGACACCCAGGGAACCGTGGTTTTCGACTCGGAAAACCGCGCGGTGGGCGAAGACTATTCACGCTGGCGCGATGTGGCCCGCACCCTGCGCGGCGACTATGGTGCGCGGGCCACGCGCGCGGTGCCAGGCGATGACACCAGCGGCGTGATGTACGTTGCGGCGCCCGTGGTAGTGAACGGGCAGATCGGCGGCGTGCTGACCGTGGCCAAGCCGGTGAGCACCGTGCAACGCTTCATCGACCGGGCCGAAAACAAGGTGCTGGCCAGCGGCCTGCTGCTCTTGGTGCTGTCGGCAGCCGTGGGCGTGGCGGTGACGCTGTGGGTGGTGTGGAATGTGCGTCGCCTGCGCGATTACGCGCTGAGCGTTCAGGGGCCGGCCGACGGCGAACATGCGGCCTCGACTGAGGCAGCGCTCGCCGTGCCCCAGGTGCCCGGAGAACTGGGCGACCTCGCCCGGGCCATGGATCGCATGCGTGCCCGCCTGGAGGGCCGCGACTACATCGAGGGCTACGTGCGCGCGCTCACCCACGAGCTCAAGAGCCCTGTGGCCGCCATCCGGGGCGCGGGCGAGCTGTTGCAGGAAGAGCTGCCTGCCGCTGACCGCGCCCTGTTCGCCGACCAGGTCGTGCAACAGAGCGAGCGACTGCAGCGGCTCATCGACCGGCTGCTGGAACTCAGCAAGCTCGAGCAGCGCCAGCACGCCCAGGTGCGCACGCCGGCGGCCCTGGAGGCCTGCGCCAGTGCGGCCCTGGCCCACACGCAGGCACGGGCCGTGCAGCGCGGGGTCGCCTTGCATCTAGCGGGCCATGGCACCACCGGCCCCTGGGAGGCTGAACTCGTCACCCTCGCGCTGACCAACCTGCTTGACAACGCCATCGACTTCTCACCACCGGGCAGCGCCGTGCAGCTGGAGATCGACGGCACCACCGTGGCGGTGCAGGATGCGGGGCCAGGGGTGCCCGACTACGCGCTGGCGCGCCTGGGGGAACGCTTCTTCACCACCGCGCGGCCCGCAGGCGAGCGCAGCGGATCAGGCCTGGGCCTGGCCATCGTGCGCCGCGTGATGGCCCTGCACGGCGGGCACATGGACGTCCGCAACACCCTCCCGGGGTTGCGCGTGACGCTGCATTTCCCAGCCGACTGAAGTCGATGGGTTGGCAGCCCAGCCCCGTCCTGTTCCGTCAAGCCCAGGCAGCCTGTCCCTGGCCCAGTACGGCCCACGCGTGGCAGGTCGTGCCTGCGGCCACAAATGCATGCCAGACCGCATGGCCGTAGCGGATGCGTCCGTCCAGCATGAAGAAGATCACCCCCAGGGTATACAACCCTCCGCCCGCCACCAGCCAGGCCACCCCGGCAGGCGAAGCCCGCGCCATGATCGGCATGGCCGCCAGCAGCACCAGCCACCCCATGGCGAGATAGCTTGCGGTCGACAACCAGACCGACGCCAGACGGCCCAGCGCCTTGAGCGCCATGCCTGCGACCGCCACCACCCACACCAGGGTGAGGACGGCCATACCCCACCGGTCACCGAGGTGTTGCGATGCAAATGCCGTGTAGCTGCCGGCGATGAACAGAAAGACAGCCCCGTGGTCCAGCTTGAGAAAGATGCGCTTGGCGCGCCCCTGCGGCAGGGCGTGGTACAGGGTGGAGGCCAGGTACAGCCACACCATTGTGGCCATGAAAACGCAGACACCGGCAAAGCCCGCGCCACCCGGGCGAGGGCCCGATGCCACCAGCCAGGCCCCAACCCCGAGGCGGCCACCAGCGCGGTTGCGTGGCTGGCCGCATTGGCGATTTCTTCGCTCTGGCTTTGCGGGCGGGCAGCGCTGGTTCCGGAAGGCCAGGCCCCGGCTCCCGGTGGGAGGATCTGCACCGTCCCCTTGCCTTGATCCCTATACACCCCGCGGAGGGCTGCAAGGCCACTCTTGTGACGCAGGGGCCGCGGAGTGGGCATGCCCCGCAGCGCGGCGGCCAGCCCGAAACCGTGCCACCCGCCAACGCGCGAATCGAAACATCGCTCGCCTAGGAAAGTGCCGCGTGATGGCGTTCGCGCCACGCGTGGTAGCGGGCACGCTGCAGGGCGAAAAGCTCTGCTACGCCCCAGGCGATGCCGCAGGCCACCATGCTGCAGAGCATGAGCCAGCGCACGGCGTCAGTCCTGGGCCGGGGTGGGTAGCATGAATTCTTCATGGGAAAAGCAGTCATTGCCCGGCAGGTCCAGGCAGCGCCAGCGTTCATCGAAGAGTTCGTCGAAAAGTCTCTGCAATCCGAGCAGTTTCCAGAGCATGCGGTGCCTTTGGAGAAGGTGGTTGGCTGCTGCAAGATACCCGGCGCATGTGACAGTTTGGCGTAGCCCTGCAAATTCGCCACACCCACACCCCTGGTTCACACACGGGGCATGGCCAACGGTATGCTGGTGCATTCCCCCTCGTGCAAACCAGCCCCTTCCCCCACCGTGCCCGAAAACGTTCTGCCCGAACTGCAGGCCCTGGAAAGAATCATCGAGCTGGGCGGCGCGGCCCTGCAGGCGCGCGTGGTGCGCGAAGTCAGCGTGGCTTCGGGCCGGACGTTTCCCATCTACGCCGTCAGCCTGGGCAACGCGAGCCCCGCCGTTCCCGCCGTGGGCTTTTTCGGCGGCGTGCACGGACTGGAGCGCATCGGCGCCGAGGTGGTGATGGCCTACCTGCAGAACATCGTCATGCGGCTGCGCTGGGACACCACGCTGCACCAGCAGCTCGAGCATGTGCGCATGGTTTTCATGCCCATCGTCAACCCAGGCGGCATGTGGGCAGCCACGCGGGCCAACCCCCACGGGGTGGACCTGATGCGCAACGCACCGATCGACGCACTCGACCGCGTGCCCTTCCTGATGGGCGGCCAGCGGCTGAGCGCGGGCCTGCCCTGGTACCGTGGGCGCATGGGCGATCCGATGGAAATCGAGAACCAGGCGGTGTGCGAGGTGGCGCGCAGCGAACTGCTCGCCCGCCCGTTCAGCCTGGCCCTGGACTGCCACTCGGGCTTCGGGGTGCGCGACCGGCTGTGGTTTCCGTTCGCCCACACCCGCCGGCCCATCACGCACCTGAACGAGCTGCATGCGCTCAAGCAGATCTTCCTGCAGGCCCACAGCCACCACCCCTACATCATCGAACCCCAAAGCGCCCAGTACCTCGCGCATGGCGATCTCTGGGACTATCTGTATCTGCAGTCCTGCGAGCAACCGGGGCACACCTTCCTGCCGCTGACGCTGGAGATGGGCTCGTGGATCTGGATCAAGAAGAACCCGCGCCAATTGTTCTCGCGCATGGGCATCTTCAACCCGCTGATCGACCATCGCCAGCAGCGTGTGTTGCGCCGGCACCTGGCGCTGCTCGATTTCCTGTCGCGCGCGGCTTGCAGCTACCAACGGTGGGTGCCCCAGGCAGAGCACTATCCGCAGCGCCGGGCCGACGCGCTGGCCGAGTGGTATTGACCATGGACACCTGGATCCTGCTGCGCGGCCTCACGCGCGAAGCCGCGCACTGGGGCGCTTTCGCAGGCGATCTGCGGGCAGCACTGCCCCACACCCGCATCGTCACCCTCGATCTGCCAGGCAACGGCAGCCTTCACACCCAGACCAGCCCGCTCACCGTGCCGGGCATGGTGGCGGCCTGCCGCGCCGAACTCGCGCGCCAGGGCCTGCGCCCGCCCTACCACGTGCTTGCCATGTCGCTCGGTGCCATGGTAGCCACCGAGTGGGCCTGCACGGCACCTGACGACATCCAGGGCTGCGTGCTGGTCAACACCAGCTTTCGCCCTTTCAGCCCCTTCTTTCACCGGCTGCGCCCGCGCAACTACGCGGCCTTGCTGGCGCTGGTACTGCTGCAGCACTCACCCGAGGCCATCGAACGCACCGTGTGGCGGCTGACCAGCAACTCGCCGGTGAAAACGGCCGTCATCGACCAATGGGTGGCCGCCCGGGCGCTGCGCCCCGTGTCGGCTGCCAACGCCCTGCGCCAGCTGGCGGCGGCGGCGC
>NZ_ACQT01000092.1 GCF_000175235.1 Acidovorax delafieldii 2AN | reverse complement strand
GCTTGGTTCCGGGCGCCGCGACGCGGGCCGCCAGGCGCTTGGCCAGCTTGGCGTGGGCCTCGCCCGGGGTGGGCAGCGCGGGCAACTTGTATTTGCTCTTGCCCAGAATGGCCTTGATGACGCGGTGCACCAGCAGGTCGGGGTAGCGCCGGATGGGGCTGGTGAAGTGCGTGTAGGCCTGGAAGGCCAGGCCAAAGTGGCCACTGTTGACCGGCGTATAGATCGCCTGCTGCATCGACCGCAGCAGCATGGTGTGGATCTGCTGCGCATCGGGCCGGTCCTTGGTCGCCTCGGCAATTGCCTGAAACTCCGACGGATGCGGGTTGTCGCCGATCGTCATGCCCACTGCCATCGCCTTGAGGTAGCCGCGCAGGATTTCCTGCTTCTCAGGCGTGGGGCCTTCGTGCACCCGGAACAGGCCGGGCTGGCCGCCCTGGGCAATGAAGTCGGCGCTGCACACATTGGCGGCCAACATGGCCTCTTCAATGAGCTTGTGGGCGTCGTTGCGGGTGCGTGGCACGATCTTTTCGATGCGGCCGTTCTCATCGCAGATGATCTGCGTTTCGGTGGTTTCAAAATCCACGGCGCCGCGCTGCTGGCGCGCGATAAGCAGCGCGCGGTACACGTCGTGCAGGTTGAGAAGATCCTTGACGCGGTCCTTGCGCTTGCTGGCCTCGGGGCCGCGGGTGTTGGCAAGAATCGCCGCTACTTCGGTGTACGTGAAGCGCGCATGGCTGAACATCACGGCCGGGTAGAACTGGTAGGCGTGCACCTCGCCCTTGGCGGTGACCAACATGTCGCACACCATGCACAGGCGCTCCACCTCGGGGTTGAGCGAGCACAGGCCGTTGCTGAGCTTCTCGGGCAGCATGGGGATGACGCGGCGCGGAAAGTACACGCTGGTGGCGCGGTCGTAGGCGTCGATGTCGATGGCGCTGCCCGTCTCCACATAGTGGCTCACGTCGGCAATGGCCACCAGCAAACGCCAGCCCTTGCCACGCCCCACCTTGGCTGGCTCGCAGTAGACGGCATCGTCGAAGTCGCGCGCGTCCTCGCCGTCGATGGTGACCAGGGGCACGTCCGTCAGGTCCACGCGGCGCTTCTTGTCCTGCGCGCGCACCTTGTCAGGCAGCTCTCTGGCCTGGGCCAAGCACTCGGCAGAAAACTCGTGTGGCACGCCGTACTTTCGCACGGCAATTTCAATCTCCATGCCCGGGTCGTCCACTTCGCCAAGCACTTCGGTGATGCGGCCTACCGGCTGACCAAACAAGGCGGGCGGCTCGGTCAACTCGACCACCACCACCTGCCCCGGCTTGGCCGCGCCGGTGGCGCCCTTGGGAATCAACACATCCTGGCCGTAGCGCTTGTCTTCAGGCGCCACCAGCCAGACGCCGCTTTCCTGCAGCAGCCGCCCAATGATGGGCTGGACGGGACGCTCAATGATCTCGACCACGCGCCCTTCAGGCCGACCCCGGCGGTCCTGGCGCACGATGCGCACACGCACGCGGTCCTTGTGCAGAACAGCGCGCATTTCGTTGGGGGGAATGTAGATGTCGCCTTCGCCATCATCACGGATGACGAAGCCATGGCCGTCGCGGTGCCCCTGAACGCTGCCTTCAATCTCGCTCGACAGATGCGCAACGGATGCTTCGGGGGTGGTTTTTTTGATATACAATCTTAATCTTTCCGTGCGACACGTAACGTGTCGTTCTGAATGAGGTAGCTGCCTCGTTAAATATTAGCAATTTACTCACCCGCTTCGGCGGGCATAAAACAGATGCTCGGCTCACCCCGATCATCCCACAGCTTGATCCGCAAGGACGGGCTTTAATAGAAGATAGACGGGCAACCGAGCTATCTCATCAAAGTCACTCTATCGAGTGACTTTATATTGAAAGCGGCAGAGATGCCGTTTGTGGCGCTCGCGCACATAGCCGACGAGCACGCCACAAGCGGAGCTTTGTCTGCCGCGTGCGCAGCTCGTTTCTGAGTAAACTATTCAGAGCGTCCTGCTCTGATCTGCCTTGTCATACATCCGGCAACGGACCGCTGTGACCTCGCGTGCGACCGCGAGTAGCCTAGAGTGGCATGCAGGGACAGTAATGACCCTGTGTGAAGCCCACTCAACAATGAACCCCTACTTCGGTAGCAGCTACGCCCGCGAGGGTGCAGCTGGAAGCTGCCAGCAGAAAGGCGGCCGAGGGGGCTAGGCTAGTTCCATATGGGCAACATAAGTGAACCATCGTCAGAACCTGGGTGAAGATTGAACGGCCAAATCTGCTGATAGGCCGTAACCAAAAGGTGCGCTGCTGGCTATTCCTGTGGAAAGTGGGAATACGTCGTCAATATGCAGCCCCAGGAAAGATGGGTCCTAAATGGAGAGATCGAAGCGGCGCAAACCGCCAAGATCGGTAGATCAGGGAACGTGGTAAGCCCCACCACCCGCCTGTGTGCTTCGGCACGCAGGCAAGGAAGCCGCAAGGCAACCTGTTGGATGAGGGGGTATGGGATGGTGGAAAAAGCGAACGGCTGCCTATAACGGGTGGCATAGGGGTTCCAACTTTGCCCCAACGCGAAAGCGTGCAAACTTCCACTTGGTGCAACCGTCGCGAGACGGCTGTCTAAGTTCAATCGACCCCGAAGGGATGCTCAATTCCCCTTCGGGGGAGAAGTGCGTCCTCGATGGGTCTAACTCAAAGAGGAAAGCATGAGAAAACTTGCTGGCAACAGCGAGCCTGCATCCTCACGCGAACCCGCCGACTGGCACGCCATTGACTGGCAGCGAGTTGAAAGGTTTGTGCAAACGATGCAGCAAAAGATCGCGAAGGCGACGCAAGAACAAGATTGGCGGCGGGTGAAAGCCCTCCAACGATCCTTGATCCACTCGCACTCTGCCAGAGCTCTGGCGGTAAGGCGGGTGACCGAGAACCAAGGCAAGCGAACGGCAGGGGTCGATCGCCAACTTTGGGACACTCCGCTCCAGAAACGGGCGGCAATCGGTTTGTTGAAACAGCAACGAGGGTATAGGCCCCTGCCCTTGCGGCGGGTCTACATCCCAAAATCGAACGGGAAGGAGCGCCCACTGGGCATTCCAACCATGTTCGACCGGGCCATGCAGGCACTTCACCTGCTAGGACTAGAGCCCGTGGCGGAAAGCACAAGCGACCCGAACTCCTATGGGTTCAGGAGAAATCGCTCCACGGCCGATGCCATGGGCCAGATATTCGTCTGCACATCCAAAAAGGCTTCGGCCCCATGGGTGCTGGAGGCGGATATCCGAGGCTGTTTCGACCACATCAACCACGACTGGCTGGTGCGCCACGTCCCCACGGACAAGGCAATCCTGCGCAAGTGGCTGAAAGCCGGGGTGATCCACCAGGGTCACTTCTCGCCGACTGACGAAGGAACGCCGCAAGGCGGCATCATTTCGCCAACCTTGGCGAACATGTGTCTGAACGGGCTCGAATCCGGCTTGGCCGCGCACCTCAAAGCGCGGTTCAGGTCTCGCGCCTTGAAGCTGAAAGTCAATGTAATCCGGTACGCAGACGATTTCGTCATCACCGGCGACTCCAAGGAGTTGCTGGCGACAGAAGTCAGGCCGTGGATCGAAGCATTCCTCGCACAACGAGGGTTGCAACTGTCGCCGGAAAAGACAAGGGTCGCCCACATTGATGACGGCTTCAACTTTCTGGGGTGGAATTTCCGCAAGTACGCGGGAAAACTACTCATCAAGCCAAGCAAGAAGAACGCGCAAGCGCTCTACAGCAAGGTCAGGGAGATCGTAAAGACACATGCGATGGTGAAGCAGGAGGATCTCATCGTCAAACTGAACCCTATCCTTCGGGGCTGGGCGCAGTACCACCATCCGGTGGTGGCAAAAGAAACCTTCAACAAGATGGACAACTTGATCTACTGGCGGCTTGTCCGCTGGGCGAGACGGCGCCATCCAAACAAGTCCCCGAAGTGGTGTGCGAACCGTTACTGGCAGCGCATCAACGAGAGGAATGAGTTCGCTGCAACCGTCAAGACGGCAGAAGGTCCATTCACGAGAAAGCTGTTGAAGCTCGCGGATACAGAGATCGTGAGGCACGAGAAGATCAAGGCGGACTACAACCCCTTCGATCCATCGTGGGAAGCGTACGGCGAGAAGTTGAGGACGAAGCGCATGCTGCGAAGCATCGCGTACAGGGCCGAAACAACCATGCTGTATGTGTCCCAGGCGGGGCAGTGTGCACTTTGCGCACGACCCCTGGACTACGAGAGCGGATGGCACGATCACCACATTGTTCGCAAAGTGGATGGCGGGTCGGATGCTCTCTATAACCGGGTGCTACTGCACCCGGTCTGCCACATCAGACTGCACGCCTTGGGTCTGACGGTAGCGAAACCGGCCCCACATGGGGCTTCGAGTCCGAAACAGGCGAAAACTTAGGGTACAATCTGAGTCTTCGCACAATACGGACAGTGTTGTGCTTGAGCCGGATGCGGTGAAAGTCGCAAGTCCGGTTCTTAGGGGGGATGGTTCAGTAATGAACTGTCCCTACCCTCCTGAAATGCCCAGGTGGCGGAATTGGTAGACGCACTAGTTTCAGGTACTAGCGAGTAACATCGTGGAGGTTCGAGTCCTCTCCTGGGCACCAAGTTTAACGAGAACCAGTGAAGGTTTTCAAAATATCAAGCCGCTGTGACCACAGCGGCTTTTTTATTTTTCACACAGCGCTTCGGCTCGAGGAACGGGTACACGTGTTCCAAAAATTTTTGCCGAATCGCCAAAAGCCAGGCGTTGCGTGTTCTATAATTCAAAGCTGATCTGAAAGCCCAGGTGGCGGAATTGGTAGACGCACTAGTTTCAGGTACTAGCGAGTAACATCGTGGAGGTTCGAGTCCTCTCCTGGGCACCAAACACAAAAAGCCGTTGCAATCGCGACGGCTTTTTTTATTTCCAGATCGATGACCACCCCGCAAGCATTGCCCTGCGAAGGCCAACGCGCTCAAAGGTCAGGGATCAGGCGCTTTCCCAAACTGAACGCATCATCACGCGTGTAGCCAAGCTTCTCGTAAAACGCCTGCACTTCGTGGTTGCTGCTGCGTACCAGCAGATTGAGCTTAGGGCACCCCAAGGCCAGCAGCCGCCCTTCCACCTCGGCCATGAGGCGGCGACCCAACGCCAGCCGCTGCCGCCCGGGGGCAACAGCGAGGTAATACACCGAGCCCCGGTGGCCATCGTATCCTGCCATCACGGTGCCCACGATTTCCTGCCCGCCACTCTCCCGCCCAGCCACGGCCACCAAGAAGAGTTCGGGCTGAACCGCCTGTTTGCGTGCAATATCCTTGTGGGGATCATTCCAGGCACGCAGCAGGCCGCACGCGCGCCAAAGCTCCACCACGGCGGCCTCGTCCTCGCTGGCGAATGGGCGGGTGTGAACGGCCAGCGTCATGCGCTCACTTGCGCAGCAATGTCTTGAGCACGTTCTGCAGACGGCGAGCCACCGCAGCGTCGTGCTGACCCGCCAGGACGCGTGCCGTGTCCTGGCCCCAGGTCTGCGCAGGCGCAGGGTCATTGCGCCGCGTGAGCAGTTGCAACTGCAGTGCTCGACGCGCTGCAAGATACTCTGCCGGGGTGGGCGCGTCGGCCGCCATCTCCAGCCGCAACAGTGCCTCGCCCGCGTCACCCGCCGCCGGAGCCGACAACGCCTGCGCCCAAGCGCTCCGCACCGCCGCAGTAACACCACCGCCCAGCTCCTGGGTGCCCGGCAGCAGCGCTGCGTCGCGCTTCTCCCACGCCGTGAGCAACTGGGTCAACGCCTCGCCGTGGGCCTGTGCGGCCAGCTTCCTGAGCGCCAACTGGGCGTGTTCCATCGCATCTCGCTGGGCGCGGAATGCCGCATCGCCAAGGCGCGGGCCGCGGTCTTCATGACCAAGACGATCGCCAAAGCGCCCACCCCTGTCGCGGCTGTCCGGACGCGCGCCGCGACCGGCATCGCGCTCGCCCCGCCCATCCCGGTGATCGCCGGGGCGGCCACCACGGCCCGGCGCTACTGGCGCATCCTTCTTCATGCCGGGGCGATCATCGCCACGCACAGCCACCACGGGGCGGGCTGCAGGTTTGGGCGCAGGCCGTGCCGGCGCACTCTCAGCGCCTTCAATCGCCTCGCCGGATGCTACGTTTTCAGGAGCTGCTTGCGCAGGGACTGCAAGCGCTCCACCTTGTTCTTGCTCTGCCTTTTGGGCCGATGCCACCACCTGTGCAGCCTGGGCTTGTCCGCGCAGCGCTGCATCCAGCGCCTGCATGGCGGTACGGATCTGCTGCGCATCGCCGCTGGCATTGGCCGCCTCCAGCGCCTTCGAGGCCTCGAGCACCACACGGTCGCGGGCACTCAGCTCGGTCACGGCCTTTTCTCGGTCAGCGGACTTGCGGTTGAAGGCTTCGTCGATCGGCTTGCGGAAGGCGTCCCACAGTTTCTGCTCATGCCTGCGATCCAATGGCACCGCCTGGGCTTCAGCCTGCCAGCGCTGCTGTAACGCCTTGACGGCATCGATGCGCAACGCAGGCGCTGCGCCCAGCGCCACCGCTTCGTCGATCATGGCGTGGCGGCGAGCCAAGCTTTCCTTTTGCGCGCTTTCCAGGGGCGCGGCCGCTGCACCGATGGCCTGCTTCCACAGCGGCTGCAGCTCTGCAAAAATCTTTTCACCCACGTGCCCGCCTTCGCGCCAGCGGTCGCCAAACTGGTGCAGAGCCCGATTGATGGCTTTCCAGTCGCCTGAGGCAGCCTGATCCTGTGCCCAGGCCTTGACCTCTTCGATCAGCGCAACACGCTGTGCCTTGTGCTCGGCGGCTTCCGAGCGGATCTTGTCGAGCCAGGCCTCCACCACCTTGTGGGCGGCATTGCAGGCTTCGTCAAATTTTTTCCACAGGGCATGGTTGGGAGCACCGCCCTGATCGGTCTGCTTCCACTGCTCGCGCAGTTGGCGCAGTGATTCCTGCATCTTGCGGCCACCCAGCACCTGGCCCTCTGGGCGGTGAAGCAGCGCTTCGGCCCGCGCAACCAGATCCTCGCGCACCTGGTCCGCACTCCAACGCTGCCAGCCCTCCAGTTCACCCGCCGCCACCAGCGCTGCGTGCACCTGCTGCTCCAGAGGCGTATCGATGTGCTTGCCATGCACTTTCAGGACCGCGCGCAGAGCGGCGGCTGCACCCGCACTGGCTTTGCCGTGGCCTTCGGCGGTCTCCTTCTCCAGCGTCACCAGAGCCTCTCTCACCAGTTGCTGGGCTTGCTCCAGCACCTGGGGATCAACCTTGGGGCGCACCGGGCGTGCAGGTTTGGCCGCCACTGCAGCGGCAGCAGCTTCGGTGGGCAAACCACGCGCCACGCGCAACTCGTCGGCCCACACGGGCACGGGCGGCAAAGGGGCGGCCGCGTCTTCGGCAGCGGCAGCAGCCTGTGCCACGGCAGGTTGAAACGCGTCCCATACCACCAGCAATTGGGTGCGCGAGGCCTCGAGCAATGGCGGAAAACGCGCCTCCACGCTGACCCAGCTTGCGTCACCAGTCAGCTCCTCGGCCTGCTCCTGCCAGCGAGCGACGTCGGCCCGCAGCAGTTCCAGCGCCGCCTGAGCGTCCTTCCAGGATTTGGTCGATAGCACCTCGATGCGCTGCGCCAACAACACGGCGGCCTCACGCTGCACCTGAACCCGGTGCTGCAGGTCTTCGATCACCTTAACCCGGTCGGCCAATTGCACCTTGAGCAGTGAGAGCGGCTCACGCGACAGGGGCGCGCCAGCTTTGGCGGCATCGCGCTGCCATGCCAGAGCATCGGCAATATTGAGCTTCGGCGCCGCGAGCAGAACCTGGGCCTTGTCGGCCCACTCGGCGGCAATGGCCTCTTGCCCCTTGGCGCGGCGAATTTCATCGAGCTTTTCGCGCACCGCGCGGGCGGCACCCTTGTCACGCCCGCTCAGCTCCTTGAACACCTCCTGCAATTGCTCGGGCGCCGGCTGGGTGGCAAGCCACTCACGGATGCGGGAAGCCCGCTCACTCGACGTGGCGGCCGAGAAAGCACCTCCCGTCAGAGCATCCAGCGGATGCGTCTCTTGGGTTTTGGCCGGGGCCGGATTCACTTCTGGTGCGTCGGACATTTTGCTGCGGGAAAAGAAAGGAAACATGGATCCAATGGGATAACGCATCCCGGACAAGCTGCAAGGCAGATACGGGCCGCCATGGCCACCTGCCATGCGCGTTGCGTGTAAGGGTGCTATTTTGACCGGCTTCCAGCAAAAGACCACGCCACGGCCTTCGCCACACATCAAGAAATGATCTGGCGCAAGCCGGCCAGATGGACTGACACAGGCGGATTCACATGATGGGCCCCGGCCCACGGCGCTGTCGCGCCGTGGAGAACGTTCCACATTATCTATATATATGCACCGCCTTGCGCCAGCCCGGCGCACTCAGCAGGACAGGAGCCCGACCGGCCACACGGATACGGCCCATAAAGAAAGAGAAAGCCCGGTGGACAGGCGCAAGGTCTGCCCACCGGGCTTGACGGCTGACACAACGGTCTTTGCCATCGAGTCGCAATCCGGAGATGAACGTCCGCATTGCGAGGAGGCAAGGTATTGCCCCCAAGGTTTGCCGTAGAAGCTGCATCTGCTGCACCTTGACGCTGCGCGCCTTCGGCGGGAGATTTGCCTCGTCTGGCGATGCCCGAATTCACAGGCGACTCCACCTTACCAAATTCGCCGAAGCGACTCAAACTGCGTTCTCAATGACATATCGGTCCGCGATTGAATTTGACACACGATCGTCACGATCAGCAGATCTCCATGCGCTGTCCAAGCAGAAAAAAGCCGCTTAACATGTGTTTATTCACATGCTTTTCATAGCTAAAAGATATAAAAAACAATTTTGATAGTATTGACTTAGAATTAAGTGAACTTCTAGAATCCGCCAGCCCCAAAAACGGGCTAGTAAAAACCCCAACCGCTGCCGAACCCGGCTAAGTCAATGGACCGCTTCGAGTCATGAACGAAGCTGTGAATTGATGGCGTACCAATCCAAGTGACCCACTGCACGAGCGCCTTCATCTTTGATGTCGGCGCCGCATGGTGAGCCACCTCAGAAAGGAAGAGCTATGACAGCGTCAGGAAAAATCATCACCGGCGTACGAACCTTCGTTGCCGACGTGACAGAAGGATTCCTCGAAATCACCCACAACAGTTTTGCCCTTCTCGGGCTGGCCGTTGCCTTTTTTGTACTGACTCTTGCTGCCCGCCCGGACCTGCGCCAGGCAGGCGAAGAGCAATTGATGGACTGGCTGCAGTCTCGCCAGGTGGTCTTGCTGGACGAACCCGTCGAGCTCGGCGCGAGCGACCGCGCCACCGCCAGCAATCCCAAGGACCTGCCCAAGGAGCAGGCTGCCGTTGCATTCTGGTTGAGCAAGAAGTACCGTGTAGCACCCGAGCCTCTGAGCGCACTGGTGGCCGAGGCGTACGAGACCGGCACCCGCACCAAGATTGACCCGACGCTGATCCTGGCCATCATGGCCATTGAATCGAGCTTCAATCCCTTCGCCCAGAGCGCCGTCGGTGCGCAGGGCTTGATGCAGGTCATGACGCGCGTCCACACCGACAAGTACGAAAACTTCGGAGGTCATTTTGCGGCTTTCGATCCGGTGACCAATCTGCGCGTCGGCGTGAAGGTGCTGCAGGAGTGCATCGCCCGGGCCGGCTCAGTGGAAGGTGGCCTGCGCTACTACGTGGGCGCCGCCAATTTGCAGGACGACGGTGGGTATGCAGCCAAGGTGATGGCAGAGCACACCCGGCTGCGCCAAGTGGCCAACGGGCGCTCGGTACCCTTGACACCCTCGGCCACCCTGTCCACCCAGGCGCCTGCGCACACCGTTCCCGCCACTGCGCCGGCCGCTGGTGCAGGCGGCGACAAGCTGGCCCTGCTTTCAGGCCTTTGAGGGCTGCCGCAGGCACGCCGGTCGGCTACACTACGATGGTACGCAACTGGCGATAGGCGCGGCCCCCCGAGGTGCCGCCGCTGACGTGGAAACCGGCAAGGGACTGCCTCTTGCAAACCACTGGGGAGCGTGCCGCAAGAGCCCAAGGCCTTCTGCGTTCCGCCGTTCGCCTGGGCAGCCCTTGTTTCAAGGGACACAAGTTCATAGGACTGCCATGTACCACCGCAATATTCTTGTCGAACAGACCGATCCCGAACTCTTTGCCGCCATCCAGGCCGAAAACAAGCGCCAGGAAGAGCACATCGAGCTCATTGCCAGCGAAAACTACGCCTCGCCCGCCGTCATGTGGGCCCAGGGCACGCAGCTGACCAACAAGTACGCCGAAGGCTACCCTGGCAAGCGCTACTACGGCGGTTGCGAGCACGTCGACGTGGCCGAGCAACTGGCCATCGACCGCGTGAAGAAGATCTTCGGCGCCGATGCCGCCAACGTGCAACCCCACTGCGGCGCCTCTGCCAATGAAGCCGTGTTCCTGGCCTTCCTCAAGCCCGGCGACACGATCATGGGCATGAGCCTGGCCGAGGGCGGTCACCTGACCCACGGCATGCCGCTGAACATGTCGGGCAAGTGGTTCAACGTGGTCTCCTACGGCCTGAACGCCAAGGAAGAAATCGACTACGACGCGATGGAAGCCAAGGCCCGCGAGCACAAGCCCAAGCTGATCGTGGCCGGCGCCTCGGCCTACAGCCTGCATATCGATTTCGAGCGCTTTGCCAAGATCGCCAAGGAAATTGGCGCCATCTTCATGGTGGACATGGCCCATTACGCCGGCCTGATCGCAGCGGGCGTATACCCCAACCCCGTGCCCCACGCCGACGTGGTGACCTCGACCACGCACAAGAGCCTGCGCGGCCCGCGCGGCGGCATCATCCTGATGAAGGCCGAACATGAGAAGGCCATCAACAGCGCCATTTTCCCCGGCCTGCAAGGCGGCCCGCTGATGCACGTCATTGCGGCCAAGGCTGTGGCTTTCAAGGAAGCACTGACGCCCGAGTTCAAGGCTTACCAGGAACAGGTCGTGAAGAACGCCAAGGTGGTGGCCGAGACGCTCACGCAGCGCGGCCTGCGCATCGTGAGCGGTGGCACGCAAAGCCATGTGATGCTGGTGGACCTGCGTGCCAAGGGCATCACGGGCAAGGAAGCCGAGGCGGTGCTGGGCTCGGCCCATATGACCATCAATAAAAACGCGATTCCCAACGATCCTGAAAAGCCGATGGTGACGAGCGGCGTGCGCATTGGCACCCCTGCCATGACCACCCGCGGCTTCAAGGAAGAGGAAGCCCGCATGACGGCCCACCTGATTGCCGACGTGCTGGACAACCCACGCGACGAAGCCAACATCGCCGCTGTGCGTGCCAAGGTCAGCGCGCTGACGGCCCGATTCCCGGTCTACGGCTGAGCATGTCGCGCCGCAGTCACCCATGCCATCACGGCCATCCTCCGGCAGGGCGGCTCGGCGTGGCGTGCAAGCGGCAGCCGCACGGGGAGGCGCGATGAAGTGCCCCTTCTGCGGCCATCAGGAAACCCAGGTCGTCGAGACCCGGGTGGCCGAAGACGGCGATTTCATCCGGCGCCGGCGCCAGTGCGGCGCCTGCGACAAGCGGTTCACCACCTACGAGCGGCCGGAAGTGAACTTCCCGGCCATCGTCAAGAAGGACGGTCGCCGCATCGAATACGAACGCGGAAAACTGCTGGCCTCGTTCAACCTGGCGTTGCGCAAACGGCCCGTGAGCACCACGCAGATCGACAGCGCCATCGAGCGGATCGAGGAAAAGCTGCTCAATCTTGGTCAACGCGAGGTGCTTTCCAGCCGCATCGGCGAGTTGGTCATGCGCGAACTCAAGAAGCTCGACAAGGTGGCCTACATCCGTTTTGCCAGCGTGTACCGCAGCTTCGAAGACATCGACGATTTCCGCGCGATGGTGGACGAAGTCCGCAAGTAAACCAGGCTTCTCAAGGTCTTTTCGACCTGTAGCGCTTATGCATCATGCGCACGCAGCTATTGTTTCAATAGCAAATCTGTTTCATTAGCGCCTCGGTTTCCCCGACGCCCACAGCGCTGAGATGCATGTCCGTGCGCATATCGGGGCCCGCTACTTCGGGGGTGATCGGCCGCCGCGCATCCAAACCCCTGCCGGGTGAAGCGGGACGAACCGGTCAGCAGGCGATCGAAGCCATCGTTACCGCCCGCAAGGAGCGGGCCGAGGCGCCGCAGGCATCGAAAGCCCGTTCAAGAGCCTGCTCGACTTCTGCCTGGCGCGTGGTGCCATGGGTCAATGGCCAGCGCCCTCACCCGGCAGAATGCAAAACGCTCCAGCCACACAGCCCGCAGAATGCCCTGTCACCGAACTGCCACAGCGCCACGCGCGCGCGTGATGCGGTCGGTTTGCGGTGGGGCAATGGGGCTGGCGGCCCGGAAATAGGCTTCCAGAGCATCCAGGTCCTGGCCACCGCCCATCACGTCGGGCGCCTGGGTAAAGACCGTGAAGTTGTCGCCTCCACTGGCCAAAAAGCTGCTCAACGAGACACGCACGGCAGCAGCATCGGTCAGGGGCTCGCCATGCAGCGTCATCTGGCCAATGCGTGCACCCGCCGGTTGCGACAGGTCATAGCGATAGCTGAACCCGGCCGACACCGAAAGCACGCGCGGCTGGGAAGGGCTGTTGGAGCCGCTGTCGAACTGCTGTTCGAGCGCTGCCCGCACCTGGGCACCCGTAAGGGCCTTGACCACCAGGTGGTTGCCAAAAGGCTGCACGGCAAACAACTGCCCATAGCGCACCAGACCTTGCTCGTCAGGCACCAGATCGGCGCGCAGGCCACCCGGGTTCATGAAAGAGATCTGCGCTCCGCCCTGCTCCGGCAGACGCGTGGCCGCCAACTGCGCGTCGGCAATCAGATTGCCCAGCGGCGTTTCGAGCGAAGCGCCTGGCCGGCGTAGCACCGCGCCCGAGAGTTGCCCCACGGGGCGTTGCGCCAGCGGCACGGCCGCCGCGCGGTACGTGGCAATCAGCTGCTGCACGCCCGCATCGGGCGCGAATACCGGTGCAACCGCCTGGGTGGCAACCGGGCCCTGCGGGCCCGTGAAACCTTCACCTTGCACAATCACCTGCCGGGCGGTTTTGCGCACCACGCGGCGCGTGCGCGTGTCCACCTTCAAGGCAATGTCGGTGACCAGTGTTCCATACAGACCTGCACTGGTCAGCAGGAACGGGCGCTGCGGGTTCACACTGCCGTAGTCGCACACATAGGCCCGGTGCGTGTGGCCCGTCACCACCACATCCACGGACGGATCAAGCCGCTCGAGGATGGGCACGATATCGCCGCTCAGCCCCGCACAACTGGTTTCGGTGATGCCCGCCGTGGTGCTTCCGCCCTCGTGGATCATCACCACGATCACGTCGGCCCCCTGGGCCCGCAGCTGCGGCACGAGCGCATTGGCGGTGGCGGCCTCGTCTTCAAAACGCAGGCCCTTCACGCCGGTGGGCGACACCATGGTCGGGGTGGCCTTGAGCGTCATGCCGATGAAGCCCAGCGTGACCGTGGCCCCGCCTTCGTGAAACCGCTTGAGCCCCGTGGCAGGCAGCAATGTGTGGCCATCTTCGCGAACGGTATTGGCCGCCAGCAGGCCGAAGCGCGCCCCTTCGAAGGGCCGGGATATCTGACACGGCGTGCGCACCGTGAACTGCTCACAACCGCCGTGCTGCATGCGCAGCAGTTCGCGCCAGCCGCGATCAAACTCATGGTTGCCCACGGCGCTGAAATCAATCTGCATACGGTTGACGGCTTCGATGGTGGGCTCGTCCAGGAACAGGGCCGACACGAGCGGCGAAGCCCCCACCATATCCCCCGCGGACACCACCGCATGGTGCGGGTTGCGTGCCTTGAGCGTTGCAA
>NZ_ACQT01000093.1 GCF_000175235.1 Acidovorax delafieldii 2AN | reverse complement strand
TGGGCGCCGAAGCGGAAATCATCGCCCACCAGCACGTAGCGGGCGCCCAGGCCGCGCACCAGCACCTCGTCGATGAAGGCCTGGGGCGACTGGGCCGCCAGCCGGGCGTCGAACGGCAGCACCACCGTCTGTTGCACGCCGCAGCGCTGCAGTTCGGTGAGCTTGTCGCGCAGCGTGCCGATGCGTGCGGGCGCCAGCTCAGGCTTGCGGTGCACGCCAGCGAAATAGTCGCGCGGATGGGGCTCGAACGTGAGCACGCAGCTGTCCACGCCCCGGTGGGCGGCCTCACTGCTCAGCAGGGCCAGCATGGCCTGGTGCCCCCGGTGCACGCCATCGAAGTTGCCAATGGTCAGCGCGCAGGCGCGGGCGATGCCCGGGTGGTGAAAGCCGCGAAAGATCTTCATCGGTTTGATATTGTTTTGATAGCAGCTTGCGCAGATGCATCAAGCGCAAGACGCCAATTTGTCATGAAATCGGAGTATATTGTGACCCACAGGCCGCCTGGTGCCGGCGACCTGCGAGACATCCGCGTTGCCAATCCTTGCGTACTGTTGTTCCGGGAGGCGTGTTTTGAAGGTCTTGAAGCTGTCAGCCCAGGGGCTGCCCCAATCGTGGATCACGTTGGAGCAGGCGGTGATTCACTATGCCGCCGGGGAGGTGCGCTGGGAATCGGGTGGGCAGATCGCCCGTTTCCGGGGCGGCCACAGTGCCTTGACGGGTGAGCAGTCGGTCATTGCCGTCAACAGCATCATCGGCACGCGCGGCGTGCCGGGCATCAACCCCTTCGATCTCAAGCCCAGCCTGACCAACAGCAAGCTTTTCGTGCGCGACCGCAACGTGTGCGCCTACTGCGGTGGCCATTTCCACGAAGAGGACCTGACGCGCGAGCACATCGTGCCTTTCGCGCGCAATGGGCAGGACCACTGGATGAACGTCGTCACTGCCTGCCGCCCCTGCAACCACCGCAAGGGTCCGCGCACCCCCGAGCAGGCCCACATGCCGCTGCTGTACGCGCCGTATGTGCCCAGCCTGTGGGAAGATTTCATCCTGCGCAATCGGCGCATCCTGGCCGACCAGATGGAATTCCTGATGGCGCACGTGCCCAAATCCTCCCGCCTGCTGGTGTAGGTGCCCCGCCGGGCCCGCGCCGGCCCGTTGCCCCAGCAGGCCTGTCGGCTAAGCGATTGCGTCGGCGTCGATCTGCGATTGATTGTGGTCAAATCAGGGTTTACCCTTAATTCTTGGAATGATTGTTCGTGAGCGCCCTTCGGGGCTGCGGTTGTTTCTTGTACTGCGCGGCTCGGTGCTGCAGCGCATCCGCCTGACCCTGGCGCTCAACGTGCTGCTGGCCACGTTGGTGACCCTGGTGCACGGCAATCTTTTCACCGTCAAGATCACGCTCACGGCCATTCCTTTCACCCTGATCGGCCTGCCGCTGGCGATTTTCCTGGGGTTTCGCAACACCACCGCCTACGACCGCTACTGGGAGGCGCGCAAGCTCTGGGGCGAGATCGTGCACCGCACACGCACGCTGGCGCGCCAGTGCCAGGGGCTGATCCACCTGCCCGAGCCAATCGACCCGGCGCGCCGTGCGGAGGACGTGCGGGTGCGCATGGTGCACCGGGCGATTGCCTTTGTCCACGCGCTGCGGTTGCAACTGCGCGACGAGCAGGACGACCCGGTGCTGCAGCGGTGGCTTACCCCTGCCGAGTTCGAGCAGGCGCGCGGCACCTCCAACCCGGCCGACACGCTCATGCTGCAGATGGGGCGCGACCTGGGTGAATGCGTGCGCCGAGGCCAGATCGACCCGTGCCTGGCAGCGCAGGTGGACGGCACGCTGTCGTCGCTGACGGCGTCGGCGGCATCGTGCGAGCGCATCAAGAACACGCCCGTGCCTTTTTCCTACACCCTGCTGCTGCATCGCACGGCCTACATGTACTGTTTCTTGCTGCCTTTCGGGCTGGTGGACACCACAGGGTTCATGACGCCGTTCGTCGTGGGCATCGTGGCCTACACCTTCTTTGGCCTGGACGCGCTGGGCGACGAAATCGAGGAACCCTTCGGCCTGGAAAGCAACGACCTGCCGCTCGATACCTTGTGCCGGGCCATCGAAATCAACCTGCGGGAATCGCTGGGTGAAACCGACCTTCCGCCGCCGTTGCTGCCCGTGAATTTCCGGCTTACCTGAAGCGCCGGCAGGGTGGCCAGCCCTCACAGACCGGATACCCCTTCCTGCTGCCCATGAAAAAAGGCCTGCAGCGCACTGCAGGCCTTTTTTTGTATGGGGCGTGGCGTATCAGGCCGGCTTGTGGGCCACCACGACAAAGCCATGGACCGGCGCATTGTTTTCGTTGCGCAGCACGGTTTCCTCGACCTCAAGGCGATCGAAACCCGCGGCCTTGCACAGGGCCTCCACATGGCTGCGCTTGTGGGCATAGCGCCCGGCGGGCAGCAGCGCCAGGTCGGGGCCGGTTTCACCTGCAGTCTCGCACGAGAACATCAGCTGGCCACCTGGTGCCAGGATGCGGAAGGCATCGGGAATGGCCTGGGTGATGTCACCTGCGTAAATGAACACATCCAGGGCCGTGATCACCTCGTACAGGGCGTCAGGGGTGTCGCGCAGCGCATCGTGCAGGTTGACGGTGTGGAAGCGGTCGTACACGTTGTGGCGCGCCGCCTGTTCGACCATCTTGCGCGACAGGTCCACGCCGATCAGAAAACCGTCCAGGCGGCCCAGGCAGACGCCCAGCAGGCCGGTTCCGCACCCCAGGTCGAGGACATTCAGCTTCTTGTCGGGGTAGCGGGCGATGATCTTGTCGGCGATCTGCTTGGGCAACTGGTAGCGCAGGCCGCGCACCATGTGCATGTCGTAGAACTCCGCCATCACGTCGAACAGCGGGCCGGTGAGTTCGGCCGGTTGCTGCGCAGGGGTTTCGCCGCGGGCGAGCTGGGCGTAATACTGGTAGACGGCGTCGTCTGGCGCCAGGGCCAGCAGCGCCTGCGTGTCGGCCAGTGCCTGGGCCGGCTGGCCACTGGCGATGCACGCCTGCACGCGGCCCACGAGCGCCTGCGGGTCGGCCGGATTTTCGGCGACCAGGGTCGTCCACATCGCCACGGATTCCTCGTGCTTGCCTTGCTCGCTGAGGTCGCGTGCCAGCAGGCGGCGCAGCATGGCATCGCCAGGCACCAGCTCGAGACCCCGGCGCAGGTGCCGTACGGCCATTTCGGCGTGACCAGCGCGGTGGGCGATGTCGATCACGCCGGCGAGCACCTGCAAGTTTTTGGGCTCGAGCTTCGCCACTTTTTCAGCCGTTTCCACGGCTTCCTGGAACTGGTTCTGGCGGGCCAGCAGCAAGGCCAGTTCCAGCAAGCCCGGGCCCCAGTCGGGCGCCAGCGACACGCTGCGGCGCAGGGCCTCGAACGCGCCCTTGATGTTGCCGGACTTCTCGGCCATCAGGCCGGCCAGCATGAACACCCGGGGATCGTTGGGCACCACCGCCTGGGCCTTGTTCAGGGTGAGGGCCGCATTCTTGAGATCATTCTTGGCGATCTGCTCGCGGGCTTTGTTCAGGTGCTTGAGGTTGGGGTCGGTCGCGGTAACGCTCATGAGGGCATGGATCGCTGCAAACAAGCCTGTTGCGGCCTGCCAGGCTTTGCTGTGCCTGTGGATTGGCTATGAAACCGCGATTATCCAGGATTCATTGCCTCCTCACCTCGCCAGGCGCTGCGCGGCAATCGTCAGCGTGAAACAGGTGCCGTGTCCCAACCGGGATTCCACGTCGATCTCTCCGCCGTGCAGCAGTGCCACGCGGCGCGCAACCCACAGTCCCAGGCCAAATCCGCGTGTCTGGTCTGTGCGGTCGCCGCGTTCGAACTGCGTGAATATCTTGTTCATCACGTTCAGCGACATGCCAGAACCTTCGTCGGCCACGGAAAATTCCAGCAGGCCTGCTTCGTTCTTTTTGGCTGCGACGAAGATCTCTCCTGCCTTGGCGTACTTCACCGCGTTGTCCACCAGATTCGACAGGGCGATGCTCACGAGCATGCCGTCGCAGATCCACTCGTGGGGAGCCGCTTGCGTGAACAATCTGAGATGGTGTTTGGGTGACCAGCGCACCAGTTGGGCTGCGTGCTCCATCAGATCGTTCACCACTACAGGGGATGGATGCAGCGTAAAGCCCGCCGCATCCATCCGTTCATTGATCAGGCAGCTATCGACCAATGAGGTCAAGCGTCTGCACCCCCTGCGGATCTGAGCGGCACGCTCCATTTGGCTGGCCAGCTCCAGTGACGGGAACTCCTGCTGTTCTGCGGCCGCACTGTCGATCACTGCCAGTGGGGTGCGGAACTCATGGCTGATCATGTAGAAGAACTGGCGTTGTTCATGCCGCAGGGTGCGTTCGCTTTCCAGCGATTCACCCAGTGCCACCTGTGCGAGTGAGAGTTCGGCCGTTCTCACTGCGATCCGGTCTTCCAAGCGTTGCTCGGATTCTGCAAGGCGCTTGATGGCCAGGTCCTTCGCTGCGATGGCTTGCCGGTAGCGCACCACCATTCCGACAAAAATCGCCATCGCCAGAAGCACTATGAAAAGCAGCAATTCCGTTTGCCACAACGTCGTGGCGTCGATGTCCCATCTGGATTGCCCCACCATGATGAGCGCGATGGGCCCTCCACCCAGGGCATGCAGTCCATACGCGAGCAGCAAGACGGCGTGCTGTGCTGTTCTCCGGCCTTGGCGCAAAGCGATCAGGCACAACGCTGTGGCAATCACATCACAGACCAGCAGTGAGATCAGGTTGACCCATGCGATGGAGCCGTAGAAGTTCAGCGGAACGCTGGCTATGCAGAGCAGGTTCAGAAGCGTGAGCGCACTCAGAAATCTGCCGGTCTTGCGATAGCGCGTGCGGTCGGTGAGCTGGACTTTGATCTGCCAGGCCACCGCTGCGGCAATGACAAAAGCCCCCACACCGACCGCGTAGCTGGCCCATTCGGTCCATTGCGGAGGCGCCCACAGGTGGGTGTAGCCACGGACGCTGACGAGGTGCAGTGCACTGACCAGCCCCAGCACGGCAAGTGCGCGCAAGGCCGCGGCATGGAAGATGACCGCTGCTGCGGCGATCCCCGCCAGCAGCGCAAAAAGAGTCCCGAAGTAAAGGCCTTGGTTGCGCTCCGTGGCCGCGAGTTCGTGCTCCAGCGCCTGGCGGGACAGCACCTTGCCTTGAAATTGCGTGGCGCTGGTTGTCTGAATCCTGACCAGGGCGAGCTTGCCTGCGGACAGCTTGAACAGGTGCTGCCTGACGTTCGGCTTTTGCGTGAATGGCACGAGATCTCCGCTGAACTGGGGGAGCCATTGGCCGGTTTTCTCGCTTTGCTGGTAAAGCGTGACATGGTCCAGGTAGGTGGGCTGCGCCAGGAGCCACAGGTGCTCGTCGTCTGTGTGCCCCTGCGGACTGGGTGTTTGGAATCTGAGCCATACCACATGCTGGAGATAGCCGGCGTTCAGTGACTGGTTCAGCGTGGCCGTGATCGTGTTCGCGGGGGCTCGTTCGGCATTGCCAACGTCGTCCGGGCCGAGGCGGTTTTCCCGGTCATCGATCCTCTCCATTGGAATATCCAGTCCCAGCCGAAAGCTGCTTGCGGAGATGGCGTCCATCGCGTGGGCAAGCGACCCCGCGCCCAAGAGCAGCAAAGATGAAACCAGAGCACACAGTAAACCCAGGCGGGTCGATAAAGAGGGTGGATGTTTTGTGAGTTCTTGTGAGTTCTTGTGCATGGCCGGCTTGAATCGTCGCTGACACAATGGTACGTATCAAATTGTTTTGTGTCGCAAGTGATATCCGCCTTAGATTCCAAAGCCACCATCGCTGTTGTTGAGGACGATGAAGACATCCGCTCCAATGTCTGTCGGTATCTCACACGCGCCGGCTTCGAGGCATGGGGCGCCGAGTCGGCTGAGGACTTTTATGTCCGGCTGTTGCGCGACCATGTGGACCTGGTGGTCATCGACGTCGGGCTGCCAGGAGAAGATGGGCTCAGTCTGGTGAAGCGCCTGGCCACGCAGGGCGTTCCCACAGTGCTCATGACGGCCCGTGCAGATCTGGACAGCCGCATCAAAGGCTTGAACGCTGGGGCCCTGCAGTACTTCGTCAAACCCGTCGACATGCAGGAGCTGGTGGCGGGCATTCGTTCCCAGCTTCGCAACCAGAGGCTGCATTCCGGCGGTGCCCCCGTCCTGCCTGTGTGGCGCCTCGACAAGCCCGCTGCCAGGCTCCAAGCCCCCAATCAAAAAAGCGTGTCGCTCACCACGCGCGAACTGGAAATTCTCTCCTGCCTGATGCAGACGCCTGGTGCCGTGATCAGCAAACAGGCGTTGTCCGAATCTGTAGGTGCACGGGATCTGGAAGACGATTTCCATCGTATTGAATCCGCGTTGACGCGCCTGCGGCGCAAGACGCTCGTTGATACCGGCATGGCCTTGCCGGTGCGCGCAGTGTTCGGCAAAGGGCTTGTTTTCGTGATCTAGACAGATGCATGCCGGGGACGCCATCGGCTGTGCCGGTGCCGATCACCCCACTAACCCCACCCCCAAGAAGCCTTGTTTCGGTGGCCTGTCGGCCACCGGGGGGATGGCTTTGCCTGCCAGATGTGTGTGTGAAGTGTCTGTTCGTGTTGTCTGTCTGCTGCCGCCAGTGTGTCTGTCGGCAGCGGATCTACCAAGGGGGGGAATGTGTTGAAAGCGATCAATGTCTGGAAGGTGTTGCAGGGCTTGGCCCGGCAGTGCCAGCGCGGCGTATGGGCGATAGCAGTCGGAGGCGCTCTTCTGGGGACGCCGCTGGTGCATGCAGGGTTTGCTAACGGGGGGTTTGAAGACAACACCACCATGCCTCCAACCGGTTGGACGCATCGCACTTACACCCGAAGTGCGGTGCTTCCTGCTTCGCCACCTGTACCGAATCCCGCCACCGGCGTCACGCTGAGTCAATTGGGGCTGAGTGGCGCAGCCCTGGGCAATGGACTCAGTGCCGTTGTCACCACCCCCGTCTTCAATGTTCCCGCCACGAATCCGGGCACGCTGACGGCGCCTCGGTGGGGCAACAATGCCCTCAAGCTCAATGACCAAGGTGCAAAGCTTGCCTCATCCATTGAGCAGGTCGCCACCATGACCGTTGCGGAAGTGGACCCCGTGGACAACAAGGTGCATGTGCGCTTTGGCATGGCTCCTGTGCTGGTGGACGGCGGGCACAGCCCAACGCAGCAGCCCTACTTTTATGTTGAAGTGCGCAACCTCACCAAGAACAAGGTGATGTTCAACACCTACAACTACGCCAACCAGTCTGGAGTGCCCTGGCAGACCGCCGGGAGCTACAGGTATACGGATTGGCAGGGCTTCGACATCGCGCCTGGCAATGGCCAGTTGGACGTGGGCGATCAGGTCATGCTCATCATCTACGCCTCCAACTGCCAGCCGGGTGCGGCCACGCACGAAGCGCGTGTCTACGTGGATGCCGTAGGCGCTTTCATGCCGGGCCTTGCGATTTCATCGTCAGGTCCATCGGCTGCCAAGCCTGGCGATCAGGTCACCTACACCTACAACTACGCCAACAACAGCGGCGTGATTGCCCTGGGATCCAAGGTGCGTGTCGCTGCTCCTAAAACGGAAGACGGCCTGTTCACCACCTTCGTACCCGGCTCGTGGCCTGCTTCATGTACCGGCCCGTACACCGGGGTTTCGCCGCGATCCGACTATCTTGAGTGCGTGGTGGGCAGTGGCGGCCTGCTCAACGATGGCCAGAGCGGGAGCTTTGACGTCACGTTCTCTGTGCCGGCGGGTGCGGCTACATCGGGCCCCAACGCCGTGATCAACAACGGCGACTACGATGTGCGTTCCGACACGGCCAGCCCCTTCATCGGCCCATTGGTCAAGACCAACATCGTGCCCTTGGTCACTCCCACCACCGACCTGGGGGTCGTGGTGACCAATGGTGGCCAGTCCTCCTACGCGCCTGCCGACACCCCCGTCTATGCGGTGACGGTCACCAACTACAGCAGCTCGGGGGTGACGGGCGCCAGCGTCAACCAGACCTTGACCGGCGTTGCCGGTGGCAGCTGGGCATGTGCCGTGCCCGTGGGCAGCACCGCCAGTTGTGGCGCCACCAGCAGTGGTGCCGGGCCCATTTCCACGAGCACGGCCGACCTGCCCCCGGGCCAGAGTCTCGTCTATACCTACACGGGCGGCACGCTCACTGGCGCGGGCACGCCCGCCACCACGGTCGTCACGGTGGCGCCGCCTGCTGGCACGCAGGATACCCAGTCGTCCAACAACACGACCGGCATGAACACGTCCGTGGGCACCCTGCGTAACGTGACGGCCAACACCACGGGAACCGGCACGGGTCACATCCTTGCGGTACCCAGCGGCCTGGCCTGTGGAAGCGCGGGTTCTGTGTGTAGCGCTGCGGGTACCACCCAACCGGTGGCGCAGGGCGACGAGGTGCGCTTGACGCCCGTGGCCCAGGCAGGTTCGGTATTCAAAAGCTGGGGGGGCTGCACCAGCACAAGTGGCAGCGTCTGCGTGGTCACCGTGGGTGCGACTGACGTGACGGCCACAGCCGAATTCGCCCGTGCCTACATCGTTACGCCCACGCTGCTGCCCGGCGGCACCATGACATCGTCTGCACCCCGACAGGTGGAAGAAGGCGCATCGACGGTCTTCAGCATCACCCCCAACGCGGGCAAAACGACCTACGTTTTGCCCCCGGCTTCGGGTACGGCTTGTACGGGCGTTCTGGACACGGGTGTTTCACCCAACACCTACACGGTCAACCCGGTCAACGCCAATTGCGGTTTCACGGTGGCGTTCGCCATCGCCGTCGCACAAACTTCGTCGGTGGTGGGGGGCAATGGCTCCATCAGCCCGCTGGGTGCCTCCGGGCCGCTGGTCCCCGGTGCCAACAACACCGTCTATACCCTCACGCCCGCCGCAGGCTACTCGCCCGTGGTGGGGGGCACCTGCAAGGGCACCCAGGACATCGCCGCCAACACCTATACGGTGACCAACGAGACCACCGACTGCACGGTGATTGCCTCGTTCACCAACGATCCGGTGACGGTGACATCGGCCGCCTCCGGTGGCAATGGAAGCATTGACACCACAGGAACCGTCAACCTGGTGCGTGGCGGATCACGCACCTACAACTTCACGCCAGCGCCGGGCTTCTACCCCCTGGTGACGGGCAACTGCCCGGGCACGCTGATGGGCACTGTTTACACAGTGTCCCCCGTGAACGCCAACTGTGCGTTCAGCGTGTCGTTCACCAATCAGGCGGTGAATATCACCTCGTCCGTGACCAGCGGCACCGGCACCATCACCCCGAACGGTGGCACGACGGTGGCGCGGGGTGGTGGCCAGGCCTTCTCCGCAACACCTGGCGGCGGCAGCGTGCCGGTGTTCGACGGCACCTGCACCGGCCTGCGCAATGGCAATGACTTCACGGTGAGCAATGCGCTGGTGGATTGCGGAGTGCAGGTGAAGTTCATCGCTGCTGCCAACGCCATCACGGTGACCACCACTGTGCCGGGCGGCAACGGCACGGTGACCACACCAGGTCAGAACGCCGCCGGAGACACCGTATTGGCGGTAGGTGATACGCGCGTCTGGACGCTCACACCTTCCGCAGTCGGTATGGTTCCCAGTGTGTTGGCGGGGTCCACCTGCACGGGCACGCTGAGCGCCACGGCGCCCTACACCTACACGGTGACCAATGCGACGGCGGCATGTGCCGTGTCGTTTGCCTTTGCTGGCGCGGGAAGCGGGCAAGTGGCGTCCATCCCCACGTTGAGTGAGTGGGGTCTGATCCTCCTATCGGCCCTGATCGGACTGGGCATGATCGGCATGCGCCGTCGTCAGATGAATTGAGACTTGCTAAAAAGCAGACGCCAGGGCCCTCGTGCACTGACCAGAAACCAGTGATGCCGATGGTATCGCTGGTTTTTTAATAAAATGAGCCGCTAGCGCTTGTCCTTAAAGCGCGAGTTGCTATCACTTTTGAAGTTGGTGTCGTGGGAAGCATGCAGTACAAAAAAAGCGTTCTTGCGCTGTGCGTGGCGTTGATGGCGGCACACGGTGCCGCGCATGAGCCAGCCCCTACCGCCAAACAGGCGACGAAGGCGCAAGCCGCAAAACAACCCCCACTGCCTGCACGCAAGAGCGGCTTGTGGGAGGTGACGGTGCGCAGCGACGACCTGGTTTTGAAGCGCGCTGGTCAGGCGCCACAGCGGCCCCTGACGGTACGGCAATGCACGAGCCCCGAGGCAGAGCCGGCGATGTTGACGTCCATCATGCCCGGCCAGGACGATTGCCACGGGCTCAAGGTCCCGCGTCGCACCAAGGGTGCGGGCTACGACATCACGACCGTGTGCTACGTGCACGGGAACCGCTTGAACGCGCAAATGGAACTGCGGGGCGATCTGCAGTCCGCCTACAGCGGCACATACAACGTGACGTATCCCCAGACGCCCTTCAACAACACCGGTCGCATGGTGTTTGAAGGCCGCTGGCTGGGCGCGTGCTCAGCAAGTCAACGGCCGGGCGACATGGTGCTGCCCAATGGCGTCACGGTGAACGTGGTGGACGACCGCAAGCGCGCCGAAAGCCATGACCACGAAGGACATAAGCACTGACGACGGTTAGCGCTGGAGTTTCACCGCGCTGCGTCGTAGACGCCCCTATTCCCGGCCGATGCGACGGAGTACGGGCCCGCTGACGGGCTGGTCTCCAGCATCACGACCTGCACTCGCGCAGCAGGCCAAGTCCGGCCGACGACCCACTCTCCGTTGAATTCTGCCGTGATGGCGCGCGTACCACTTGCTGGGTTGGATCTGGGCGCTGGCCGCGCCTGCGCCTGGGGCACACCCAGCCGTTGAACTCGCAACACCACACGGGGGCCTGCCGCAGTATCGGCATTGCCATTGCCATTGCCATTGCCATTGCCATTGCCATTGCCGTTGACGAAGACGAAGACGAAGACGAAGACGAAGACGAAGACGATGTGTAGGGCCTCGGCCAGGCTGGGGCTGCGGGTGGCGCAACCCGGCCAGGGCTGGGCTGGCGGCAGCCGCCGCCCCAGCGGGAGTGATCGGCGGTGCAGGAAAAGCGTGTTGATCCGAGTGTCTTCAAAAAGAAAAATGCCCGTGGGCCGGGAGTCCACGGGCATCGTTTGCGGGTGTTACGCGCCTGGGCCAGATCCCATCAGGCAAACACGCCAGCCGTATCCTGCATGCGGGCAGACACCTCGCCCAGGTGGTGCAGGGTGTCGCCAAAGCGCACTTCCAGCTGGGTGAGCTTCTTGAAGTAATGGCTCACGATGTACTCGTCGGTCACGCCGATGCCACCGTGCAGCTGCACCGCCTGCTGGCCCACGAAACGCATGGACTGGCCCAGCTGCACCTTGGCGCGGGCCATGGCGGCGCGGCGCTCGGCAGCGGGGGCGCCCAGCTTGAGACTGGCGTAGTAGCTCATCGAGCGGGCCAGCTCCAGTTGCATCTTCATGTCGGCCACGCGGTGGCGCAGGGCCTGGAAGCTGGCAATGAACACGCCGAACTGCTTGCGCTGGTTCATGTATTCGACGGTGATGGCCACGGTCTTGTCCATCACGCCCACGGCTTCGGCGCAGGTGGCGGCGATGCCGGTGTCCACGGCCAGCTCCAGCGCGGCCAGGCCGTCGGTGGTGATGAGCGTGGCGGGGGCGTTGGTGAGCTTCACTTCGGCAGCGCGGCTGCCGTCCTGCGTGACATAACCTTGGGTGGTGACGCCGTTGGCGGTGCGCTCAACGAGGAAGAGGGCCATCTTGCCGTCGAGCTGCGCGGGCACGATGAACGCATCGGCCTGGTCACCGGCAGGTACTATACTTTTAGTAGCTGTCAGCGCGTATCCACCTTGCGCTGCAGCCGCTTTTGCCTCGCAAACATCGAGGCGGTAGCGGGCCTTGCGCTCTTGTTGCGCCAGAACCACCAGGGCTTCGCCACTGGCCACGCGGGGCAGCCAGGCCGATTGCACGTCGGCGGGTGCGTAGTGCGACAGCACGCTGCTGGCCATGAAGGCCTGGGCAATCGGCTCCAGCACAATGCCGCGGCCCAGTTCTTCGGCCACGACCATCGCATCGATGGCGCCCTGGCCCATGCCGTCGTGCGCTTCGGGCACCGTGAGGGCGGTCAGGCCCAGCTCGGCCAGTTCCCCCCAGGCGGCGCGGTCAAAACCGCCTGCGGCCACGGCGGCGCGGCGGCGCTCAAAGGTGTAGCCCTTGTCCACCCACTTGCGCACGGCGTCGCGCAGTTGTTCCTGGTCGTCAGAAAAATCGAAATCCATGTGTCTCTCCTTGTGCCGGTTGTGGCGCCGTGGCGCCCTCAACAACCAGCGAAGCTCTATCGGGAACCCCCTCCCGGAGGGGGCACGGGGGAGCAGTCCTGTCGCGCAAGGCGCAGACCGTTCTGGGCGTCAGCCCAGAACGGTCTGCGCCACGATGTTGCGCTGCACTTCGTTGGAGCCACCGTAGATGGTGGTCTTGCGCAGGTTGAAGTAGGTGGATGCCAGCGGCGCGTTGGCGGTGACACCGCCTGGGAAGTCGCCCTGCCAGCCGGCTTCCATGGCCTCTTCGATGAAGGGCATGGCAAAGGGGCCGGCGGCCAGCATCATCAACTCGGCATAGCGCTGCTGGATCTCGCTGCCCTTGATCTTGAGCAGGCCGGCGATGTCGAGCGAGTTCTTGCCCGACTTCTCGGCAGACAGCACGCGCAGCACCAGCATCTCCAGCGCGACGATGTCCACTTCGAGCAGGGCGATCTGGTCGCGGAAGCGCTGGTCATCCCACACGCCTTCGGTCTTGGCGATGCGTTTGAGGCGCTCCAGTTCGCGCTTGCTGCGGTTCACGTCGGCGATGTTGGTGCGCTCGTGGCTCAGCAGGTGCTTGGCGTAGGTCCAGCCCTTGTTCTCTTCGCCGATCAGGTTCTCGGCAGGCACCTCGACGTTGTCGAAGAATACCTCGTTGACCTCGCATTCACCGTCCAGCAGCTTGATGGGCCGCACGGTGACGCCCTTGGACTTCATGTCCAGCAGAAGGAAGGAGATGCCGGTCTGGGGCTTGCCCTCGGTGCTGGTGCGCACCAGGTTGAACATCCAGTCGCCATGTTGGCCCAGCGTGGTCCAGGTCTTCTGGCCGTTGACGATGTACTTGTCGCCCACGCGCTCGGCGCGGGTCTTGACGCTGGCCAGGTCCGAGCCCGAACCCGGCTCGCTGTAGCCCTGGCTCCACCACACCTCGCCGCTGGCGATGCCGGGCAGAAAGCGCTTTTGCTGCTCGGCATTGCCAAATGCCATGATCACCGGGGCCACCATCACGGGCCCGAAGGGGATGATGCGGGGAGCGCCAGCCAGCGCGCACTCTTCTTCAAACAGGTGCTTTTGCACGGCCGTCCAGCCGGGGCCGCCAAACTCCTTGGGCCAGCCAAAACCGAGCCAGCCCTTCTTGCCCAGAATCTTGGCCCAGCCCTGCATGTCGGCACGGGTCAGGCGCAGGGCGTTGTGCACCTTGTGCGCAATCTCGGGTGGCAGGTTGCTGCGGACCCAGGTGCGAACTTCGTCGCGAAAGGCCTGTTCTTCGGGGGTGAATGCAAGATCCATGGGGTTCGTCTCCTGAGAAGCTGTGTTTGTAGCACGGGCGTTCGTTTCAATCCTGTCCGGGTGGTGACATGGGGGCCGGTGCGGCCTCGGGCGCAATGCCCAGCTCGGCGCACAGGCGCTGGACGGTGGCGCGCAGGCCGGCCACTTCGGCCTCCAGCGC
>NZ_ACQT01000094.1 GCF_000175235.1 Acidovorax delafieldii 2AN | reverse complement strand
CTACCAGGGCCGCGCCCAGCACCTGCGCGCTGCAGACGAGCGGCGCGAGGCCATCACGGCCGCAGTGCGCGCCGCAGACCACACCCGCGCACTGATCGTCGACGCCGGCCTGGCCGTGCCGCTGGTCACCGGCTCGGGAACCGGAACGCTGGTGCATGAAGCCGCCAGTGGCGTGTATGGCGAGCTGCAGGCGGGCTCGTTCCTGTTCATGGATGCCGACTACGCCCGCAACGAGCGCGAGCCTGCGCAGCCACCGTTCGAGCAGGCGCTTTTCGTGAAGACCCAGGTCATCTCGGTGTGCGAAGGCCACGCTGTGTGCGATGCAGGCCACAAGAGCCACGCCATCGACTCGGGACTGCCCACCGTGGCCATGCTGCCGCCCGAGAGGGCCTTGCGCTACGCCAACGGGGGCGACGAGCACGGCATGCTCTACCCCGACGGCCCCAAGGCCCGGCTGCCCGCACTGGGCCGCATGCTGTGGCTGGTGCCAGGCCACTGCGACCCCACCGTCAACCTGCACGATTTTCTGATCGGCGTGCGCGGCGGCCTGGCCATGGGCGTGGTGGAGCGCATCATCAGGGTTAACGCCAGAGGCGCGCTGACCTGATCAGGGCAAGAATGCGGCGGCATGGCGCCGCGCGGCCCCACCGCTACGTCGGGGCAGCACTACCGTGCGCAGCATGAAGGTATCTCCATGAGTCCCGGCCAGATCATCGTCCTTGCCACCCCTGTCTTCCTCGCCCTCATGGCCCTGGAGCTGGCCGTGGGATGGGTGCGCCGGCGCCACACCTACCATTTCGCCGACGCCGTGAGCAGCATCAGCGTGGGGGTTCTCAGCCAGACCAGCGCGGTCTTCACCCGGCTGCTGCGCATCGGTATCTACACCGCATTGTTCGAGCATCTGGCACTGTGGCGCAATGACGGCTTCTGGACCAGCCTGCACGGCGGCCTGCTGGCACTGGTGTTCTACGACTTCTGCTACTACTGGCTGCACCGCCTGGGACATGAGGTGGCCGTTCTGTGGGCCGCGCACGCGGTGCACCACCAAAGCCAGGATTACAACCTCAGCACGGCCCTGCGCCAAACCAGCTCAGGCAGCCTGCTGGGCTGGATCTTCTTCGTCCCCATGGCGCTGGCCGGCGTGCCGCCACTGGTGTTCATCATCGTGGGCCTGGTCGATCTGCTCTACCAGTTCTGGGTGCATACCGAGCACGTGGGCCGCCTTGGCTGGTTTGACCGCTGGTTCTGCAGCCCCAGCAACCACCGCGTGCACCACGCCGTGAACGATCCCTATCTCGACAAGAACTATGGCGGCATCCTGGTGCTATGGGACCGCCTTTTTGGCACGTTCAAGGACGAGAACCCCGGGGAGCCTTGCGTGTACGGCACCCGTGGCCTGCTCAACAGCTGCGACCCGTTGTGGGCCAATGCCCACGTGTACACGGCCCTGGCCCATGACAGCTGGCGCACCCGGCGCTGGAGCGACAAGCTCCGCGTGTGGCTCAAGCCCCCGGGCTGGCGCCCCGCCGACGTGGAGCAGCGCTTTCCCAAGCCGGCCTTCGACATCCGGAAGGTGCGGCGTTACGACCCTGGCGTGGCGCGCGCCACCCGCTGGTTCGCCGGCGTGCAGTTTGCGCTGCTGCTGGCGGGTGTCTCGGTGTTTCTGTGGCACGCCGACGGCGCTCCGCTGGCGCAGAACCTGGCCTGGTTTGCGGTGTTGCTGGCCACGCAATGGGCCATGGGCGCCGTGCTGCAGGGGCGCATCGGCATACCGCTGGCGCTGATGATCGAGGTCGGCGCCCTGGCGACAGCCACCAGTGCAGTGGGTTGGACCGAGGCACACTGGGCCTTCAAGCCGCTCGCCATGCTGATCGCCCTGCTGGTGGTGGCCACCGCGGCACCTGCTCGGCCCTCTTGAATGCGGGGCCCGGCGACCATGCAACGCGGTCCCGCTCTCTCGCTGCAGCCTTGCCACTGCGCTGCAGCCGGCCCCCTCCTGGCAGGCCTGAAAAACCTGTCCGTTGCCGCCCGGCAGTGCTGCACCAAACCCTCACTCGCGTGGAGGTGCACGGCCTGCGCCCGCCGTGCTTGTGGACCGGGGCCGGCATGCGCCGTACGCACGCTGCGCCATTGATTACAAGGCCTCGATCCATGGCATCTTCGCCCACGCCCGCCCCAGGCAAGTCCTTCAAGGCCTCACGGCGGCTCATGACGGCCGCGCTGGCCAGCTCACTGGCAGGCGATGTTTTCCTGATGTTCCCCGGGCAGTTCATTGCCGGGCTGGTGAGCTTTCTGCTGGCACACCTGTGCTACCTGGGCGTGTTCCGGCTGGACGTGCCGTGGTTTCCCCAGCGCGGGGCGCTCGCCGCTACGCTGGCCGTGGGTGCGGGCATGTACGCCTTTCTCTGGGCGAATGGCCTGCCTGCCGCGTTGCGGGGCCCCGTGGCCGCCTATGTGCTGGTCATTGCCTTCATGGCGGCGCAGGCGATGGGCCGCGCGTCGGTCATGGGCGGACGGGGCGCATGGATGGTGGCCGCTGGCGCGGCCTTCTTCATGCTGAGCGATTCGCTGCTGGCCACCAATCGCTTTGCAAGGGACCTGCCCATGGCGTCGTTCTGGGTTCTGTCGACCTACTACGCAGCGCAGGTCCTGATTGTCTGGGGATGGCTGCAGGAACACGCCGCCACCGCTGCGCGACCCGGCGCCGGAAACGGCACCCACCAGGGTGGGCCGGTGGAGGAGCCGGCCGGCCTGTATTGACATTGAAAAAGCACCGCGGGCGACCAACGCACCGAACGCCCGGCAAAGCCGCTGGTCCATCCGGCAAGCGGCAACCACGGGCCTTGCGCACTCCCCACACTTCAGCGCCGCTAAGCCAACGCGGTGAGCGCTACGTTGACGGTGCGCTGCCCAACCGCGCGGGCCGTCAGGCTGCGCAGGCTGCTGGCTGGGCGGAGGCCGCGACACCGGCGGTCTGAGGAGGCAATGCGCCGAACACCCCGTCCGGGGATCCGATGCGCCCCTGCAAGGCGACCGTTTCACCGATCATGATCAGTGCTGGCGGATTCACGCCGTGGGCCACGCTCAACTGTGGCAGCGTCTGCAGCGTGCCCACAATGCTCCGCTGCCCGGGCAGCGTGGCGCGCTCCACCATGGCGGCAGGCGTGCTGGCGGGCAAGCCATGGGCGATGAGCTGAGCGCAGATGATGGGCAACGTGCCCACCCCCATGTAGATCACCACCGTCTGGCGCGGCCGCGCCAGCGCAGCCCAGTCGAGCGCCACGGTGCGCTCGCCCTCTTCACCCTGCAAATGGCCTGTGGCAAACACCAGCATGGCGGCATGGTCGCGGTGGGTGAGTGGAATGCCGGTGGTGGCCGAGGCGCCCTGGGCCGCGCTGATGCCGGGCACGGTATCGCAGGCAATGCCCGCAGCAGCCAACGCCTCGGCTTCTTCGCCCCCACGGCCAAAGATATAGGGATCGCCCCCCTTGAGGCGCACCAGCGACCGGCCGCTCTGCGCCAGGCGCACCATCAGTTCGATGATGCCTTCCTGCGGCAGCGTGTGGTTGCGGCTTTGCTTGCCCACGTAAATGCGTTCGGCACCCGCGGCCACATGCGCAAGCACGTCGCCCGAAACCAGGTTGTCGTACAGCACCAGGTCGGCACTGGCAAGCACGCGGGCCGCCTTGAGGGTGAGCAGCTCAGCGTCGCCGGGGCCGGCACCCACCAGGGTCACGCGGCCCCACTCGGAGGGATCCAGCCGGGCAGAGGAGCCCTCTGGAAGGGCGGCGGCGTTGCTGCCGGGGGGAGGCAGCGAAGAAGGGCAAGCGGTATCCATCGGGGCTCCCAATGAGGCTGGGCACGGTTGTTTTGGCAATGATCCCATTGTCAAAACGCCTGGGCCGGTCGTCCTTGATGCACATCAAGGACGATGGTGGCGAATACAGCGATATTGGGCTATGCACGACAAGAACGCGCCGCAATCGCCGGCCCTTCCGCGAGCCGCCAAGCTTCCCTTGGCCCGGGTGGCCCTGGGGCTGGCCCTCTGGGCGTTGGCCCTGGGCGCACAGGCACAGACAGCCGCTGCCCCCACCACGCAGCGCCAGCAGGAACTGGTGCGCATGGTGCGCCAGGACTGCGGCTCGTGCCACGGCCTTCGGCTGACCGGCGGCCTGGGTCCGGCCTTGACGCGAGAGGCGCTGGCCGACAAGCCGCTGGAGTCCATGGTTGCTACCATCTACCATGGCCGTCCCGGCACGCCCATGGCGCCCTGGAAGGCCATGCTGAGCGAGGCCGATGCTCTGTGGATTGCCCAGCAGCTGTTTGCCGGGTTCCCCGAATCTGTGAAAGACCGTCCATGAATCGCCGCCACTGCCTGAGTCTTCTGGGTGCATCCTCGCTGCTGCTGAGCGGCTGTGCCGGCATTGCCGCATCCACCACCGCACCGGCAGCATCCTCCACCCTGCGTGGAACGGGCGACCTGGGTGTTGTCGTGGCCCGATCCACGGGCACGCTGGCCATCGTCGACACCACCGCCCGCACCCTGCTGGCCGAGGTCAAAGGGCTGGGTGACCTGTCACACGCCTCGGTGGTCTTCTCGCGCGACGGCCGCTACGCGTATGTGTTCGGCCGCGACGGCGCCCTGACCAAGGTGGATCTGCTGACCCAGCGCATCGATGCGCGCGTGATGCAGGCCGGCAATTCCATCGGCGGCGCCATCAGCGCAGATGGCACCATGGTCGTGGCGCAGAACTACACGCCCGGCGGCATCAAGGCCTTCAACGCCGAAACCCTGGAACTGGTGGCTGACATCCCCGCCGAATACGAGCCCGGCAAGCTTTCGCGCGTGGTCGGCCTGGTAGACCTGCCGGGCCGCCGCTTTGCCTACAGCCTGTTCGACGCCAACGCCATCTGGATTTCGGACCTGTCCGATCCGGCGAGCCCCGTCACCACCAAGCTGCCGAACATCGGCCGCCAGCCCTACGACGCGCTGGTCACGCCCAACGGCCGCCACTACATCGCCGGCCTGTTCGGCGAAGACGGCCTCGCCATGGTCGATCTGTGGGAAAACAAGCCCCAGGTGCGGCGCATCCTCGCCGGCTACGGCCGGGGCCAGGAGCCCCCTGCCGGTCTACAAGATGCCGCACCTGCGCGGCTGGGCCGTGGCCGGGCGCCGCGCCTACCTGCCCGCCATCGGCCGCCATGAGGTGCTGGTGGTGGACACCGACACCTGGCAGGAAGTGGGCCGCATCCCCGTGGCGGGTCAGCCCGTGTTCGTCATGGCCCGGCCCGACGGCCGCCAGGTGTGGGTGAACTTCGCAGTGCCCGACTACCACCGCGTGCAGGTCATCGACACCACCACGCAGAAGATCGTGCGCACGCTGGAGCCCGGCAAGGCCGTGCTGCACATGGAATTCACGCCGCGCGGCGAATCGGTCTGGATCAGCTCGCGTGACGACCACCGCGTGAGCGTGATCGATACCCAGAGCTTTGCCACGCAGACCACTTTGTCGATCGATTCACCGAGCGGCATCTTCTTCACCTCGCGCGCCGCGCGCCTTGGCTTCTGAGCGCCCATGGATCCCCACTCCCTGCGGCTGGCCCTGCTCAACCCCTGGCAGCGCGACTTTCCACTGGTGCGCGAGCCCTTCGCACGCATTGCCGCCAGCCTGGGCATCGCTCTCGATGAGGTCCTGGCCGGCTACGCCCGGCTGCAGGATGAAGGCGCGCTGAGCCGCATTGGCGGCGTTTTCGCGGGCAATGCCGGCGGCGCCGCACTGCTGGCCGCCATGGCCGTCCCACCCGAGCGGATCGATACCGTGGCGGCCATCGTCTCGGGCCACCCAGGCGTCAACCACAACTACCAGCGCGAACACCACTACAACCTGTGGTTCGTGATGACCGGACAGGACGACACCGCCGTACGCGCCGCCATGCACTCGCTGGAAGAAGCCACGGGCCTGCCCGCACTGCAACTGCGCATGCAGCGTGCCTACCGTATCGACCTGGGTTTCGACCTGCGCGAGCGCACCGCCCCGGCGCCCATGACCGCGGCGCGCGATGCAGCCCCCGTGGCCGATGCCGACCGCCCACTCGCCGCACTGCTCGAAGACGGTCTTCCATTGGTGCCGCGGCCGTACGACGCCTGGGCCGGCGCCCTGCAACGCACGCCCGAATCGGTGCTGCACACGCTGCAGCAGTGGCTGGATCAAGGCACGGTGCGCCGCATCGGCGCCATCGTCCGCCACCACGAACTGGGCTTCGACGCCAACGCCATGACCGTGTTCCATGTGCCCGAGATGCAGGTCGACGCCTGCGGCGAGGCGCTGGCACGCGTCAGCGGCGTCACGCTGGCCTACCGGCGCGAACGCGCCGAGGGCTGGCCCTACAACCTGTACTGCATGGTGCATGGCCGCGACCGGGCCGCCGTGCTGGACGTGATCGCGCGCGCCATCGCCGACGCCGGCCTCGGGCAGTACCCACACGAGGTGCTGTTTTCGTGTCGCCGCTTCAAGCAGACCGGCCCCCGGCGCTTCCGCGCCCTGCCCACCGCCACGGCCCCGGACGCCGGCGCCACACCGGAGGTGCTCGATGCTGTCGCCGGATGACGCCCGCCTGCTGGAACGCCTGCACGGCGACCTGCCGCTGACCGAGCGCCCCTTCGCCGATGTGGCCGCCGAGTTCGGCTGGACCGAAGACGATGTGATAGCTCGGCTGTCGGCTCTGCTGGAGAGCGGCATGCTCACGCGCTTCGGCCCGCTGTTCCAGATCGAGCGCGCGGGCGGCCTCTTCGTGCTGGCCGCCATGGCCGTGCCCGAGGAGCGCTACGAGGCCGTCACGGCGCAGGTCAACGCCCACCCAGAGATCGCGCACAACTACCGGCGCGCCCATGCGCTCAACATGTGGTTCGTGCTGGGCACCGAAACGCCGGCGCAGTGCGCGGCCGCCATCGCACGCATCGAGGCCGAGACGGGCCTCCCCGTGCTCGCCTTCCCGAAGGAGCGCGAGTTCTTCGTCGAACTCAAGCTCCCCCTGACGAGCGGAGAAGCCCATGGCGCTTGACGATTTCGACCGCGCCCTCATTGCCGCCACCCAGGGCGGCCTGCCGCTGGTGCCGCGCCCCTACGACGCCGTGGGCGAGCGCCTGGGCGTCTCCGGCCAGCAGGTGCGCGAGCGCCTGGCGCAGATGCTGGAAACCGGCCTCATCCGCCGCATCGGAGCCGTGCCCAACCACTACCGCCTGGGCTTCACCGCCAACGGCATGAGCGTGTGGGACGTGGACGACGCGCTGGTGGACCTGCTGGGCGAGCGCATCGGCCAGTTGCCCGGCGTGAGCCACTGCTACCGCCGCCCGCGCCACCTGCCAAACTGGCCCTACAACCTGTTCGCCATGCTGCACGGCCGCACACGCGCCGAGGTCGAACAGCAGGCCGTGCAAGTGGCCGAACTGCTGGGCCCGGCTTGCCGAAGCCACGACATTCTTTATTCCACCGCGATCCTGAAGAAAACCGGGTTGCGGCTGAAACACCCTTCCAAGGAGGACTGAGGCCATGTTTCGCATTAGCCAATACATGCGCGAACTCGCGCACGCCGAAAAAACCGGCCACTATCCCGAGGCAGTGCATGCCCGCCGCGGCAGTGGGGGCGCACCGGGCCCCGTGGTCATCTGGAACCTGATCCGCCGCTGCAACCTGACCTGCAAGCACTGCTACGCACTGTCGGCCGACCACGACTACGAGGGCGAACTGTCCACGCAGGAAGTGTTCGGCGTGATGGACGATCTCAAAGCGTACCGCGTGCCCGTGCTGATCCTCTCGGGCGGCGAGCCACTGATGCGGCCCGACCTGTTCGACATTGCCGCGCGCGCCAAGGACATGCGCTTCTACACGGGCCTGTCGACCAACGGAACACTGATCGACGAGCCCATGGCAGACCGCGTGGCGGCGGCGGGCTTCGATTACGTGGGCATTAGCCTGGACGGCCTGCGCGAAACGCACGACCACTTCCGGCGCCTCGACGGCGCGTTCGACCGCAGTCTGGCCGCCGTGCGCCATCTGCACCAGCGCGGCGTGAAGGTGGGCCTGCGCTTCACCATGACCGCCATGAACGCGCACGACTTCCCCGCGCTGCTGGATTTGATGCGCGCAGAAAACGTCGACAAGTTCTACTTCTCGCACCTCAACTACGCCGGACGCGGCAACATCCACCGCGGCAAGGACGCGCAGTTCCAGGCCACGCGCGATGCGCTCGACCTGCTGTTCGAGCGCGCCTGGCAGTCCGCGCAGGAAGGCCGTGACGAAGATTACGTGACGGGCAACAACGATGCCGACGGCCCCTACCTGTTGCAGTGGGTGCGCGAACGCATGCCGCAATGGGAAGCACCACTGCGCGAGCGCCTGGTGGCATGGGGCGGCAACTCGAGCGGCGTGAACGTGGCCAACATCGACAACCTCGGCCATGTGCACCCCGACACCATGTGGTGGCACCACGACCTGGGCGACGTGCGCCAGCGCCCGTTCTCGGCCATCTGGTCCGATACCTCCGAGCCGCTGATGGCCGGCCTCAAGGCCGCGCCACGCCCCGTGGGCGGGCGCTGTGCCAGCTGCAGCTATTTTGAGATCTGCGGCGGCAACACGCGCGTGCGCGCCCAACAGCTCACGGGCGACGCCTGGGCCGAAGACCCGGGCTGTTACCTGCGTGACGACGAGATCGGACTGGCCTCGGGCAGCGATGCGCTGCGCGTGGCGGTCACCCCATTCAGCAAGAGCCGCCGCATCATCGACATTCACCCGGAGAGCGAGCATGCGTGACACCTTGCACCGCTGGGCGACCGGCATCGCGCACCTGGCGTTGAGCGCCGGCCTGGTCTGGATGGGTCATGGCCTGGCCCACGCCCAGGCCAGCAACGCCACTGCTCCGGCCAGCCCGGCAGCCGCCACGCCCCCCTCCGCTGCTGCGGCCCCAGGCACCGCCTCGGCTGCCGCGCTGTACCGCGAACACTGTGCCAGTTGCCATGGCGCGCAGCGTACCGGCGGCATGGGCCCGGCGCTGCTGCCCGAGAGCCTGGAGCGCCTGCGCCGCGCCGACGCACTCAAGGTGATCCAGCATGGCCGCACGGCCACGCAGATGGCCGGCTTCTCCAGCACGCTGGCACCTGCCGACATCACCGCGCTGGCCGAATGGATCTACCAGCCCGTGACACCCGCACCAGCTTGGAGCGACGCGGATGTGCGCGCGTCCCGCGTCGAGACCTTGGGTGCCAAGGACCTGCCGGCCCGCCCGGCCTGGAAGGCTGATCCCATGAACCTGTTCGTGGTGGTCGAGGGCGGCGATCACCATGTCTCGCTGGTCGATGGCGACCGTTTCGAAGTCATCCATCGCTTTGCCAGCCGCTACGCACTGCACGGCGGCCCCAAATTCACGCCCGGCGGGCGCTTTGTGTTCTTTGGCTCGCGCGATGGCTGGATCACCAAATACGACCTCTGGAACCTCACCGTAGTGGCCGAAGTGCGCGCCGGCCTGAACATGCGCAACGTGGCCGTGAGCGGCGATGGCCGCTGGGTCATGGCCGCCAACTACCTGCCGCGCACCGTGGTGCTGTTCGATGCCGACCTGAACCTCGTCAAGCGCTATGACGCCACCACGCTTGACGGCAAGGAGGCCTCGCGCGTGTCGGCGGTGTACGACGCGGCCCCGCGCAAGAGTTTTGTGGTGGCGCTCAAGGACATTCCGGAGGTTTGGGAGATCTCGTACGACCCCAAGGCCCCGCCCATCTACGACGGCCTGGTGCACGACTACAAGATGGGCGAGGCCATCGCCAAGCCAGGCTATCAAGGCGTACGCCGCACCCCGCTCGATGAACCGCTGGACGATTTCTTCTTCGACCAGGACTACCGCCATGTGCTGGGCTCGACCCGGCCCAAGACGGGTGCAGGCGACGGTGCTCCCACTGCCCAGGTGGTCAACCTGGACGCGCGCCGCAAGATTGCCGAGCTGCCCATTGCAGGCATGCCGCACCTGGGATCGGGCATTACCTTTGCCTGGAACGGCACCACGGTGCTGGCCAGCCCCAACCTCAAGGGCGGCGCCATCGACGTGATCGACATGCGCACGTGGCGCACCGTCAAGACCATTCCCACCCCGGGTCCCGGCTTTTTCCTGCGCAGCCACGAGGCGACCCGCTATGCCTGGGCCGATTCGATGATGAGCCCCACGGCCAAGGACACGCTCACGCTGATCGACAAGGCCACGCTCACGCCCGCGGCCACACTGCGCGAGCCCGGCCGCACGCTGGCACACACCGAATTCACCAAGGACGGGCGCTACGCTTTGGTGAGCGTCTGGGAAATGGACGGCGCCATCATCGTGTTCGACGCGCAGACACTCAAAGAGGTCAAGCGCCTGCCCATGAGCAAGCCCGTGGGCAAATACAACGTCTGGAACAAGATCAACCGCTCGGAGGGCACTTCACATTAAGGCGCCCTGTGCGGCTGCGCCGCTTCCCCCCTCTCTTGCAGCGCTGTGCGCTGCAAGAGAGGGGGAGCCATCAGTGCAGCGGGCCAGCCCTTGCACGACGGCTGATGGCCTCGGCTGCGCCTAGATCATGCGCACGGTGTCCCCTGCCCATCACAATGGAACACTGAAATGCACTCTACGACCACCATCACCCGCCTTCACCCGCAAGCCCAATGGTCGGACGCCGTGGTGCACCAGCACACGGTCTACCTGGTGGAAGTGCCCGAGAGTGGCACCGACATCACCGGCCAGGCACAAGCGCTATTCACGCAGGCCGAGCGCACCATGGCGCTGTGCGGCACCGATAAGCGCCACATCCTGATGGCCACGATCTACCTCAAGCACATGGCCGACCGCGCCGCTTTCAACGCTCTGTGGCAAGCCTGGCTGCCCGAGGGCTGCGCCCCCGCCCGTGCCTGCGTGAGCGCAGAGCTGGCCAGTCCGGACTATCTGCTGGAGATTGCGTTCACGGTGGCGGTGCATCGGGCATAGACTGCGCTCCCGCCTGCACCACCGCTTCGTCCCGCGCAATACGGCCGTCGACCAGTTCCACCAGCCGGTCGCAGCGCGCCGCGAGGCGCGGATCGTGGGTGACGACGACGAAGGCCGTCCCCCGCTCGGCGTGGATACGGCGCAGCAGCGCGAAAACCTCTGCCGACGAGGCGGTGTCGAGGTTGCCCGTGGGCTCATCGGCCAGCACCAGCGGAGGATCCATGACCAGTGCACGCGCAATGGCGACGCGTTGCTGCATGCCACCCGACAGCTCACCGGGGCGCTTGTCCATGGCGCGGGCCAGGCCCACCGCCGCGAGCAGGTCCCGTGCGCGTTCGCGCTGGGCGGCGCGGATGCGGCCCTCGGCCATGAGGGCCGGCAGCGTCACGTTCTCCAGCGCCGAAAACGCCGGCAGCAAGTGATGGAACTGGAAGACGAAGCCCAAGGTGCGGCGCCGGCGCAGCGTCAGTGCCGCGTCACCCAGCCCCTGCACCGCTTCTCCGTCAAGCCGGTAGCTGCCGGAAGTCATGGCCTCGAGCAGGCCCAGTATGTTGAGCAGGGTGCTCTTGCCCGACCCGGACGGCCCCACCAGCGCGATGAACTCGCCCCGTCCAATGCGCAAATCGATGCCATGCAACACCTCGGCCTCGCTCGGCCGGCCCAGGTTGTAGCTTTTGCGCACGCCATCGAGCGCAACCAGGGCCGGAGCGGGAGAAGGAACGTTCACCCCGGCCTCACATGCGGATGGCTTGCGCCGGATCGAGCGCTGCCGCGCGCCGTGCGGGCGCCACGGCGGCCAGCACGCCACAAACCGAAGCAATCACTGCCACCTGCAGCGCGGTGGCGGGCGCCAGGGCAATCGAAAACAGCGGCAGTCCGTCCGAACCACGCACGAAGTGCGTGAACACCCAGATCAGCGCCACGGCCAGCAGAAGGCCCAGCGCCGACCCCACAGCACCCACTACGGCCCCCTGCACCAGAAACACCCGCAGCACCTGGCCACGGGTGGCGCCCATGGCGCGCAGAATGCCGATCTCGCGGCCTTTTTGCACCACCGACACCACCAGAACGCTCGCGATGCCCAACACCACCACCGCCAGCACCACGCCGCGGATGATGCCTGTGCTGATCGACTGCGCATTCAAAGCGGACACCAATTGGGCATTGGTCTCCTGCCAGCTTTCTATCTTGTAGGGAAACTGCCCCCGCAGTTGCTGCACCAAAGCCTGGGCGACCCACACGTCCTTCAGGGTCAGGTCGAGATTGGTAGCCCCCCCCGGCAGCCCGAGCAAGCTTTGCGCAGCCCGCAGCGGAACAATCACGGTACGCCGGTTCAAGTCTTTCACACCCAAGTCCACCAGGGCCGTGACGCGTACTGAATCGCCCACCGTTCCCGTCTGCACGGTAAGGCGGTCACCCACACGCACGCCAAGGTCGGACGCCAACTCGCGCCCCACAATGGCCTCGCCGGGCGACAACCGGGCGCTGCCACTGACCACTTTCGAGCGCAGCCCCACCATGCGGTCGTACCGGTCGAGTTCCACACCCATCAGGGCGATGGCCTGCGATGCCTCGCCGCGCAGCGCCAACCCGCTGCCAGAGACCATGGGCGAGACCCCCGCCACAGCGGGATGGCCCTCGAGCAGCGGCATCAATGCCTGCCAGTTGGCGACCGAGCGCAAGCGCTGCGCGCGCGGCTGCGTCTCGGTGAGCACGGCGACACCCGGCTGGGGCGCCGCCGCCGGCACCACCAAGTCGTCGGGCGCCCGTAGCGTGATGTGCGCTTGGGCGCCCAGTGTCTTGGCGAGTGTGTTCGACTGCAGGCCGCTGATCAGGGCAGAGATGTAGGCGATGACCGCCACGCCGGCCGCCACGCCCACGATGATCAGCACGGTCTGCATGCGCCCTTCCCGCAAAAACCGCAGCGCCACGCGCAACTCGAAGCCGGGCCAGGTCAGCATGTGCGGCCCGCTAGCGCCCCATGGCATTGGTGAGGGCGGATCCAGCGTCCGCCCCCTGGCGCCCCGCGACGGCAGAGCCCCCATTGACGGCCCTGGTCCCGGACGCACCCGCCATCCACGCCACCGGTCGGGCACGCGCACGTTCGCCCACCCGGGGAGTACCGCCCCACAGCACCGCGTCGCCTTCAGACAGGCCGTCGAGTACCTGCACCGCATCCAGAGTGCGCAGGCCCAGGCGGGGGTGGCGCTCTTGCACCCGCCCGTCCTGCAACACCAGCACCGTGGCGGTATCGCTGGCCGTTGCGCCCCGCAGGGCTGCCAGCGGCAGCACAAGGGCCTTTTCGCGCCGCGCGGTTTCCACTTCGACCGACAGCGTCATATCTTCGCGCAAATAGGGGGGAGCCTGCTGCTCGAGGGCAAATTTCACCTCGACGGCGCCACGTTGGGCGTCCACCGCTGGCGCAATCGAAAGCACGCGGGCGGCAAAGCGCTCACCGGCAAAGGCGTCGGCCACCACCGACGCCTTCTGGCCTGGCTGCAGCTGGTCGAGAAAACGCTCGTCCACCTGGGCGACGAGCTGCGTGGGCCCGGCCAATGCCAGGCTGAAAAGCGCCTTGCCGGGTTGCACGATCTGCCCCGGCTCGACCTGGCGCACCAGCACGCGGGCATCTGCGGGCGCCAGCACACGGGTCTGGGCCAACCGGGCCTGCGCAGCCAGCGTGGCCGCCTGCGCCAGAGCAAGTTGCGCCCGAGCCTGGACCATGTCGGTGCCGGCATCGGCATTGGCCTCGATCTGCGCCCGCGCCCCTGCCTGCTGGGCCTGGGCCACATCGACGGAGCGGCGGGCTT